>JAAHGL010000138.1 GCA_010692635.1 Symploca sp. SIO2C1 | reverse complement strand
GTAGGCATTAGCACCATGTATCCGATACAGTCCTAATTTTTTATCTAAAATCAAACCTGGATTCAGAGCTATGGAAGTAAATTCTAAGTAGCCATCATTTAAACCAATCCTTTTGGCTTCAGGCATTGGCAAAATTTGTTGCAGATGGGAACGGGTAAAGCTCAAGCCAGAGGTAGAGGGAAGAGATGCTAATTTATCTTTGAGTTTGCCCCCTCTGATATGGGTTCTCAAATCGTACTCCTTGATTGTCCCTTGATGATGATTTGGCTCTGGCAATGGCTTGCCGTTTTCATCTACTTGTTGGAGGGGATGAAAACACCAACCTACGTCTTGGCGATCACTAAATGCCGCTACGATCTCTGCTACCTTTTCTGGTAAACACATGTCGTCAGAGTCCAAAAAGCAAATAATTTCACCTTGACTAGCAGCAAAGCCTGCGTTAAAGGCTGAAGCTTGTCCTCCATTTGCTTTGAATATTGGAATAATTTTATCCCCATAATTAGCGATAATCTCTCGTGAGTTATCGGTGGAACCATCATCCACCACAATCACTTCAATTGGAGCATAGGTTTGATTTAGAGCACTATCAATGGCTTCTCGCAAGAAACTTCCATAGTTGTAGTTATTGATAGCGATGCTAACTAAGGGATGAGCACTCATGAATAATAAGTAATGAGTAATGAGCGTTAGAGGGACTGCGCCCCAAAAAGAAGACATAAACTAGTCATATCAAGGGATTCAGCCATACCTTTTTATTTTTAGTTTCTGAATAGCTCCTGAGGGTGTAGGTTGGGTGCAGCGTTAGCGAAACCCAACACTGACTTAGGTTTTGTTGGGTTCCACTTCGTTCCACCCAACCTACATTGAACTAATGATTAATGACTAATCAGTGAATAATCTGAGAAAATTGGCCAAGAAATTTAAGGGACCACCAATATCGGTAGCTAAATCCAGTATGTTGTAGGTATTTGTCTTAGGTACAAGAATTACATCTCCTTCTTCGACTTGGTAGGTATCAGTCATATTACTCAGATCTACGAACTCTTCTTCAACAGTTCCATCTTCGTGCAAACGGACAAAGAGTACTTCCCCAAGTTCGGCTTTATCTGTTGGTCCTCCTGCGATCGCTACGGCGCTGGAAAGAGAACTATTGGGAGGAACCTCCAGCTCTCCTGGCTTCTTTACTTCCCCAACCACACGAACTCGCACAGTGGTGGGAGCAAAACTCGATCTTGTCAATAATCTGCGGTTTAGGGTCTCACCTTCTCCTAAAGAAGGAATAAAGATCGAGTCTCCATCTTGTAAGAGTAAGTCACGGGGGGAATTTTGCGAAAACAGGGCATTCCAAAGATTAATGGTAACCGTCGGAGAATTCCCTGTGGGACTATAGCGTTTGAGCATAACCTGGCGAATGTCAGCATTGCGAGTTACTCCTCCTGCTGCCAAGATTGCTCCATTCACTGTCGGTGCCCGGACAGTAAAATTATCAGTGTTAAAATTATTGCCAAATAGAGTTTCGCTACTCAACTGGACAGGACCAGGACGTTGTACTTCTCCAGCTACATTAATGAGCAAAGGTCGAGTTTTAGCAAGACTGATTGTTACAGTTGGACGACGTTTGAGCCAAGAGTCTAGGCGTGTTTCCAGATTATTTATTAGCTCAGGGATTGTGCGATCTGTTGCCCTAACTCTACCAATCAGAGGTAGTGTAATTGTGCCATCTGGCAGAACTACCTTCCGTCCATTAAACTCTTCATGGTCGAACACAGTGATCTGGATTTCGTCCCCTGGTCCTAAAAGATAGGTAAATTCCGTATTCCCGGTAGTGGGAAATTGCCTATTCGTATCCTCAAAAGTGGGGAATTGCTCATCGGCTTCCTCGAATTTAGGAAGTTGTGCCATTGCAGGGAACGGAGGAAGTATGGCTCCCAACACAATAGCCACAGAAACTGATAGATGAATTCCCCAAAAACTCCGTCGCCTCAACATGAAAATTTAGCCCTCCCATACTAGGTAAATACCCTATACTAACTGGATTTGTATAACACCATTACCTAAAACCTAAAACCTAAAACCTCTCATTTCAAGGTTACTAACTCCTCCTTATAGTAGGTTTTGGCATGATGGAAATAACTATCAGGTTCCCCTTCGGCACTTACGCCATTAAGCACGAGACCTAAAACTTTTTGACCTGATCTCACTAAAAATTCCTTAGAAGCAGTAGCGCTAACTCGATCGATTACTCCTGGTCGAGCTAACAAGAGAATACCATCTGTCATTTTGCCCAAAGTAATAGCATCAGCTGTTAGTACTAGAGGAGGAGTATCAAAAATCACAAAATCATAAGTCTGGGAAAACTCTTTAATTAAAGAAGCCATACGTTTGGAGTTGAGCAAAGCTAAGGAGTTAGGTGGTATTACTCCAGAAGGAAGGACATCTAAGTTATCCATCACTTCTTTGACAGCACTCTCAAATTCAGCTTGATTGACAATAACCTCGCTGAGTCCTTGGGTATTAACTAAACCCCAGATATGATGTTGTAAGGGATGGCGCAGATCCGCATCAATCAGCAATACCCGTCTTCCTAATTGAGCCATCGCGATCGCTAAATTGGCAGAGACTGTAGATTTGCCCTCTTTAGAAACTGAGCTAGTCACCACAATTACCTTCAGCTCTTTATCAGGACTCAAGAATTTCAGGTTAGCCTCCAGCATTCTGTAAGCCTCACTGCTTATTGCATGGGGAGCATCTCTAACAGGAAGCTGTGGTATCAGAGCTTCTGATTTTCTCCTACCAAAAAGACCTTTTTTCCTTGAGTCAGGAATCATCCCTAACCAAGTGTAGTTAAATAAGCGCCGAACTTCTTTGGCTGTTTTAATGGATGGATCCATCAAGTCGAGTACGAAAGCTGTGACGATATACAGCAGGCTACCCACTACAACACCTGCAGCAATAATTAGCTTTCTTTTAGGACCAAGAGGTACTTCTGGAACCTGAGCGTAGGCAATTATGCGGGCATTCCCCACATTTTGATTTTCCGCAATCTGTACTTCTTGGTAATTTTTTAAGAGAATTTCATAGGTAGATTGAGCTGCTTCTAGTTTCCGTTGTAGATCCCGGAGTCCCTCTTGCAATTTGGGTAAAATATTTGCCCTTTGCTGGTTTGTAAACTTAGCTCTATCCAGAGCAGCTACTCGATTAGCCAAACCTAGACGCTCTACCTCGGCGTTTACCAGAGCTTCCGTCATACTTTGTTCGAGGTCCCCCATCTGCAAGCTCTCTCCAGGGATTTGTTGCTCAAAGCCAAGAACCTGTTCTACCCGCTCTCCTAATAGTGCTTCTCGGGCAGCTTTTCTATCCCTCAGATTAACAATTACGGGGTGTTTTTCCTCATAGCGAGTCCGTTGAACATTCAACTGCTCTTGTATTTGCTCTACTTCTAAGAGTACCTGCTGGACTGCACGAGACTGACTCAGGGAACTTATAGCTAAGGCTTGCTGTGCATTGAGACCAAGCTTACCTTGAAGCGCTGTAGAACGAGCAGCAGCATCTTCCATTTCAGACTGAGTCTGGGAGATTTTGCGATCCAACTCTGCAATATTTTCTACAGCAAAGCTAGCTTCTTCTTCTAGAGAAACAATGTTGTTCTGCTCTTTAAAACGGCGTAAAGCTGATTCTGCTTGACGAAGAGTCTCTTGAGTTTTAGGTAGTTGCTGGGCAATAAATTCCCGCGCTGCCACTGCCTCAGCTCGGTTAGTGAGTACATTGTTTTGTAGATAGACCTTCATCAGTTGGTTAACTACCGCAGCCGCATCCTCAGAATTTGGACTTTCAAAGGAAAGCTCCAACACATCTGTTCCTTTGATACCTTCTACGGTGAGTCCTCCCAGGATGTATCCTGGTTTGACTGATTCACCTGCTTGGTTTCTTAGCTCCAGTTGCTTGATAGTCTCTTCAATTAGAGGTCTAGAAGTAATGACTTGAGCTTCTGTATCCAGAGGAGTATTGATGAAGTTATTGAGAGCTTCTAGCTCACCAATTTGTTCTCCCGCCTCAGTTCCGAGGCTAGACAAAATTCTCTTCTTCAACAACAGTTTGCCTTGAGCTGTATAGCTAGGTTTTTTCAAGAAGGCAGCGGTAGTTGCTAGCATAACCGTCAGGAGAAAGACCATCGTACCGGGTAGCCAACGCCGTTTGAGAATTAGCCAGTATTTTTGAAAATCGATATCTTCTACGTGCTGTTGAGATTCCATCGTTTTTTGACTCAAGGCTGCTGGAAAAAATCCGACACCGACCTTTTACTTTGCTCTTTGTGGGTCAGTTGTTGTGCCAATTGTGAGTAAAGGGTGACAGTAAAATCTTATTTATACGCTGTCGGGCACGATTAGGCAAGGACAATATTCCTGACAAAGAGTGCCAAGGACTCTTGGCAGGAATTAAGGGCTTCTTTGGTTTAGGGGCTGGTTGGAAGAGTTGATCATACACATTCAATGTCCTATTTGCAATGTCGTCCCAGTTATAGTAAGTCTTAATATACTCTTGTGCTTCCTTTGCCATAACTGCCAATTCTTGAGGATGATGGACTGCCCAATCAAGGGATTGCACACAAGCTTGCACATCTCCTACTGGGAAGAGCATGCCCCGTTCCTTACCTATCAGTTGCCGATGTACTGGAATGTTGCTTGCTAGTACGGGAATTCCCTCCTGCATCGCTTCCAGTAATGCCAGTGGTAATCCTTCTAATTCCGAAGGCAGGACAAATAATTTTGCGTGCCGCAGAATTTCTGCGAGATGGGGTCCGTGGAGTTCATTGGTGAATACTATATCTGGATTGTCAGCAGCTAGCTCCATCAGCTGGGAAGTATATTCCCCTGTGTCACTGGTTCCTCCTACTAAAACTAGCTTAAAGCCAGATGGCTTAAGAGTTTGAAAAGCCTTAATGAGTACATCGGGAAGCTTTTCCGGTACAAGCCTGCCCATAAATACTATATATTTACCTGAGCTCAAGCCTAGTGAGCTGCCATATTGGAAGTCAGGATCTGATGCTCCCATCTCTGAGGGGGCATTGGGGATATATTGGGTGTTAATGTTGTAGGTTTGTTTAAAGTAAGAATTCAGTTCCTTAGAAACAACAATCATCTCATCAGCAAAACGTACTGCGGCTCGTTCTCCGAGATGGATTAGTTTACTAGAGGCTTTAGACCATTTAGCCCGACGCCAATCCAAGCCATGGCAGGTTACAACTATTTTGGAGGTAGTTGCAGTTTTTGTCAGCCAGGTGAAGAGGGCTGGACCTAGAGCGTGGAAGTGAATAATATCATAACTTGCTCCAGTAGAGGCGATCGCACCCAAGGCAGAACTCAGCAGCGCATCCATCCCCTTTACCTGCAAACAAGGTAAAGAAATAACTTTAACTCCCTTAATACTATATTGCTCGATCGCAATAGACCCAGTGTAAGAGGAGCGAGCAAACAAATCCACAGAATGACCTTGTTGGACGATGCGGGAGTATAGTTCTTCGCAGTGGTGCTCGATCCCACCCTGTTTTGCGGGTAACCCTTTTGCACCAATTACTGCTATTTTCATAACGCAACCCTGGTAAGTTGTTCAATGTTTTTCAGTCGTTTTTGGAGGATAAGAAAAACTAAACGAATATTAAAAAAAATTACTAATTCAATCCATGTAAAAATATACAGAAAATTTTCGACTATCTTTAGCTAACTGTCCACAGTGTATAAGCTAATATCAATTCTTATTATCTCACCATAGTGTGAAAAAAACATGAAAATAATCTCACTATAGTGTGAAAAAAATGTGAATTTTTTGCAAAGATTAGCAAAAAACATGTCGAATACAGGTAAATGAAATTCGACTATTCCCCAAGTTGTACGAAATATCTTTAGTTAGAGCATGTTGAGGCTTCATTAACTTGCACACATTAAAATTGTTAACATTGCCAAGCTGAAAAATGGTATGATTTTGGCGTAATATTCTCTTTACTTGAATAGATGCACATTATGAGGTATTGTACGCCTTAAAGTAGTAGGAGAATTTGGAGCATTAGACAGATGATTTTTCTGTTGCCATTGTTCCCACATATCAGCATAAATATTACCAACTACATGACTAGCACTGTAGGGTTCCGCGGCTCGAACACAAGCTTCAATCGGGTAATCTTCCGGATGCTGCAACACTTGGCGTAGAGCATCGGCAATAGCTGCTGGTGTACGTTTTTGACAAACAACCCCGCTTTGAGAATCAAGCAAGTTGGGAGTTTCACCACAGCGGGTTGTTACTATTGGTGTGCCGCAGGCAAGTGCTTCGAGCACAACTAAAGGTAGACCTTCGTAAGCACTAGTGAGTACAAAAACATTACAGATACGCATTAATTGGGCAAGTTCTGTTTGAACTAATGAGCCCAATAATGTTACCTGTCCAGACAATCCCAAACTGTCAATTTCCGCACAAAGCTCACCATGTAAATCTCCATCACCTGCTATGAGTAGATGAACATTAGGTTCATTAATCTCAGCCATAGAGCGTACTAGTAAGATCGGGTCTTTTTGGGCATGTAGGCGACCAGCAAACAAGACAAAACGGGTATCTGCGGCTAAACCCATCTGCTGTACCAAACGGTGCCTACCTTGTTCTCGTTCTTCCCCTGTCAGTGGATAACAAATCTCGTTATCTACTGTATTTTTGATGTAGGAAACTCGGTCAGCTATTTCCGGATAATGTTCCCGGTAATGTTGCGCCGATTCAGTATTACAAGATAATATTTGGCTAAACTGACCAATTAGCAAACGTTCGAGAGCTAAATAAACTGCCGGTAAACGTTGCCAAAGGATGGCATCTTTCTTGCCTGAAGAGTCAATTTGCATCCGAATATCGTTGTGCACAAAGAGTGTTTTCTCTCCAGACCACTTAAGAGTAGCTAGAGTTGGTTCTAGTCTGTGAAAGTGCATGAAATCAGAACTGAGGCAACGTCCCCAAAGAGCCGCTGTATATTTAACAGTAGTAGGTATCCAATGCTTAACATTATCATTGGGTAAGTTCAACACAGGCATAAAACGAATCACCTTGCCTGCCACTTCAGCATCTTGCCATTTACCTAGGGGATGTGATGAATCTGCTTGTGTTCCTACCAACCTTACTTCAAACTCTTTGGGAGAGTATTTTATAAAGGAGCGTATGACGGTTTGAATTCCACCAATGCTACTTTGCCAAGGGTTGAATTGGTAGAAAATGGTCAAGATTGGTTTCCGCATGACTCTTATAGATGAATAAGTTGAAGCACCGCTGATAAAAATCTAGACAATTCTACTTGAGTCGACCTCTCAAATGTTCAAGACTTAGGCAGTTATCACCATATATAGATGTAAAGTGCGTTACGCTACGCTAACACACCCTGCCAATAGAGGCTTGGCGTAAGTCCTGATGTTGTTTTGTTGATGAATTAATGGCTAGAAGTGGACAATCACTAAGCCATAGGTAGCTTTGTCCAAAAATTAAGGTACAGTTTCAAACCTTTGTGCTGTAGATGAAATAACTTCCCTAGTTAGTCTACTCACTAGGGTATTTTCCCTGAATGCAAATGTAATCACACCGGTAAGACATTTGTCTTACACAAGGTAGACCTTAATATTATTTTAAGGATTAGTTCACTTTTCAGCACTTTAACAAAAATTAACGTTAACTAAAAGTAAATTAATCATTAACAACTGGAAGTTGACAACAAAACTTGAAGAAAACTGCATAGGTATTGTACTTGCTTTTATCCCACATTTAACATTTTCATGTTTCACACTATGGATTTTAGGGAAAAGCAAAATTAAAGAGCGGCTCAAATGTATCAAAAGTTACTGCTTTAATATTAAAATTACGTAAATAAAGCTTGTGTAAGCTATGTACGGAATGTTAGTTTCCCCAAAAAATCAGTATTTATACTGACAAAAGTAGATTCTTTCCTACTCCCTACTCCCTACTTTCAAGTCAGGAGGGAAGGAAGATCGCATTTGTGGGATCATAATTCTAAATTCCTTGCACAATTGAGTAAACGGTGAGTAATCAAGGATCAAGGAAGGAGATGAAACGTTTTACCCTATTTTCACTGACTCTTGTTGCTGGTGCTATTTTCCTTAATGCTGCTGGATTAGCAACTGTTTCCAGAACTTCTAGACGAATGTCGGGTTTTTCTATCGATAGCCAGCACTATATTTATTTGGAAAGTTCTCGCAACCAGATTACGGAAGTACCCACCGCACAAATACAAATTATCGATGTGGCAAAAAACTCCTGTGTGAGAAATGGTTGCCTCAAAACAGAATATGCACGCTCAGCTTCCAGTTTGACTAACCAAGCGGCTGAAGATGACTTACTCCAAAAAACTTTATCCCTCCGACAGCGCTTAAAGCTGACTCGGTTGAAAGTAGGCAGAAAACTCCCCATCCTAGTTCGTTCCATTAGTTCCCGCAACAGTGATACAGTTCAAGTCCGTTTAACTAATCAAACACCCCCCCTACAAATCCAGCTACAGCAAAGATTTCGTCCATCTAACTTATCTGGAGGTACTTCTGATGTAGATCGTGCTTCGATGCGTTTGGTGGTTGATTATCAGTATCGTCGTCTGACTATTGGCAATTTGAATGATTACCGTGATGCTGTGAAAAAATATGCTATTCGAGAAGTGCGTCTGTCTCCCAATGGCAGTAACTTGGTAGTGCTGATTGATCAGACTCAACCCACGTATGATGGAGTATTGCAGACAACTTTAGTGCAAAGTTTTCCAATTTGGCGCTAAAAATAAAATCGTAAGAAGAGCTGGCGGTGAAGCTGTAATGATGCCAACACTGTTAAATAATCGCTATCGAGTGCTTAAGAAGTTAGGTGCTGGAGGGTTTGGTAATACTTTCCTGGCGGAAGATACCTATTTGCCTTCGGGAAGGCAATGTGTGATTAAGCAACTCAAGCCTTTAACCGAAGATACCCAGGCTTACCAGCAGGCGCAAGATAGGTTTCAGCGGGAAGGAGCAGTTTTGGAAGAGTTGGGAGAAGGACATAACCAGATTCCCCGCTTGTATGCTTATTTTTCTGAGGCTGGACAATTCTACTTAGTACAGGAGTGGATTGAAGGACAAACTCTGACACAAAAAGTAGAACAGGAAGGAAGCTTAAAGGAGAGGGAAGTTACAGAAATCCTTATCAGCCTGTTACTAGTAGTCGATTATACCCACAGTTACCATATAATTCACCGGGATATTAAGCCAGATAACGTGATTATGCGGCAAAGGGATGGCTTACCAGTACTAATTGATTTTGGTGCTGTCAAAGAAGCGGTGAAGACAGCAGTGAATCCACAAGCTAGTTCGGCACAATCAATGGTAATTGGCACTCCTGGGTTTATGTCTCCCGAACAAGCTGCAGGACGTCCAACTTATGCTAGTGATTTATACAGTGTAGGGCTAACAGCAATTTTCTTGCTCACAGGCAAAATACCTCAACAGTTAGAGAGTGATCCTCAAACGGGGGAGTTTTTATGGCGTCAGGAAGTACCCAATCTTCACTCGAACCTGGCAACCGTAATCGAGCGAGCCATTCGTTTCCATTCTAGCGATCGCTTTGCCAGTGCCAAACAAATGCTGGATACTTTACGAGCAGAAAGTTCTATGTCCCAGATGGAAACTGTGGCAGTTTCTCCTGGTTTACCTCAAGGAAACTACCCAACTGCACCGGGAAATAATTCTAACAGTTCCGGCACTGTCGCTCTTGGTCAAACTCCTGCTCGACAAGCTAATAGGGGTAAATCGGTGATGATTGGTTTAGGCATTGCTGCGGGTTTACTGGTTGCTGCTGTTGCTGTTGGTTTAGGTTTGAGACAACCTTCTGTACCTGTTTCAGAAAAACCCGCTAGCGAACAATCCTCTTCAGAAACTTCTCCCTCCCCATCCCAAGCACCAGTAACTAAATCCCCAGAAGCTTCTCCCACTCCTTCTGCCTCCCCAGCTCCCTCAGCTTCCCCAGCTTCCCCCTCCCCATCCCAAGCACCGGTAACTAAATTCCCAAAAGCTTCCCCCTCCCCATCCCAAGCACCGATAACTAAATTCCCAAAAGTTTCTCCCTCACAACCCCAAGCACCGGTAACTAAATCTCCAGAAGCTTCTCCCACTCCCTTTGAATCACCAGTAACCAAACCTTCATCGAAGCCAGTTGAATCTCCTTCCCCTGAACCAGAAAACAAAAACAAAAATCCTAATCAGTCTCAGAAAATTCCCGCATTTCCCCCAGGCACTCAACGCAAGGCTATAGAGTTTGCTTTGGGTAAACCGACTAGGACATCGGGTGGTTTGTGGAATACTCGTGCAGTGCTTTATGAAGAATATATTCCCAATCAGATCAGCCTGGGATATTTATTTGATCCTAGCTCTGGGCGTCTGCGCCAAACAGAAGTGTCCTTTTATCAATCTGTGGGGTTAGAGAGGATGTCAGAAACCGTGAATAAGCTGCTCAATAACAACGCCTCAGATGAGGTTAAGCAGGGACTAGCATCAGTATATCAGCGTCAAACCAGTCGCTATCAGTTTGTTAGTGGTCGAGGCAATAGCCTCAAAGGAGTGATTGAACGTAATAAGTACGATCGCATTTATGTTGGTATTTGGGAAGCCGATTTACACTAAAGCACCTACAGCGGCGAGCCATTTGGAACGGTTAGCCGCATTGTCTAAAAATTATGGCTGGGTCAATTTGCTGTTGGGAGATTTAGATAATCATCAAAGTGCGATCGCGGATCTTGTAGTGGCTAACTGACTTTGCAACAATTTCAATTCCAGTAGATTTCAATGCACTTCAGCTATCAACCGTACTTGGTATATTACAGGCGCACACTTTCCCTATTATTAAATAATAATAATAATAGCAAAAAATAATGATAATTACAACGGCTTTCAAGAAATAAGTTAGAAAGCAGAGGGCTCCAAGGAAAGAGGATTTAACAAAAGTTTCTTCACTCATTACTCATTACTCATTACTCATTACTCAAAAAAGCTCTCCCCCAAATTCCGGTCTCATTTGACGGGGTTGAGGAAAAATTGTTATATTAATCATAGTCATAACGACTTCGTTTTAGTCAAACTTCAAGAGCATTGAGCTTGTCGCTACTGACGTATTGTTGAGTACCAAAGGTGACTAACATGGTTAAAATTGTGGGAATTAGTGGTAGCTTGCGCTCTCAATCCTCCAGCTATCAAGCATTGAATTTAGCAATGGCGCGAGTGGAAGCTTTAGGAGCATCAACTCAAATCCTCGATCTCCGAGAGATGCAACTACCATTTTGTGATGGTGGTGATGACTATCCAGGCTATCCAGATGTGGTGCGGCTACGGGAAGTGGTGGCTGAAGCAGATGGCTTAATTCTAGCAACACCGGAATATCACGGTGGTGTTAGTGGTGTGCTGAAAAATGCCTTGGATTTAATGAGTTTTGACCAGCTTTCTGATAAGGTTACAGGTCTGATTAGTGTTTTGGGTGGTCAATCTAATAGTAATGCCCTCAACGAGCTACGATTGATTATGCGCTGGGTACATGCCTGGGTAATTCCAGAGCAAATTGCCATTGGTCAATCTTGGAAAGCTTTTGGTCAAGATGGCAAGCTGTTGGATGAGAAACTCTTGCAACGTTTCGATCAGTTTGCTCAAAGTTTGGTACAAAATACTCACAAGCTTCGAGGTGGAGTTTAGGGGTTGACTTTTTACGAGAAGTTCCAAAATCTAGTCAGGAAGGAGTAATGAGTAATGAGTAATGAGTAATGAGTATAGGACTTACGCACCGTAACGAAATTCTGTCATCCTGAGCGATAGCAAAGGATCTCCAGATGGCTCCGATGCTTCACTATCACCTCACCGGGCGGAAAGTACACCAACCCTCGAAGAAGATATCCTTTGATTCTCCCAAACCTGATGTAGGGGCGGGTTCGCCCGAAATTTGGCAACCAAACGATAATTTATCTAAACCCGCCCCACCGGCATTACCGGGGCGAGTTTAGCAAACTGATTTGTCAATGTACTTACCGGATTGGCGAACTCGCCCCTACAGGATAATAATTTACCAAAATTAACTCATTCTACAGACCCTAGGTATCTAAACCCGCCCCACTGGCATTACCGGGGCGAGTTTAGCAAACTGATTTGTCAATGTACTTACCGGATTGGCGAACTCGCCCCTACAGAATAATAATTTACCAAAATTAACTTATTCTACAGACCCTAGGTATCTAAACCCGCCCCACTGGCATTACCGGGGCGAGTTTAGCAAACTGATTTGTCAATGTACTTACCGGATTGGCGAACTCGCCCCTACAGGATAATAATTTACCAAAATTAACTCATTCTACAGACCCTAGGTATCTAAACCCGCCCCACTGGCATTACCGGGGCGAGTTTAGCAAACTGATTTGTCAATGTACTTACCGGATTGGCGAACTTGCCCCTACAGGATAATAATTTATCAATATTAACTCATTCTACAGATCCTAGGTAGATTGTGGTGGAGCTTTCTTAGTGTCACGCCACTACTGGCGTGACAAGACTGTTATGATCCTGCGACATCGGTGATTTCCAGACTTACTTGAGTAACTTCGATTAACTCTTCAAACTTAATAGGAGCAGATTTTCCAGTTATTACCGCTTCAACAAAAGCTGTTGCACAAGCTTGATTACCTTTATCCTGTCGCCAGAGGTTCATACTCTTAAAATCAGAGAAGCCATACCCTCGTAGCTTCCGGAAGTTATCCAATTGTAGAATTTTCCCTCCCCAGAAAATCTCTAATCGTTCTTTGGGAAAGGATTTATGTCCATTTGCTAAATAGTGAACCGTCCCCATAGAGCCATCGGCAAAACTGAGGCTAAAACTAACGTTATCACAAGAAGTAGATGTTCCGGTGGCTTCCTGCAACTTCATCGTTTGAATATTAGTAATGGGATAGCCAATCAGAAAACGGAGCAAATCAATAAAGTGACAGGCTTCCCCAATAATCCTTCCTCCCCCAATTTTCTGATCCTGTGTCCAATGCTCAGCGGGAATTGTTCCAGCATTAACAGTCATAATGAGAGCTTTCGGGGTGGTTTGACGAGGGAGTAATGCTCGGATTTTCTGAATCTGTGGCGCAAAGCGACGATTAAAACCCACCATTATTAAAGGAGGAGAATCCAGGTTTTGGTAAGTAGATTGAATCTGTTGTAATTGCTCTGATGTGATAGCCAGAGGTTTTTCCACAAAAACATGTTTCTTGGCTCTTAAAGCTTGACAAACTAATTCAGCATGACTGTTGTGGCGTGTGGCAATAACCAAAGTATTGATCTCAGGATCGCTGAAAAGGCTATCAGTATCAGTTGTGGTTTCCTGAAAACCGAATTTACGTCCAGCATAAATGCCACTGACTCCCCCTTGAGTAGCAATTGTCTTTAAAGTTGCTGGAGTTTCTTGAAAGGCAGGAATGAGGATGCGGGTGGCGTAGTTTCCTGCACCAATAAAGCCGATACAAGGAATTGTTTCTGCCTCCGGGTGAACGAAATATGAGGTGAGATTTCCATTCTCCGCGTCTCCGTGTCTCCGCGTCTCCGTGTCTGCTGACTCATTTCCCCACGCCTTTTTTTGCTCACCCTCTGCCTCCTGCCTTCTGCCTTCTTGCACTAGTTGGATAGTTTTCTGTTGAGCAGTAATTGCGGTATTAGTGTGAGGATATTCTAGGAGAATTCCTAAGCTAGGCTCACTACTACTCAACAGCTGATAGGCTTGTGCTGCTTCCTCGAAGGGGAAACGGTGGGAAATCAGGGGAGCTACATCTAGGGTTTTTGTAGCTAGTTGCTCCAGAATAGCTGCAAAATTACGTTGAGCTGTCCATCGTACAAAGCCAACGGGATAGTCTTGTCCTTTTTGCTCATAGTTAGGATCATAACGTCCAGGACCATAGGAACAGGAGACTTGAAAGGTGAGTTCCTTTTCGTAAAAATCGGCACGGGAAAGTTCTAAGCCAACCACACCGACTAAGATAATTCTTCCCCGTTTACGGCACATTTGGGCAGCTTGATGGATCGGTTCATTACTTTTTGTCGCGGCAGTAATGAGAACTCCATCAATACCTTGTCCTTGGGAGAATACTTGAGCCGCAGCGATCGCATCTTCTCCTTGATCTAAATTAACAGTCTGTGCGCCAAATTGTTGGGCAAGTTGGAGTCTTTGGGGATTGAAATCTAGAGCCAGAACCCGGCAACCGTGACTACGGAGCAGTTGAACAGTGATTAAGCCAATTAATCCTAAGCCAGTGACAACAAAGCTTTCCCCCAGAGTAGGTTGAGCTAAACGAATTCCTTGAAGTGCGATCGCGCCAATTACAGTAAAAGCTGCGGCTTCGTTGGTAACTAGGTCGGGAATTTTAGCGCAGAGGTTTTGGGGAACACAAACCACTTCAGCATGGCAGCCATTGGAAATTATGCGATCGCCTATCGCAAATCCTGCTACTCCTTCTCCTACTTCTACCACAACTCCCGCATTAGAGTAACCCATCGGTAAGGGTTGGTCTAGTTTACTCTGGACTGCATCTAGGGTGGGGAGCAGTCCATCGGTTTTGATTTTGTCCAGCACCATTTTCACTTTATCCGGTTGCTGGCGAGCCTTGTCAAGGAGGTTAGCTTGGCCAAATTCTACCAACATTCGTTCTGTTCCCGCCGAGACTAAACTGGCATAGGAATGAATAAGAAGATGTTTCGGTTTAACTTGTGGATAGGGAATGTTAACGATTTCGGTTTCACCGTTACTTAGAGATTGGAGAAGTTGTTTCATACAATCTTAATGTATTTTTCCCATTTGTGGAACTGGCATCTTGCCAGTAAAAATCTTTCCATTGGCATAAGTTATTGTCAATTTGTGGAACTGGCATCTTGCCAGTAAAAATCTTTCCATCGGCATAAGTTATTGTCAATTTGTGGAACTAGCATCTTGACTAGTACAGAGATTGAGGCTGGCACCGAAGCCTGTTCCAGATTAATAGAAGCTCATTACTCATTTTAAAATTTCATTAACATGCCGCTCCCAAGTATATGAAGCAAGAGCTTCTTTTCTGGCATTTTGACCTAACTTTTGTCTCCAAGCAGGTTGTTCTGTCAGAAACTTGATTCCTTTCGTTAAAGATTCTACATTTCCTGGGGAAGACAAAACAGCTAATCGAGTCTCATCTGAAGTGGGTAGAGCTTGGGGTAAATTTGTCACCTGAACGCTATTTTTGAGAACTTGTCCAATTTGTTCTAAATCTGAAGCAACAATGCCTTTGCCCATTGCCATATATTCAAATAATTTAGTCGGTGAGCCAAAAAAGCGACTCTTGTCTTTATTGGCAACATGAGGGGATAGCAGTATATCTGACGTGGCTAGGTAAGCTGGGGCTTGCTCTTGTTTCACTAAGCCAGTTAGGGTGAAAAATGGTTGGTATTTATCTGCCTCTAATATTTGACGAACTAGGGGCATTTTTAAGCCATCACCAACTAGCAGAAAATGAAGCTTATGCTGTTTTAACCAGTCAACTTCTTCATCTACTAGTTTTTGAATCCCTTGAGCTAAAATATCGACCCCATGCCATTGCCCAAATGTCCCCAAAAATGTGGCAATTATTGCATCCTTGGGAATATGATGCTTTTGCCTTAGTGCCTGAGATTGTTCTAAGCTGAAAAGAGCAGGATTAAAGATTTGAGGATCGATACAGTTGGGATAACAAACAATACGTTCTCGACTGACTCCTTGCTCTATTAATTGCTCCTTTAAAACCTCTGAGATAGTAACAATTAAGTGAGCGTGCTTCAGGCAAGCCGCTTCAGCTTGAGCAGCAAGATGATGATAACGGAGGGGACGGCCCCAATTTTTGGCAATCCAAACTTCAGAACCGTTATATTCTAAAATTAAAGGAATTTTTAGTTGACGAGAAAGTAAAACGCCTGTATAGTTAGCAACAGACATCCTTTGATAAATAAAAGCATACTGCTTGTGAAAGCTAAATTGCAACAGTTGCTGAGCCGCTAATCTTTGAAAATGGTAGTAATTTAGTTCAGAAGGTAATCCAAAAGCTTGAGGTGGATGCAAAAAATAACTGTTGACTTGCTCACTAACCATGGGATTCTTGTCAATTGTCGCAAAGTCAACCTGGTATTCCTTGTTAGCTAAAGCATTGACTACACCAGCAATATGCCCGACAGAGCCTCCGGCTTTCACACCGAACCAAAGATTAGCATTGATATATAAAACATTGGAGCAAGATTGCTTAGATACAGAAATTCGTTCTTGCTGATTGAGTTGTTTTAATTCTTGGTTACATTTTCTAGCATCAATTTGCGCAATAACTGAGGCTCTGACTAGTTTACTCAAGGAGACCCCTGCCTCAATCCGGGAAATTCGCCTTCTTGCCAAATTAGGAGCGATCGCTTCAATAGACCGAGCATCTGAAAAAGCTGCGATCGCTTGTAAAATTGGTAATAGGACTTTACTATTTTCATCTTCTAAAGGTAAGAAAAAATCCTGAGCTCCTAAAGACCTCAACTTGAGGATTAATTCAACTAGAGGTAAGCGACGTAGTTCAGCAAGATGCAAATATTGTGGAGTGTAACCAACAGACTTTTCTAAGCGTTGTTGAAATTCTTGAGATAAGGGATAAACGGTTAAAGCATAATTATTAGATTCCATTGTAAGCAGGTAAAAAGACGTAAATATTTTGACTTAGAGGAGAGTGAAAATTAGTAAGGTATGAGGAGCAAGCTAAAGTACTCTTACTAAGTTATCTACTCAACTTCATCACTAACCTAGAGACTTCAGGGGATGCTAAACTGGCAGGCTGGTTTCGATCTGGTGGACTTATTTGTGTCAAAAGGTTTAGCAAAAAGGTAATGATGGCAGCTTGGATCAATCTTTTGAGCATGATATGTTCTCCTCAACCTGGTTGGTAATTTTCACAATGATGATTGATAATTTTCAGATGAGACTTAGCAATGACCAGTGCACTTCATCTGATAGATTCACCCTAAGAGTATTGATGCCGTAATTGTACATAACGTTCCATTCTCGAGAAGTTACTGGCTAACCGACTAGTGCCGCTGCGCGGAATTAATAATTAAGAATTTAGAATTTAGAATGCTTATAGAGTAAGGATTCTAACGATCTCAAACTGGTCAGTTACTTTTGCCGCGCTGCACTAGGGATAATTTCCGTAATTTCGCTCACCCCCCACCAACAATAGGTCTGTCAATCGCTACAATCTAAATAAATACTCTTGACAGCCGCAGTTGCATGATTCCGACAGTTATTGAACAATCCGGTCGTGGCGAACGCGCCTTTGATATCTACTCTCGCCTTTTGCGGGAGCGTATTGTCTTTCTCGGACAACAAGTTGATTCTGACTTGGCTAACTTAATCGTTGCCCAGCTGCTGTTTTTAGAAGCCGATGATCCAGAAAAGGACATTTACCTCTATATCAACTCTCCTGGTGGTTCTGTGACAGCAGGTATGGGCATTTTCGATACCATGAATCAAGTTCGTCCAGATATCTCCACCATCTGTGTTGGATTAGCTGCTAGTATGGGAGCTTTTCTCCTCAGTGCTGGTGCTAAGGGTAAGCGGATGAGCTTGCCTCATTCTCGCATTATGATTCATCAACCCCTAGGTGGTGCCCAGGGACAGGCTACTGATATTGAAATTCAGGCCAAAGAAATTCTCTACCACAAACAGCAGCTTAATAAATTGTTGGCACAGCATACGGAGCAACCCCTTGAGCGCATTGAGGAAGATACAGAGCGTGATTTCTTCATGTCAGCAGAGGAAGCTAAAGACTACGGTTTAATCGATCAGGTCATTGACCGGCGTCCTTCAGCCACAAGAGCTCCAGTCAGCTTCGCCTAGGGGACTTTCGGAGCTGGGGAGATGGGGAGCTGAGGGGGCTGAGGAGCTGAGGGGGCTGGGGGGGCTGGGGGAGTGTGATATCATGTCCGCCTAATCGCTTACGATAAAAACTTCTCCGCGTCCCCGCGTCCCCGAGTCTGGAGCGTCAGCCTTAATGATAACTATTCAACCGGACATGATATGAGGAGTCAAATTACCTAACACCTAACACCTACCACCTACCTTAAGGGGTGAGCGAAAAAAAGGGTGGGGAGCTGGGGGAGCTGGGGGAGCTGAGGGAGCTGAGGGAGAAGAGAGAACTTATAATTTTTGGATACTTAGCTAGGAAATCCCACCCAAAATTTCGTTCACCCCTACCTTAAGTCTCTTCCGGTGTCGGCTGCGATTCTAGATAATTTAGGAAGTCGAGTAATTCCTCATCTGTGAGCAGCTGGCGCGATCGCTTGCCGTAAGTTTGCAGTAGATAATCCTTCCCCTGTTGATTAGTCCAACCTAAACGCTTGACTTCCACTGTAGTTCTGGCAATAACTTCAGACATATCAATGGGGTCGGAAGTAGGGGATATCTTGCTCTTATCTGTCTCTAGTTCACTCTGGAAGTAAGACTTGCCTGGCAAGTCATTTAACTGGCTTGGGGGCATCTCTTCCTCTATCTTCAGTGGGGTTGACTCTTCTTGTGAAGAGTCAGCCTCAGTTGAGGAAAATTCACCCGGAAGAGTATTTTCCTCTTCTACCGAGA
>JAAHGL010000137.1 GCA_010692635.1 Symploca sp. SIO2C1 | reverse complement strand
CTAGCGCCAAAGCCTCTTTACGAGCTTTGTCTTCACGCTGTCTACTTACCTTGAGATGCTCTTTCGCTAAAGATGAACGACATTTATGGTATCTCTTAGACTGCTTCTTCCCCAAAACTTGTTTTTTAGAAACCCGACGTTGAAGCATCTTTAATCTTCCTTCGGATTTCCTCAAATATCTAGGGTTGTCCACAGTATTTCCATCGGAATCGGTATAGAACTCTTTTAGTCCTAAATCAATTCCCGTCATTTTCCCTTGAAAATCATGCTCCTCTCGTCTGTTCCAATCCACTAAGAATTGAGCATAGTACCCGTCAGCACGTCTTATCACTCGAACCCTAGAGATTTGTTTTTCTGAGTACCAAACTAAATCCCTAGAACTCCATAAATCCATCATTCCGACTTGAAAACCATCGGTGAAAGTTATCTGCCTTCTCGAAGCCGACAACTTCCACCCTGAATTTTTGTACTCGACGGAACGACTGAATTTTTTGTAGCGAGGATAGCCTTTTTTACCGGGTCTCCCTAATCTACAGTTCTGATAAAAACGCTGAATGGCAGACCATGCCCTATCAGCGTGAGCCTGCCTTGCTTGGGAGTTGAGTTTTTTCGCCCAAGGGGTTTGTTTATTCTTAGCTAGTAGTGCGCAAAGCTTTTGGAGGTCGTTACGAGTGACCCCTTTGTTATCTTCCCAATAGCGCAAACAGGTGTTGCGGATGAACTGCCCTGTTCGGATTGCTTCATCCAACTTGCTGTACTGTGCTTGGGTTCCTTTGAGCTTGGCTTCAATTACTAGCATGACACCAAGCATACCACATTTTACCCACTACTAGTACAGGTAGAATTATCAGGATTCGCTACCGCTCAATTGTTAGCTGGTCGGCATTCATCTCACCGCTGGCACCATTGGCGGTTCGGCTACGCCTCGATAAATCCGCCTAGGTTATAGCAGGAGCCTTCTGCCGACATTAAGGTAACTCCTTGCAGAAGGGAGATGGGGAGATGGCGAGCTGAGGGAGACAAGAGAGAAATTCTCAATTAGCAATTAGCAATTAGCAATTAGCAATTAGCAATTAGCAATTAGCAATTAGCAATTCCCAATTCTAATAATCACAACCAAAGGGGGGACTACCAGCTTCTAGAAAGCCCTGGCGGAACTTTTCTCGCAAATTATCGGGTTCTGGAGGCTTACAGATTGTGACAAATTCTTGCCAAGCTTCTTCTTCCTTGGCACTTAGTTGCTCCTCAGTCTCAGCATCTTTATTCTGTTCCTTGTCTTCATTCTGTTCCTTGTCTTCATTCTGTTCCTTGTCTTCATTCCGCTGCTGTTCTAACCGCTCCCATAACCGAGATATTGTTTCCTGAGCCTTCTCATAACCTTGAGACTTTTCTTTAATTTTCTCATAGATAGCGATCGCTCCAGCTAGATCTCCTGCCTTCTCCAATTCCTCAGCTTGTTCTCGGAGCTTTGTCAACTGTTGTTCCAACTGCTCTAATTGAGACTGCCACTGGTTAATCGTCTTCTGAGCATCTTGATAGGAGGGACTACCCTCTGGAATTTTTTTTGCTGTAGCAATCGCAGCTTCCCAATTTCCCGCCTCAGCTTCTTTTTTTGCTTGTGCTAAGAGATCTACTTCCTCATCTTTCGGAGGGGTTTCAGGTTGCTGGGTAGGTGTTGGTTGTTTCGGGATGGTTGTTGGCTGGCTAATAGTTTTTGGTTTTTTGGGAACGGGAGACTGACTCAAAGTCACTTCTTGGAATGGTGTCCCCTTTGTTTCCAGACAAGAGTTTAGATCTGAATAGTCTTCAATTACACTGGTATGAGCCCAGCCAGAACCTCCAGCAGGATTAACCACTTCTATCCAGCTACCTCCTCCTGTACTTTTGCCGGTTACAGCTAACTGTTGTGGTTCAGAACGCTCGGAGAGTGTTTTAATAATCTTGCCATTGGGCTTAGCTCGAACATTATTTCCCGCCCCAGCTTTAATTGTCGCCAAACAATTTTGGGATGAACCGAATGTGGCAACAGATTGCATCAACCGAGGGATAAATAACCCTCCTGCGATCGCAACCATTGCTACTAAGCTTACCCCAACTATTAGGGGAGTGGGATCAGAAGAGCGAGAAACTGGGGCAGGAGTAGGGGAAGAATCAACGGGTTTGACTGGTGGCGGTGGAGGAGAAACAGTAAGTGCCCTTTCTCCAGAGTTGTTAGCAACAGGTGGCTGTAAGGTTGGTGCTACTGGTAGTGGTTGCTGGGGTGGGTAATTGGGTGGTTGATATCCACCAGTTGAGCGAGTGAGAACAATAGCTGCTACTCTGAGAGTAGTTTGTCCTAAGCGCAGACTGCTGCCTTGAGAGAGTGCCATTTCTCCCCTCGACAGAGATTGCCCATTTACCAAGGGAGGATTGCTTTGGCGCAGGTTCCGCAGGTAAAAGCACTGGTGTTGGACATGAAAGAATATTTCTGCATTGAGCCCTGATACGGTGGGGTCAGACAACACCAAATCACACTGAACTGGATCCCGTCCAATACGGAAAGTACCTGGATTTCTACTAGGTTGCACTTGCTGAATCCTTTGGATTCTCCGTTGACCTCCTTCAAACCACTCTAAGGTTAGTTCATACTGGGGAGTAGTTCTGATGGGTATTGTCGTTTGAGGAGAATTAGACAGTTGTTCTAGTGCTCGTAAGACTTCGGCTGCTGTCTGGTAGCGGTCTTTGAAATGATAGCGCACCATCTTTGTCAGCACCTCTATTAGTCCAGGGCTAGCTGATGCATCTTCTTGCCAAAGGAGTTCTCCCGTTTGCAGATCTTCCCTTACTTGAGCCGGGTATAGCCCTGTCAGTGCCTGGATACAAATCATCCCCAAGGCATAAATATCACTATTGGGGCGGGGTTTACCCTGGGATTGTTCTGTCGCCATATAACCAGGAGTGCCAATCGACACGGTAACCGAAGCTTGGCTGGAAATAGTGGTTAGGGAAGAGCGCAATCGTTTAACTGCACCAAAGTCAATGAGAACTAACTTGCCATCATGTTCTCGTCTGATGATGTTATCAGGTTTAATATCTCGATGAATGACATCTTGTTGATGAATAAACTCCAAGACTGGTAGTACACCTTTTAACAGCCCGATGACATAAGACTCATTCCACTTCTTACCCGGTGTAAGTTCTTGGCTGAGAGTATGTCCTTCAATCAGCTGCTGCACTAAGTAAAATTCTTGATTGGCTTCAAAGTATGCCAACAGCCGAGGAATCTGACTGTGGTTTCCTAATCTTGCTAGAGTTTCAGCTTCGCTCAGAAATAGACGCCTAGCAGTGGGTAACACACTAGGATCGGAACTTGCGGGTTTAAGGTGCTTGACTATGCACTGGGGATTGCCTGGTATGCGAGTATCTTCGGCAATATAGGTATGACCAAATCCCCCAGCTCCTAAAGCTCGGATAACTTTGTAACGACTGTCAAGCAATTCGCCTATCATACTCTGCCTCACCTCAGCTGTATACATTCTAGAACTTAAGGATGTATGCCTTCTCCCTCAGCTCCTCTAGCCTCCCCAGTTCCCCTAGCTCCTGTTAGCAGAAAGTAGGTTACTCAACCGGATTTGATACTGCTGGGGAGCTGAGTATTCCTGAGTTTCTGTTATACCCCTAGTGGTCGATCTAGACTAATGAGTGTAGGTTGGGTGCAGCGAAGCGCGGAACCCAACAAAATATAGATCAGCGTTGGGTTTCACTTCGTTCCACCCAACCTACATTTAACCCACAGTTTTAGAGTAGATGCTCTACTAGGTTAGCGAGAGAAAATGACCGTAAGTGCACGGAGTCTAAACAACTTTCTATTCCACCGTATGATCAACAGATGTAATCATCTGTTTAATTGCCTCTTCAGAAGCTTCAGTTTCAACGCTAACTGTCTTTGCCGTTACATCCACTTCTACCTTAGCTTCTGGCTCATGGGTAAGGATCCCTTGAGTAATAGTCTTAGCACAGCCATCACAGGCGATACTAGGAACTTTGAATTTGATTGTTGCCATAGTTAAAACTCAATTCCTATTTTCCTATTTTTCTACATTTAATCATTTTCCTCTTAATCCAGAAATTTGACTTGACTAAACACCAATCACATATTTGCGCCACTCCTGATGTAGTCCACCATTGACATGCTTAGCAACTTCAAAGTGGAGGCTACTGTAAGGTTTGCGGGGTTGATTCCGTAGCATCATGTTTGCCTCTTTGGGGGTGCGGTTACCTTTTTTGACATTGCAACGCACACAAGCGGTGACAATATTTTCCCAGGAATCCCCTCCTTGGCGAGAACGAGGAATCACATGATCTAGGGTTAAATCATCACCTGTGTAATTACAGTATTGACAAGAATGACCATCACGGTGGAGGATATTTCTTCGGGTGAGAGGAATTTCTTTGTAAGGAACCCGAACATAATGTCGTAGTCGAATGACTGTGGGGAGCGGTAACTCTGGGTAGATGTATTTACCATTATGTTCAACATGCTCAGCCTTCCCTTTAAGCAACAAAACAACCGCTCGTCGCCAGTTGGTGATGTTGAGCGGTTCATAGGAGGCGTTTAACACCAGAACCTTACCCATGGTGATCGCAATGGATGATAATATTCCCAGATACTAGCACAGTTGACCAAATCTCGGTTACCGGGAGTCAACGAGAATACCTACACAAATGAATAATGAGTACTATGTCAAATTTGAATTGACATGTTGAGATAGACGCTCCAGACACGGGGACGCGGAGAGAGAGTTTATCCATCATTTCTTGATTGACAAGCAACTGAAATTGGTTCTGAAAGTGCTGCTGCTACTGCCTTGAGGCATCTTTGATCTTTTAGCATCCAGGCATGGATGAGAACTGGAATCTTCACCTCCTTCCCTACCGGCATCTGAGAACTAGTTGCTGGGACAATCATCAAGTCAAAAGGCGTCCAAAGCCTGGTGAATTTTAAACTCTCTAGCATCTGGCTATCCCGATTTATATCCTGGAGAAACTCACTTTCTGGGCGCATCTGAACACAGCCAAGACGTGATAATAGATAGGCAGTCAAAGTACCATTGTTGGGAGCTGAAATATTAACGTAGCGCTGTACTCGTTCAATACCCCCTAGCCGTTGGATATAGTAGCGTGACACAAGACCCCCCATGCTAAAACCAACTAGATCTAGAGGTTGTTTAGGGTCAAAGTGTTTAGCAATATAATCCGCTACTTGCTGAGCCAATTGGTCAAGACCAACAGTAGCATTATTAGGTATGAGGTTTAAGCTATGTACTGACCAACCCAATCCCTCTAGATAGGTGGACATTTTGCGAAAAACGGCTTTTGTATCGGTAATACCGTGAATCAGCAGCACAGGATTGCGATCGCTAAAGGTATCCGGTGTACTCTCAACTACCTTCTGCTTGACTATGGGTGCAGCCTGATTTGACCGTACTGTAGCGCTGCCAATTTTATCCATCTTGGATGGGGCAATTCCCCTCCCGCTAACCTTCGGTATAACGGGAGGGGAATTGCCGCCAATATTGAAACTGAGCGATAGCGAATCATTGTTTTCAGAATTGGTATTCATAGCCGTCATTCCTGTGGATAGTTTTTAGGTATTTGGGGTGAACATCAAACTTTTGATTCGGTAGTTGCAGGACAAAACTCGGTCTGAACCGAATGGCAATTCGACCAACATATTGACCCGTAAACTTACCTTTTTGAACATCGGCTTTAACGATATCGCCAGTTTGAAAGCCTTGGAAAAACTTAGCCTTTGGAGCATGAGCTTTTGGGAATCCAAACTTATCAGGACGGCATCGTTGTCTGGTTCCGTGTCCTTTTGCCGCTACCTTAATCTGTTGCAAATCAAACCTGACTAGCTCTTGAGAAATTGCAGTGATTGGACACAATTTTCTAATTCTCCTGACCCAAGTTTCAATATTGGAAATTCGGCTCTCAAGTGATGGTGGTAGCCAGCCTTGTTTACGAGTGCGGTTAAGAAAACGAGACTTGCGGTAACGGGTTTTACGGTTACGACGACCTCTCCTTAAAGCTCTACGAGACTCAAGAGAATCTTTGATTTGTTGTCCTCTATGAGAGACTTCAAGGGCGTTTGTGATACGTCCTGTCTCTTCTTGGACAACTGCAAACCCAGTAACCTTGCTACCAGGATCGATTTTAATCCGATGAGAATGAGTTGTAGATTCTTCAACCGTTCTGTCTTGCAAAACAATAGTAAACGGATAGCGTCTGTATACTTTAGCCCTCCTTGAGTGTAGTAGTTCTCTCGCCCGTGCTGGGTGGCAGGGGTCAAGAGGATAATGGTTTTTGTCTAGAACGAAAACTCGCATTACTTTGAGACTCTCATTTCTGGTAAAGTTAGCCTCGACAATGTTCAAAGTCGGTACATCTAGAAAGCACTTCCTTAACTCAACTACAGATGTTTAACTTTCTAGTTCTAGAGCTTAAAACTGGCACGTATTTTAAGGTAGGAACTTTAACTCTTACTCTGAACGTAGGTTTTATTTCAAACCTTAGTCTGGTCAACTAGAGCTTTATTTCAAGCTCCCGTTATAGTTCGCTAGAACTTAACGGTGAGTTGTTGACAGCATTCTCCCTTGCACTCTTCATCAGGAAAATAGTTAGATCTCAATTTAATGAAATAATTTACTTAATCTCACCTTACCTATCCCTCTACAAATAGGACAGCTTGGATGTTACAGCCAAGTTACTGGCATACCGTGGCAACGGCAAGATGAGATAATTCTTAATCTAAATAAATCCTTTTGTGTGTTTCACCAACCCTGACTGAGAAAAATCATGCTCTTCAGGGGTAATTATAAACTTTTATTAAGATTCTTCTCTAAATCTTGCAATGCTCCGCAGTAAAAATTCATAATTCAACCTGTATGTAACTTTTTTTGAAGTAGCTAGATCACAACAAGTGATTTTAGAAAGTCCGAGTCATAAATAACAATTTTGTATCAAAGTTGGAATAACCTACTCCCATCTTTGGTGACCCAGTTAAACTTATCTAACAGCGCAGGAGTATTTTGTAAATGCCTAATCCGCTCACAAAGCTTTTCCAAACCAAAGAATTCTACATGGAGCTCGACGAAGCTGAAACTGGAAAAGTTGAGTCCGAGGCTCCAGCCAAACAGCCAGAACCAGTTAAGGCAGCAGTTGCGACACCGGAACCAGCTAAGGAAGCCGCAACAACACCAGAGAACCAGCCAAAACCTTCTAAGGGAGGACCTTTGGGTTTGGTCAACAAGCTTTTACCAACCAAGGAGTCCAAGGCAGCAACCAAGCAACCAGAACCAGTTAAGGCTCCAGCCAAGCAGCCAGAAGCGGCTCCGGCAGCAGCAGCCACACCAGAGAAGCAGCCAAAACCCGCTAAGGGAGGACCTTTGGGTGCGGTTAACAAGCTTTTCCAAACCAAGGAATTATACTTGGAGCTCGATGAAGCTGAAACTGGAAAGGTTAAGTCTCAGGCTCCAGCCAAGAAAAAAGAAACAGCCAAAGTTGAGTCCGAGGCTCCAGCCAAGCAGCCAGAACCAGTTAAAGCAGTCGCAGTAACAGCTCAACCAGTTAAGGCGGCAGTAGCTTCTACAAATGGTAAAGTTGAACCTCAGCCTGGAGTAACCTTCGCTCCGAACTCTTTGCTTCCTCTTGCCACAAGTCGTCGGCGCCCCGGTCCTAGCATGAATATGTTCCGGGAGATGGCTCGTGGTGCTAAGACTCCTAAATAGGACTTGCTGAATAAGTCAAATGGGAGACTTGAGGAAGTAAAAAGTAACGAGTAACAAGTAAAAAGTAACAAGTTTTGAGTTAATCTCAACAAAAGTGCAAGGTTTTTGAACTAAAAGATACCATTTCCTTGCACTTTCCCCTGACCAACAATGATTGAAAGCCTTGTCTGGTATAAATTTATTTAATACTCAGAGCCATTTTTGAGGAAAACTAATCCACTGTACAACTCAAATGCTGGGTCCCAGGATGTTTCTTCCCAGCGAGACAGGTTGATATGAGATGGAAGATGTCCCAGCAGATCTGGGTAATCGATCGCAGTATTAGCGAAAATAGTAAAATCTGACCAAACTGGGAGTTGAGGTAGTTGACGGTTGAGGAAATCCAGCAAGCTATTCCATTTACTTCTAGTGGTTCCTTGGTTTAGAGAATGTTCTTGTAACCCCTTTGACTGGGAGTTGGACTGTAGCGAGGCAAGAGCAATTCCCTTCTGAAATTGATAGTGGTGATCGCATAAGCGAATAATACTGTTTCTAGAGGACAAATGTAAGTCACAAAACTCTGCATAGTCCAGAATTTTCCTTTTACGCTGTAATTTGCGGCGCACATCCATATCCATAACTTCTTCAAACAGCGGTAGTCGTCCTTCCACTCTTTGACTAACTTCGGACCAATTGAAATTTAGGGAACCCAACTGCTCTTGGAAGTTATGGCAAACAACAGTAGCTCCTTTATAAGTGATCTCAGAAAAATAATTGAGGCTAAAAACATTAATTTTCCGAATATCCGCTAGAGCCAGACAAAAGCAAGGAATTTCTGCTTGGCGCAGCGACGAAGCATAAAATTTCAGTTCTCCTATAGCTCCTGTACGATACAGACGCCAACCCCTACTAGGCAGTTGCAGACGAGCGCTGTAAGGATCAAGCTGCATAATCTGGGCAAATTTTACAGCAGCAGCCTGTTTCAGTTCTGAAGCAACAGCTTCTAGGACAAAAACTCCTAATTCCTCGCTACCAGGAGCCGCAGTTGCCTGAGCAAGAGCTTGCTCGCGTCTTTTTTGCTCTCTCGCTTCCAAGCGTCCTAATCCCTGACGCGCTTGGGACATAATCTTAGGATTAGTCGTGTTTTTGAGTAACTGTCGGTAGTTGTCTTCAGCTGCTTCCAGCTTGCCAGTTTCTTCATAAAGGCGTCCCAGATAGAGCCTTACCCAAGGGTTATTTGGTTCCTTCTTTAACAGTGGTTTGAGTAATCGAGCAGCTGTTTTATACTCCTTACGCTTCAAAGCATCGGCAACTTGTTCAATCATTGTGTTTGTCATTTGTCATTTGTCATTTGTCATTTGTTGTTTGTTGTTTAATGAAAATCAATGTCTCCTGACTCCTATTTCCAAGGCGGCAGCTACCAAAGACATAGCAACAATAGGAGCAGTAACGGCTCGAAGGATACGAGATCCCAAGGAAACAGGCTGGAACCCCGCTGCAATGGCTTGCTCTACCTCGGCAGCTGTCCAGCCACCTTCGGGTCCGGTAGCAACTAACACTGATGAGGGTTGAGAGTTGTGAAGTTGAACCGTTTCTTCTAGTAATCCTCGTTCTAGTAAACAATTTAGTAGATGAGGAGCGTCGCCGCGAGCTACACAAATATAGCGATGAGCATTTAAGCTGTTAGTCAGTTGAATACCAGTGGCAAAATCAACTGGTTCCAGAACTTTTGGTACTAATTGACGCTCTGATTGTTCTGCCGCTTCTTGAGTGAGACGTCGCCAACGTTCAAGTTTCCCCTGACTGGGATTAAGCAAAGTGCGATCGCTCCTTAACGGCATAATAGTAGCTACACCCAACTCTGTTGTCTGAGACACTATCTGCTCAAATCCACTTCCCTTAGGCATCGCCACCATCAAAGTTACCCCTAAGCACAACTCAGTCTCAACTGAAATAGATTCAATAATTTTAGCTTGGGTCAGACTTACTGCTAACTCACACAGCCACGAGCTACCTTGTCCATCCATAGCAATAAAACGACTGCCACTACCCAATCGCAATACTCGCACCAGGTAGTGCTGTTGTGCATCAGTCAGAAAAATTTGCCAGTCTTGTCGTTGTGTTGGTGCAATAACCAATCTTTGCAGGTAAACCAAATTAGAAAAGGTGTTAGGTTTTAGGTTTTAGGTTTTAGGTTGTAGGCTTTAGGTTTTACCAATGCCTGAGACCTTTAACCTCTTATAATTGCCTTTCTCAGGATAAATTGCAGGACTGTTTCCTGTTGCGAAATGATGTCAGCTTTTCCTTCCATACCAGGTTGAATCAGGCACTGACGCTGATTTGTGGCTAGCATTAATTGGGTAGGCTGGATGGTAACCTCATAGCTTCCTCGATTAGGGGAAGGTGAAGCATTTGGCACACCAACTCTAACTGTGCTTTCTGGATTTACGGCATCAGGTGAAACTGCTTCAACAACTCCTGGTAGTGTACCAAAATCAGGATAAGGGCAAGCTGAGATGCGGACATCTACCGACTGACCAACCTCCACCTGATTAATATCCTGGGAAGCTACCATAGCTTTGAGGGTAATATCTTCCGTCGCTGGTGCAATTTGGGCAATCTCATCTCCTCGCTGTACTACTTGAGCAAAATTACGCAGCTTTAGCTCCAGGATAATCCCCGAAATAGGGGCGCGGATTTTGGTATATTTCAACTCATGCTCAACAGATTCTAGATCTTGACGGTCACCTGTGAGTTGACTATTAAGTTCCTGATATTGGCGTAACTGTTCTTCCCGCTCTTGGGTTAACCGAGCCATGCTTGCTTCTCCCCTAGCTTGTTCTTGAGCAATGCGCTCCTTTGCCATAACTACTGGTGCATCACTGGGATTGAGAGCAGCCTTAACCTTGGTGAGACGAGCCTTGGCGACAACGACAGCAGCAACTTTCTCTTGGACTTGCAGCTCAGATACCGCACCTGTATCAGCAAGTTTTTGATAGCGAGTGAGTTCATCTTCAGCTAGAGCGAGGGAAGCTTCTGCTTCTTGGATATCTGCCTGACTCACAGTGAGGGAGTCTTGATAAGCTCGTTGATTTAGTCTCAAATCAGCCTGAGCAGAGGATATAGTCCGTTGCAGTTGCTCATTTTCAGCGGCAAGTTGTCTGTCAATCCACTGTTGTTGAGCTTTTAGCAGATGGAGCTGCTGCTGTGCGCTGTCAATTTTGTTGAGAAGCTGGCGTTTTTGGGTTTGCAGATTAGTATCGTCGATGACGGCAATGACATCCCCTGCTTGTACGGATTGGTTAACTTTAGCCTGAATTTGCTTAATACTCCCCTCCGCTTGAGCCTCTACTAGTCGTAATTCCCCAGACGGGCGAACCGTGACGGGAGCCTTGACTACTACCTTATATTTCAGTACCCCTGACAGGGCAATAGCTCCAACTAAACCTGCCAGCATCACCAATCCTCCGATTATTGTCCACTTTCCCAGGGGAGGCAAAAACTCATCCGGGTGAGCTGCTCGGATAAATTGCGGGTTGGGTGATTCAAGCTTAGCGTCTGGCATAATGAGGGATTTCCTTTTGAAGGCAGGGGAGCAATTAATATAACTCAAAGGTTTATTTTCAATGGTTTCCGAGTGTTTGTCATCCCTTCAATTTTGCTTTACTTCATCCACTTGAGAAACCCTATAGAGTCTTGAGAGAAGGAGGTACAAAATGTTGCAAAGAAATTGAGTTTTAAGAAGGTAGATTCTTCAGTCGGTAATGAAAAAAATTTCTTTACTTTAAACAAATGACAGGTCAATCAGTTGATTTTCAGTGGTCTCAACAGCCACCAAACGGGTAGAATAAAGTAACATTTTGTGCAAATCAATCAAATATTCCTTTATAAATTGTCATCATTTAATGGAATGTCTAATCAACCGCCAGATATAGGTAAAGCAATAGAAGAATTTAACAGGGAACAAAGCTTCACTGAATCCGAATAACCAACCGCGAGAATTTCTTCAAATCCCAAACTAGGTATGATCGCTTTTCTTATTTGTGGAAGGCGATCGCTTTTTGGTTTACATAGAGATGAAAGAGTTCGAGCTGCTTGCAGCAGCGCTTTGTCATCGTACTACCTGTCTATCAAGCGATCGCTTCGCTCCTTTCATTCTTTACTTTTAGCCCACTGCATAGTCACTCATTTCACGCATGAAAGGAGGGGCGAATGACCATTCGCCCCTACCGCTCCCTACTTTCAAGGCAGAAGGCATAACCCACCCTTAACCCCTCCAAGGAGGTAGGGTTAATTCTTTTATAAAAGGATAATCTTGTAACCCTGATTGTCTTGTTTGGACGCACAACTAGTTGAACCAAAGATTTAGGATATCCATGAATTTTCTTCCTCTATAGAATCAACCCTACTACTCCAAGGAGGGGAACAGGAGGCTCCAAGGGAAGAAAGCATTAAGCTCATCCCACGACTAAAGTACGTGGGATTTCGCGTCATTAGTCATTAGTCATTTGTCCTTTGTACTAATGACCAATGACACGCTTACTAATGACTTTCGCGGCGGGGCGACATTTCCTCCAACCCCTTGAAGGAGTTGGCTTCCCCCTCGCTTTTTGTGAGTGTTGCTATCCACATGGTGTGACAGGCATCACCCATTACTCCGGTTTTAGTCATACAATTTTCAACAATATCTCACAGTAAATGAAGTTCCAAATCAATTCAATACCTCTGGGTTTTTGGGATTATACATATATTGTCGCAAAAAGTGACAACGATAATAGTTAATTACTTGAAATAATAAAAATGTACCAAATACTACACGAACCTTCAGTAATAGCGAACAAAGAACAAGTACTAGCTATATTATTAATGCGCTTTAATATTCAGCCATCAAAAGCTAATTTTCTAGCTACTGAATGGTTAAGCCAACATCCAGGTCAAAATTGGGAGACGTTAAAATATTTGTTAAATCAGAACATCGTAACCGTGTCCAAGGGAGTACTCAGAATGGTAACTGAGTCAAAAGGAGTACTCAGAGATGTTCATGAGTCTACCAATCCAGAAAATCGCACAACTAAATATAGAGGTACTACATATTCGGTGCTTCCTGAAGCTTCACAGCAATTGACACCCAACCCATCAGCTCCGAAGCGGCGATATCGAGGTGTGGAGTATTAAATATCAACTCATTTTTTGAATCTTGCACCCCCCTACCCCTCACAAGGGTAGGTTTTTAATATTTCGCTGAAAATGAGACAAGGGACGAAAGTAGGAAAGTAGACAAGGAAGATTTTTCACAAAAAACTGTACTTTTCAGCAGATAATCCAAGCTAGCAGATTCGATATCAGAAGTAACATTTTATATATGTGCGCACACTTTGCCTATGATAAAAATATAATATCAAAAAAAAGCGATCGCTTACCTGATACCCTAATCCCTTGTCTGTAAAACCTGAACAGAAGTCAGTTTCAATCCAGGAAAAGTCCGAGAGATAATTTGCTGATTGCCAGTGAACTCAGTAGCTTGATAGCTCCCATTGACCAACAGCAGTACAGTGACAACCCCTACTTGAGGGTCAACAATCCAGTATTCAGGAATGCCGCGTTCTTGGTACTGATGTACTTTATCAATGTAATCACGTTTGTAGTTGTCATTCTTTTGATTACGGTAAGGACTAACTACCTCAACAACTAACTGTGGGGGTGGCATATCGAGGGTGATAGTTTGCCGTTTATCCATTAGCTCAAGGTGTAGCTCTGTTACTACTACTAAGTCAGGGAAGCGGTTTTGAGTCTTACCTACAACTTGCAATTCAAGTATGTGGGTAATAACTCTATCGAGTCCCACCAAGTTCATGAATTGAACAAAAAGGAAACGGGCAATCCGTCCATTCAATAGTGATTCTGGTGGCACTTTAACTAACTCCCCATCGCATAGTTCATACCGGTTATCTGTGCCATCGTCATATTCGAGATATTGCTCAAAGGTCAGTTTTACTGGTGTGTGTGTCATCTACTTTCCCCCTCCCTAAGATTTACCAAATATCCCGTCTTCTCTTTGCCCACCACATTACTCGGCAAAGCTCATACTTTATATATGTGCCTACACTTTTCCCATTATGAAAATATAATATCAAAAAAAAGCGATCGCTGAATCTTTTTTCATCCTTCTACATCCTGCTTTCTGTTTCTGGAGCATAATTTAATCAACCATGCCAGCAATTCCCAGAGTCATTCACCAAACCTGGAAAAACCAGAATATTCCAGCTGAAATGCTTGAGTTCCAACAAGGTTGGCAACATCATCATCCTGACTGGGAATATCGCCTTTGGACTGATGAAGATAATCGCCAGTTTTTGCAAGCCAACTACTCGTGGTTCCTATCTATCTATGACGGCTATCCAGAGAATATTTTTCGGGTTGATGCTATTCGATATTTTATCCTCAGTCATTACGGTGGGGTGTTTATTGATCTTGACTTTGAGTGCTTGCATCCATTAGACGAACTGTTAGAAGGTAAAGAGTTAGTATTAGGACTTGAACCAGCTGAACATGTTCAGTTACCTCAGCCACAAGCTCGTAGACTCACTCATATAGTTTGTCCTTCATTAATGGCATCTAGGGTAGGGCATCCATTTTGGCAACATGTATGGCAAGATCTAGTAGAAAGCCATGGTTTTCCTGGTGTATTAGATGCAACAGGACCTTTCTTGTTGACTCGTGCTTATGATACTTTTCCCTCACCAGATACCATCAGCCTCGTTGCTTCAGAATTGCTTTACCCCGTTACCAAGTTTGACTGCTGGGATGGTAAATTAAACAATCCTCAATTTCGTCAGAAAATTACCCAGCAAGCGTTTGCTATTCATCATTGGCACGGCAGTTGGTTTAAGCAGAAATCAACTAAAACCGAAGATAATCTACCTCTTTCCTTAATGGTAAAGGGTCGAATCATTCTACATGCCAAATTCCGATTTAATCTTTATCAGTCTCTATCTAGCCAGGAAGCTAATCAACCCCTTATTTCCTGCATGATGGTGACGAAAAATCGCTTTCAACAGGCAAAGTTAGCAATTGAGTGTTTCCAAAATCAGACTTATCACCACAAAGAGTTAGTTATTGTCGATGATGATGAAAGCGATCGCTTAGCTGAGTATGTTCATCAATTAGCTGATGATACCATTCAATATCTGCGGCTTGCACCGGAGAACCGCACATTAGGTGAGTTACGTAATCTGGCACTAGCTCACACTTCAGGAACTTACGTTTGTCAATGGGATGATGATGATCTTATAGATCCCCTACGGCTAGAAATGCAAATGTCAGCCTTGCAATCTCTTAATGCTGATGCCTGCTTTTTGCAACGCTGGCTGATGTGGTGGGTGGAGCAGCGTCGTTTGGCAACCTCCCGCACTCGTATTTGGGAAGGTTCGATACTTTGCCACAAATCTAAGCTTCCTGCCTATCCAGTTCAAAGACAAGGAGAAGATACTTTAGTCAGCTCTGTGATTCTACAAAATTGTCGGGTTGCCTTGCTTGATCAACCACAACTTTATCTTTATGTTGTGCATCAGCAAAATACCTTCGGTGACGAGCATTTTGAGCAGCATTGGCAACAAGCTAGTGCTCGTTATCAAGGGATAAATTACGAAACGATGATACAAAACCTGGCTGAGCGAATGCCAGTGAATTTGTATGAGCAAATGTTAGAGCCTATTGTAAGTAAGCAGACACGGAGACACGGAGACACGGAAACGCGGAGAATTGAAATCCCACCTCATATTTCGTTCATCCCTCCTGAAGATAACAAGGAAATATCAGCATCTAACCAAAAGCAATCCGGTTTTTTGACGGAGCTACCGAAAATTCTTATCCTCACCCCGGTAAAAAATGCAGTATCCTATCTACCGCAATACCTAGAGAATCTCTTAAACCTCGACTATCCTCATGGCAAGATTTCTCTAGGCATTCTGGAAAGTGATAGTTCCGATGGTAGCTTTGATTGGTTACAGCGACATCTTCCGGAATTTAGTCAGGAATTTAGTCAAGTACACCTATTCAAAAAAGACTTTCAGTTTCATCATAGTGTTCCGCGTTGGCAACCCAGTATTCAATTCCAACGTCGTTCCATTTTGGCAAAAAGTCGTAATTGGTTGCTCCAACAATCTCTACAAGCTGAAGAATGGGTACTTTGGTTAGATGTGGATGTTGTAGAGTATCCAAAAGAGATTATTCAACTACTTTTAGAGCCAGATAAGGAAATTATTGTACCCAACTGTGTGGTTAGCACCCAAGGGCGAAGCTTTGATACTAATACCTTCAAATTCAAACCAGGTGCCGAATTGCAAGACTGGAGTTCCTTTGTCATTGATGGTATTATCCAACCTGCTAGAGGAGAAGGGAGACTCTATTTGGAAGATTTGCGATCGCATGACATTATTCAAGTTGATAGTGTTGGTGCAACCATGTTACTGATCCAAGCAGATTTGCACCGAGAAGGATTGATTTTTCCCACCTTCAGCTACAAGCTGTATATTGAAACTGAAGGGTTAGCCATGATGGCCAAAGATATGGGCTACACTTGTTGGGGATTGCCGCAATTAGAAATAGTTCATGACAGGTAATTTAGAATTTAGAATTTAGAATTTAGAATTTATTTTCAAAGTACTAAGCAGGGAGGCTTGTAATAGGTAATGAAGTTGAACTTATCATAAACAAATTAAAACCTAACACCTAACACCTAACACCCAATCGTGACAAGTTAAAAAAAATCGTGCATTTTGTCAACTCCCATATATGGCGCTTGAGGGCTCAAAAAACACTATATATGGAAATACCCAAGGGGTCAGAAAAATTGTATTCCTCTTCCTCAGCTCCCCCAGCTCCCTCAGCTCCCTCAGCTCCCCCAGCTCCCTTGACAACGACATTTTTACCTTAACTTGTCACCAATGCCTAACACCTAATAAAATGTGATTAACATCAACTCATTCTGCTTTGGATATCTCGGCGTACAGAAACACGGCAGTAATTTTATGGTAGCGCTGAGTCGATATGATGAAATTGCCTTGTTTTCCTGGGATGATGTGCCGCCTCAACAATATATTCCTCCCTTTTTCCAAAAATGCTTACTAAATGCCAAGAAGGCTAGCGAAACCAATATTGGTCTCGGTATTGGAGTTATGAATCGTATGCCTTATATTGTTGGGGGTAGAAAAATTGCCTTTACAGTCTGGGAAACCAGTAAAATTCCTCCTACTGAACTTGACTATCTCCGGGATGTGGATGAAATCTGGATGCCATCTACTTGGGGAAAAACCTTACTTGAACAGAATGGTATTAATCCGGATAGAGTCAAAGTTGTGCCAGAGGGAGTGAATACTCGATGGTATAAACCACGGGAAAAAGAAGAAGAGTCTACTTCCAACCGCAGATTTAGGTTTTTGTGTGTAGGCAAATGGGAAAAGCGCAAAGGTATCGACATTTTGCTCAGAGCCTATGCCAACGCTTTTAGGGCAGATGAGCCCGTTGAGTTAGTTCTACATTGCTACAATCCCCAGATACCAAACTTTAATCTAAAATCTGCGATCGCTAAACTCAATTTACCTACCGATCCACCGATTCGCTATAGTCCCCCAGTTACAGAATCAGCTATGGTGGATATCTATAATAATTGTGATGCCTTTGTCTTACCAAGCCGAGCCGAGGGTTGGGGACTACCAATTATTGAAGCGATGGCTTGTGCTAAGCCTGTGATTGTCACAGACTATAGTGGTTATCGAGATTTTGTCAATTCGAGTAATGGCTACTTAGTGAATGTTAAAAGCATGGTAAAAGTAAAAGATCCTCAATGCTTTTCTTCAGAACTCGATTACGGAGAATGGGCAGAACCAGATAGTGAGCATTTACAATCAGTTTTGCGTTATGTGTTCGAGCATCAACAAGAAGCAAGCAATATTGGTAAAATTGCCAGAGAAGATGTGGTTAAGTCTTGGACATGGAATCATGCAGCATATAAAGCGTGGAAAGAATTAAGAATGAAGAATTAAGAATGAAGGATTTTTGGTCAAAAATTGATGCTCAATTCATTTTGGTTGTTTGTTAGAAAGTTTTTTGTACAAACAACCAACAACTAACAACTTGCTAACACTTGCATCCTCCGTGCGGGTGAGGTGAAATTTACAGTGGCTTTCAAGAAACATGAGGCAGGAGGCAGGAGGCGTGGGAGGAGGTAGGAGGTAGAAGGAAAGAGGATTTGACAAAAGTTTCGACCCTCATTACTCATTACTCATTACTCATTACTCAAAAAAGCTCTCCCACCCTTTTTTTCGCTCACCCTTCCGGGGGATGAGTTAATATTACTTCCACACTTTATCAATTGGTGGTGGTTCTACACCTTGAACACCAACACCCCATTCATAGTTAGATGGTTCTGGTGCTATTGCTTGTGATGCCGTAGACTGGTCGGTAGTTTTAGGGGGATAAGTTGGGGAATTAGTTGAGGGTTCAGTTGGTTTAATAGCATGAACACTATTAAGCCAGCTATGATTACTCCTCTGTTTCACCGGTAACGGAGCCGGATTTCCTTTATCGAGAGACTGACTCAGATAGTACAATCCTTCAGCCAATTTGTTTAAGTGGGAACATCGATAATCTGCTGCTTGCCAGTCTCCGGCTTCTAGAGCTTCAATATATCCCTTCTGTAGGGCTCCGATTAATCTCAGATGGATTTCTATAAGTGGATGAGTGTTAGTCATTGGCATTAGTTTTTTGTTTCTTCCCTAAACCCTAAATTTGACACCCTGCCTACTTTTCAAGCAGTTTTTAACCTCTCAGTTATTTAGGGTAGTAAGGACAATTTACACAGAGTGACTGCTAGTGAAGATGGTATTGAGAACGCAAAGCAAGGGTGTTGTCTATATAAGGCTTTCAGTAAGACATCTGTTAAACAGAAAATTCTTTGACCAATTTTTTTCCGGCAGGTGTTGCTCTTCAAGTCACTGGTTTCCCAACCATTCTAGTGCCGTGACACGACTCAAAATGTAGGTTGGGTGTAACGAAGTGAAACCCAACCTACTTAGGGCTTGCTGAATAAGTAACAAGTAACAAGTAAAAAGTAACAAGTAAGAAGGAATGAAGCATTTATCCTCGTGGGTGAGCACTTCCATTCCCCAAGGTTACTCAGAGATTTCCCATCAAAGTGCAAGGAAAATAAGCTTCTATAGACCATTTCCTTGCACAAGGCTTGGTCAAAAAATCATTGAAACCACAGTCTGGTATAGCTTTCAAGCTTTTATTTTCCTTGAAAAGTGCAAGAAAATTGAGCTCATCAATGCAATTTCCTTGCATCTTCTTAACCCATAATCCCCTTTAAAGACTATTCTAAACTCCTAAACTCCTATTCTCCTGACTCCTGACTCCTGACTCCTGACTCCTGACTCCTGACTCCTGACTCCTGACTACTTATTC
>JAAHGL010000136.1 GCA_010692635.1 Symploca sp. SIO2C1 | reverse complement strand
CCGACTACTTTGCCCATACGTGCTTGTATCTCCTCTTGATGAATGCTGTCAACTTGCTTAACGACTTTACTTGATCCTATATATTGCTGACAATGCTGAAACTATTCTATCTTGACATCCTCCCCAGCCTAAAGGCATGGGGATTCCTACTAGTCGAACAGTGCGATCGCTGAACGTACTTTCCGCGGGTTGACGCTTCCCAGGATGCTGCTCCCTTGGCGGCAGTCTTATGCTTTCCTCCACATCCGTTTAGAGTCTCGGAATGTCCTCCCGCGACTAAGATATTCTTTGCTGCATTAATATCACGGTCGTGCTTTGTACCGCAGTTCAAACAAGTCCAATCTCTAACACCAAGGTCGAGTTTTCCGACACGAAAACCACACTCTGAACATACTTGACTTGTTGGTTCCCAGCGACTAATCACTCGAAACTCACGACCATATTTTTCGGCTTTTCCTTCTAGATAAGTACGGAATTGTCGCCAGCCTAAATCACTGATAGCTCTCGACAATTTCCGATTTTTAATCATCCCAGCAACATTCAAGTCCTCTAAGACAATCGTTTGGTTCTCACAAATTATCTGGGTTGAAAGTTTATGCAGGAAATCAGTGCGAGTATCTTTTAACTTGGCTTGTAGTTTAGCCTTACGTTTTCTCGCACGTTCGTATCGATTACTCCCTCTTGTCTTCCTAGATAGATTCTTACTCAATCTCCGAAGTCGGTTGATTTTCTTTTTCAAAGGCTTGGGAGCATCCACTTTTTGCCCATCGTCAAAAGTAGCAAAGGTCTTGATACCTAAATCAATGCCAACACTGTTATCAGTTTTGGGCAAAACATTACTGACTATCTCGACAATAAAGCTAGCAAAATATCTGCCAGCAGCATCCTTGATAATCGTTACAGATGTTGGTGGCTCCGGTAATGATCTAGACCAAGCAATCTTGATTTTGCCAATCTTGGCAATATGAAGGCAATTACCCCTGAGCCTAAATCCTCTTTGGGTAAACCTCGCTGACTGTTTAGCATGACGTTTCTTGAACCTTGGAGGTTTAACCGGCTTGCCCTTCCGTTGCCCTTTGCAGGATTTGAAAAAGTTTTGATAGGCTTGCTCCAAATCGTTGAGAGATTGTTGTAAGGGTACGCAGGAAACTTTGCCTAACCATGAGCGTTTGTTTTGTGTTTTTGCTTGAGTTATGAATTTTTTCTGAAGTTCCGTGTTCTTGGGTTTCTTCTCTCCTGATTGGAACTGAGCGATACAAAAGGCTAAGGCATCATTCCACACTACACGCACACATCCGAACAACTGAGCTAGCGCCATTTGTTGTCCAGATGTAGGATAAATTCTGTAGCGATAACCTGCTTTCATGCTAATACGTTAACATAAACAATGCTGGAATAATGTACTAATAAAACTAATCAGAAAGCTCAGAATACAAAAAGCCGTCCTAGAAGGACGGGGCTTCAGACCCAATTGTTTTGGTGAAGCAGTTGCGATGCCTTAATCTGACCAGCGTTGTCGCATTCTAACCACAAAACAACAAATGTTGTTATCGAACATATGTTGTTAATTTGGTAGCATTGACTTGTACTTTAATAGTACAAATGTTTTTTTATGCTTAGGCTTTCCACTAATATTACGCCAGAGCAGCATCAGCAGCTGATTTTGCTACAGTGAAGATGCAGCGATCGCTATAAAAATCATTGTTTACGACATTGAATTGGAGCAAATTTAGTCGATTTGGGTGTGCCAAAACAAGATATTGTGCTCGGTTTTCATCCTCCTTTTATGCGTGAAATGAGTGACTACGCTGTGGGTTAAAAGTAAAATGTAGGTTGGGTGGAGCGAAGTCAAACCCAACTTGGCTTACGAATTTTATGTTGTAATTCAACCGGGATATAGACACTCAGGCTGCTGTTGTATCGTTACAACTGTGATCGCACTACGATACCCTTGTTAAAGCTCAAGCCTTGAACTAATGAGAAGTGTTGAATGACTTTTGTCGCTTGCTTCTGCGATTACGAGCAGCACGCAATACTTTAACACGATAGGGGTCAGCATCTTTTTGCCAGTAGAGGCGATGACCTCGGAGTTCGGCACAATGTTCTGTAAGGCAATTCTGCCAGCCTTGGCGAGTACCAATAGAGCTAGTTTGATCAAGTAGCCCCCAGTTTTCCTCCTGACGAGTAAGTTTAGCAAACTGCTCATAGAGAGGATATTCTGGAGTTACAAAGGTTTCCTTACGATGTAGTATGGGCGGATTAGGGGATTGGTCATAATCTCGATACACTACTTGTAAATCCCGTAGGTCAATCTGCATACTAGTATGCAAGGCAGGATGGGGTTCCTTGTCAAAATGAGGATAGAACAGGTAAGAGATTTTCGGGAGATTGGTATGGAATTTAACTAGAGTAGCACCATCCATCCGACCAATGGTGCGGCTAGCGCAACCTTCGTAGAGCCTCAGCAGAGGATTCAGAGCTTCTATTGCTGAAATATGAACATAGAGTGCTCTAGGCAAAATTTTGCCGATTTGACTCTGTTGGCAACATTTAGCAATTAGGTGAGAGTTTCCCACACTTACCAACATTAAGTCCGCAGCAGCACAGGCTTGCTTGTAACTGCCAAACAGAGCTTTGATATCGTTTTTTAAGGTATGATCCAGATTAGATAATTTAGGACGGTGACTGAATTGAGTCAGAGCAAGGTAGACTAGGATATCTTGACGGCGTTGGTCAGAAATCTCATCCCATTCTGCTTGGTCCGTGACTTGGAGAATTACCTGAAAACCACGGCGAAAACTGCCGAATTCCAACAGTAATTCTGATTCTTGAGGTAGTTCACCTTTGTAGGGAAGGCGTCCTCTTTCAGTAATGAATGCCATTAAAGGGGCGAGGAGTTCCTGGTAGTCTTCAAACCGTTTACTACTCAGGCGGATTCTGGGAGTGGTGATGCGGGAATGGAAGCGAGATGCTCGAAAACTCTCGGCTTGGGCTTCATCTCGAAATACGAAGTAGATACCCAAAGCAACGGGAATGGCATCGACTTCTAGTACCTGGTCAATATAGGCTTTAAGTTCTTCTTGTTCATAATATTTCTGAAAGGTATTGCGGCGGGTAACAATACCGTCACCATAGGCAATTTGACTGCTATTGCGGTCATCAATTAAGACTTGAGCCGCAACAATCAGGACTTTTTGAGTGAGTTCCCAAGCTTTGAGCAGGGCTTCCCGGCGTTCAGCCTGGTCTTCGATGACGTTGATAATGTAGCCTAGATTGACTATATCTGCACAGATGAGGGGATTGTTTGGCTGGTAGTGCGGGTCCCAACCAGCGCTGTTATAACCTTGTTTGAGCAGGCGCTGAACATCACCCCCCTGACCGCAGCCATAGTCGAAAAATGTGTTCTCTTCATTTAAAATGGCGCTCTCTATTGCCAACCGCACCGGCTTGGAAATGTCGGTACGAACCATTGCAGCTCTGTGACGCTCTATTTCCGGAGCTTCTGGGAGTTGAGCAGCCATAACTGAAGGGAGAATACTTCAGTTAATATACCTGGCAAAGAGAATGGATGGCTAGCTACATCATAAGAAACTTTACAGAAAGCGCGATATCGCGCTTTGTTATTAGTCATTGGTCATTCGTCGTTTGTACTAATGACATAGACGCGCAGCTTCGCCTTGGGATATTTTTTAAGGACTTACGCACGGGGAGCGAAGTTCTGATTTTATTGAGAAATTGCTTAGATGGATGATGCAATTAATCTTTCCCGGGGTAAGTCAGACACCGTTTTGGTACGCGATCGCTGGGTGCGAATCATGACTACCTGACTCGTTAACAAGAAACTAGTAAAGCTAGCAATGACAATAACAGGTAGCATTGAGGTGCCTGACAACACACTCAGTATAATGCTGGTGCTAATTGGTGTTTTAGTAACCGCCACATTCACCGCTGCCATCAGACACACCATACCAACCGTAGGGTGAATTTGAGGGACAGCTAGAGCGATCGCTAATCCGACATTTGCACCAATAAAAAATAGTGGAAAGATGAATCCTCCCAGAAACCCTGAATGCAATGTGAAGCTAATCGCAAACATCTTGGCTACCGCAATCATTAACAAGACACTCACCCCAAGGGTCATTCCTGTTTCAATAACGGTATGAATCTGTTCTTCACTAAAAAAGAGGGTTTGTGGAAAAATAAAGGCAATTATGCCAATGGATAAACCACCTAGCGTTGCTAGCAGAATACGATAGTGCTCAAGGGGTTCTAGCAGGTAACCAACAAACCGAAACACATAGATAAACAAGACTGCAACCCCTGCACCAATCATTCCTAATACCAACCCTTCTAACAAATTCATTGGTGTGAGAGCAGGGACAGATTTAAAGTGATAGAATCCACCAATGGTCATACCAGTGCTAATCCGAAAAACGGCAAACGAGAAAATGGCTGAGATGACCGCTGGAGCCACTGCTTCGTAATACTCAAGTCCGCGCCGATGGGGAATTTCTAAGGCAAAAAGAGCTGCCCCAATCGGGGCTCCAAAAAAAGCTCCTAGTGCTGCACTCATACCGCAAAAAGTTAGCACTCGTACTGAAGATGTTTTGAGCTTGAGGGTGTCCCCTAACCAACTCCCAAAGCTACCATTAACCTGTACTAGAGGGGCTTCTGGTCCAGCACTTCCTCCTGAAGTGATTGCTACTAGCGAAGCAATCACCATAGCTGGTGTTTTGCGAACATCAATACGTCCTGGACTATGGATTTTGTCAACTACTTGAGCCATTTCTCCCGGTAGTCCCATGAAATACAAAATCAGCCCGACGCATAATCCGCCTATGGTTGTTGCAATCCACACGTAGTTAGAGCTGGGAAGCCAACTCGGGAAATAAGGGTTAATCCACTCAGGCAAGGTATGCCAGACGCCATGCATTAAAGCTTCTAGGATAAAGTAGTAGACCGTTGCAACCAGTCCACCAGCTAGACCAATAGTAACGGCACACAAGATGAGTTGGGGATAGGTTAACTGACGTTCAGTAACAGAATTGGTGTTCTGTGAGATTACAATCTCCTCGTCTGTCAAGAAAGTGTGATTAGTCAATGGTTTAGCCTTCTATAGATGAAACGAGTCAAGAGCTCAGAAATGTCCACGTTGATGCATCAGTTGCACTTGATGCAACTGATTAGTCTTTTAGAAAGATCAGGATGTTCGCAAAGCTCCCCACTAGAGCTAATTTGCCAAGAGGATAAAACCTTTTGATGTCTGTGACTTTTTGTCATCAAAGCAGTACAAATATAGGTTTCCAAAAATTATTCTCTTGTGAAATTTTGGGGTAACTTTACGAATGAGCTTTTAGGTTTTACATTAAAAGGTCTTGATTAATAAGTTAGTATCTGTTGGCACAAAAATAAAAGTTCAAAATGTCACTAATGCATTGTTACGATGCACGATGGGTATATTAAAATAACCTATATTTTTCACCCTCAGCTGCTGTATTTTTGTTGAGTTCTTGCAAACAAACTGATTGATCAACTTTGAGTCAGTAGGGCAATAGCTATCAAATCTTCAATTTTCTTAATATTCGGATCACCTGCTAGGTAGCCAATACCCCGATGCAGGTGGAGGCGAAATTGGGTGGCGAGAGTTTCTTGATCACAACCTAAACCGTCGTTATAGCAGCGTTGTTTGAGAGCGATGAGAAGAATATCAGCGATATCGCCACCGAAGGTACGCCAAGTTAATTCGACGTTGCTGTCTGCAGGAATAGGTATCAGAGAGGGAACCGTTGGTTCAGCAAGAGAGCAGCAGAATGCCCAACGACAGAGGATATTCCATTGGTCGATTTTAGTGTGGCGTTTAAGTTTGGTGAGTTGGTCTTTGGCTGATTGAGAGAGTTTGATGCGATCGATTGGAGATTCCATTCGTTTCCAGAAGTTCTGAACAAAAGAAGTAAATTAACTAGTGCCGCTGCGCGGAATTTAGAATTTAGAATTTAGAATTTATAATGCTTATAGAGTAAGGATTCTAACGATCTCAAACTGGTCAGTTACTTTTGCCGTGCTGCACTAGCAAGTCTAGTTAATAAGTAATTAATAGGTAATGATCAATAATATATTAACAATTAAAATTTTATTATTAAAAATGGTCAAAATACTTATTGTGCCAGCTAAAGAGTGGAATGTCAGCTAGAAAGTCCAGAATGTCATGCTTTTCCATCTCACAGAGATGTTTTTTATGGTGTTAGATTAAATTCAAACTATTAGTAAAATTGAGGTAATTGAGTAGTGACAACAGCAGATAGTATTTGTCGTATTTTCTCTGCAAGTTTATGCGCTTATGGAGTTGATACTAAGGATGGTGTCAAAGGTATGGCGTTGGCTCCAGATGTTGGATTCACTGACGCTCCTGTTGCTACCTTTACAGCGGGACTGCGTGATATTGATGCCTGTTACGTGGCTGATACTGATGACAGTGTTATCCTCGCTTTCCGTGGAACCTCTACACCAGAGGACGGATCAACTTTCATTAGTTGGCTCAACAACTTTCTGGCACAACCCGTTAGTGTAGAGGATATCCCAGGTAAGTTACATAAGGGATTCTCTAATTCGGTTCAACGTTTGTGGGAAGAAGGCTTCCAAACAGAAGTAGAAAAACGGATGGCATCTGGCAAACCCCTAGTAATCACAGGATTTAGTAAGGGAGGAGCTTTAACACCGATAGCAGCAACGTTTTTAACCCAAAAGCTCAACATAGATCCCAGCCGTATCACCATCTGTCTATTCGAGCCTCCCCGCCCAGGAGATGAAGTATTTGTAAAGTTTTTCAATACGCTCTTCCCCAAAGCTGTGCGATACGAATATAAGGACTCTATTATTGGACATACACCCCCAGATGATTCAAGATTGCAGCTTTTAGCTGACCTTCCTGAAGCTGGTCCGATTCTGCAAATATTGGACCAGATTTATGACTATAATTACAAGTCTGTGGGTAACCTCAAGTTTGTGAATTGGGACGATGAAATTGTGGAAGGGAGCCCTGCTTTGACTGTTACTCGTCTAGAGCATTTAATGGAAGTGATGGAAAGTGGTGAGTGGAAGAAATTTTGGACTGATCACTTACCTCAAGATCATCTCTACCCAATCATCTGTGGCAAAGAATTTCCAGATGGGGAATTTCCTCCTAAGAACGACAATGAATCAACAGCCCCACCCACAAGGCAATCAGAGTATCCCAATGTGATCAATTCATTGCTCACATTCATGAGAATTCTAAGGTTTGACAGCATAATTAAAAGTATTAGACGATTTTCCAAGTAGGGCTTGCTGGATGAGTGTGGAAGCTATGCCATAATTTGCTTTCAATAAATGACTACGGGATATCTTAATCCCTTGATATGACTAATTTATCATCTTCTTTTTAGGTAGGGAAAACTCTTGTTACTTCTGCCTCCTGCCTTCTAACGCTTGTTACTCGTTACTTTTTACTTCCTCAAGTCTCCCATTTGACTTATTCAGCAAGCCCTATGTAGAGATTTGCCATAGCGCATCTCTACAAAGTTTTCCCTCTTTGGTAAAAACGGGGATAGAATAGGCGGATTTGGTATGATTCTTCCATCAAAAAGACAGCAATTCACCTCGTATTATACCCTTAGAGGGTTAACGGGAGAATTTATCACACTCCACACCCTAACGTTCTTCAATCGGGATATAAGAAACATTGTGAGTTCCGGTATATTCTTGAGTGGGACGAAAAATCCGATTAACAGCAAGCTGTTCTTTCCAATGAGCCAGCCAACCAGCAACTCGTGCGATCGCAAATACTGGTGTAAACAAGTCTGAAGGAATACCTAGTTTCAGGTAAACTAGTCCAGAATAAAAATCAACGTTGGCGTAAATTCCTCTATGACCAAGTTTTTCCTCTACAGCTTGCTCCAATTCCACAGCAATCTCATAGTACTTGTTTCCACCAGATTGCTCAAACAGTTGTTCTGCTAGATTTTGTAGAATCTTGGCTCGTGGATCTTTCACCTTATACACACGGTGGCCAAAGCCCATAATTTTTTCCTTGCGCTGCAAGCGATCCTCTAGATAGGGTCGGACATTCTCCACTGAGCCAATTTCTTTCAACATAGCGATCACTTCTTCATTTGCTCCCCCGTGCAAAGGACCAGCTAGGGTTCCTACCGCTGAGGCAATTACTGCATAGGGGTCTGTCAGGGTTGAGGCTGTCACCATAGCAGAAAAAGTGGAGGCATTGATTGTATGTTCTGCATGTAGAGTTAAGCACACATCAAAGATTTGAGCTGCTAGGGGGTCTGGTTCTCGCTCATTGAGCATGTACAGAAAGTTGGCTGAATATCCTAGATCATCACGAGGCTGGATGGGGTCGTGACCTTTTCGCATTAGCTTGAAAGCTGCCACCATTGTAGGAATTTTGGCTAAGAGGCGCACCACAGCTTCCCGAATATATTGTGGGTTATCTAAAGCGCGACGGGAATAAAAAAGACCTAGTGCCGCAGCCGAAGTTTGCAATGCATCCATCGGGTGGCCAGTTTCGGGAAAGCACTTCATCATATCCCTAATCCGATATTTAATGCGCCGATGGAAACGAATGTCGTGCTCAAAAGCTTCGAGCTCTTCCTGCCGAGGCAGTTCACCCCAAATTAATAAGTATGCTGCTTCCAGGAAATTACTTTTTGATGCGAGTTCTTCGATGCCAATACCACGATACTCCAGTATTCCCTGTTTTCCATCAACATGGCTGATACTGGATTGGGCAGCAGCGATGTTTTCTAGACCTGGTTTATACTCGCAGACAGTCATGTTGCTAATGTAATGAGTTTCAAAGGTTCTGAGGTTAACTTAGCAGAAACTTCTATACAGCGTTTTTCATTTAGATGAGGTACAAAGAGCCTGGTTTTTGGGAATGGGGAATAGGGAATAGGATCTGTACCTCACTAGACTGAGAAATGCTGTATTAGTCGTCTGTGCTACAAAGATATATAAACTAAGTCACCAATTAAAGGTTAACATTCAAGAGTGTTCATTATTCAAGGTTTCTCAGATTAGCCACTTGGGGGCAGTAAGCAAAAATAGTTCACTTTGACTCAAAAGTGTTTTAGTTTCTGGAATGTGTAAGCCAATAAGTCCGGCTTTTTTGAGGACAAATTTTTCTCTGGATTTACCCCATACCAATATTTCTGCCCAATTTCCTAGATCTGGTTGATGACCGACTAGCGCTAAGGAGCTTTCAACCCTATTATTTTCCCTTGCCAATTCTAACCAATTTACCCAGGTATAGATATCACCATCGGGAGCAAGACTGGGAAACTCTTCAACTCGGTTACTTAGACCAACATCTTTGAGTATTGCGGCAGTTTCTTTTGCTCGGACTAGGGGACTAGTCAAAATCAGGTCAAAACGCAGTCCACGCTGATACAGTTGTTTAGCTACCTTACTAGTTTTGTAACGTCCTTTATTAGTCAGAGGGCGTTCTTCATCATTGGTGTAAGTTTCCCTCTCAGCTGCAATTCCATGACGAATTAAGTATAGTTCCATTGTTGTTGGTTATTGATTTTCAGCTGAAACCACATCTGGTAAGGAACGACCAATTAAATATAGCCAGACTAAGCCAGTAAGTCCCAGTGCGATCGCAATTAAACTTACGACTTGAGCGATGCGTAATTGTCCAAGCATCAGGCTATCAGTACGAAATCCTTCAATCCAGACTCTACCTGTACTATAGGCAATCATATATAGCAAAGCTAAAGTCCCTACCTTCAAATGGGGTTTCTTCTTTAAATCTCGAAAGAACAAATTTATCAGTAACCCAAAGACTAATAAGTTCCATAAGGATTCGTAGAGGAAGGTAGGATGAAAGTACTCAACGTTAACTAGATTGAGGGGACGATTTTCAGCTGGGATATAGAGTTTCCAAGGTAAATTTGTGGGTCTACCAAAAGCTTCGGAATTGAAGAAGTTACCCCAACGCCCGATGGCTTGACCCAAAATCAAAGAAGGAACTACCAAATCTGCTAGTAACCAAATAGATACTTTATTAAGGCGGGCAAAAATTGTTGCTGCTAAGATACCGCCTAGCATAGCACCATGAATTGCAATGCCACCTTTCCAAATAGCGATGATATCTTCAGGACGCTGAGCGTATTGTTGCCACTGAAATAGGACATAGTAGAGTCTGGCACCAGGAATTGCCCCTATTACTAGCCAGATTGCCAAGTCACCTATTATATCTGGGTTGAGGTTGCGATGCTTGGCTAGGTACATGGAAAGACTAACTCCTATTAGCACAGCTGAGGCAATCAATAGTCCGTACCAGCGGATTGCTAGTGGTCCTAGCTCAAACAGAATTGGTCCAGGAGAAATGAATTGAAACCCTAGGGTCAGAGGGGAGATGGCTTGCAACATTGAATTTTTGGAGAGTAGGCGAGCAGCTTCTGTTCAATTTTAGGTCGCCAAGGGGGCGATAGGGTGAGCGAAAAAAGGGTGGGGGTGTGGGAAGTGTGGGAAGCTGGGGAAGCTGGGGAAGCTGGGGAAGCTGGGGAAGCTGGGGAAGCTGGGGAAGCAAGAGAGAACTTATAATTTTTTGGATGCAAGGCTCAAAAATTCTACCCAAAATTTCACCTCACCCGGGGTGATACTGCTCGTCATCTGCGAAAATACATATTTGTACTGTGCAAATACTGTACAATTAAACTTTTGGGTAAAAATTTAGTAAGTACACGGAAAGAGGAAGCTATATGTCGCGATATCGAGGCCCGCGACTGCGGGTTGTGCGTCGTCTGAGCGATTTGCCAGGTTTAACTCGTAAGTCGTCTCGTCGGTCGTACCCACCTGGTCAACATGGTCAAGCTCGCCGGAAACGCTCGGAATATGCGATCCGACTCGAAGAAAAGCAGAAGCTCCGTTTCAACTACGGAGTCACGGAAAAGCAGTTAATTCGCTATGTTCTTAAAGCTCGTCGAGCAACTGGTTCTACGGGTCAATCCTTGTTACAACTGCTGGAAATGCGACTGGATAACACCGTCTTTCGTCTGGGAATGGGGGGTACTATTCCAGCTGCTCGTCAGCTAGTTAATCATGGTCATGTGACAGTTAATGGTAGGGTGGTCAATATTGCCAGCTATCAATGCCGTCCCGGAGATGTAATTGGAGTCAAAGATCATGACCGCTCCAAGCGCTTAGTACAACAAAACCTAGAGTATCCAGGCTTGGCAAATCTTCCCAGCCATTTAGAATTCGATAAAAATACTCTTACAGGCAAAGTCAATGGCGTTGTTGAGCGAGAATGGGTGGCACTACAAATCAACGAACTACTAGTAGTTGAGTACTACTCACGGAAAGTCTAACTTCATTCCTCAAACGGGTGAGGTGAAAAAAGCTGTGGGAGAGCTTTTTTGAGTAATGAGTAATGAGTAATGAGTAATGAGTAATGAGTGAAAAAACTTTTGTCAAATCTCTTTACTCCTGACTCGGAGACTCGGTGTTTCTTCAGAGATTAGCTATTAGCTATCAGCCATTAGCTTTTCAGTCTTTCTTCAGAGCCACTGTAAATTTCACCTCACCCCCCTCAAACTTTCTTTAGCCGCCAATTTGGGACATAGTGCGAGTGTAAGCATCAGTAGTCCCAGAGTCTCGTAGTTTGAAGTTAATTTCTGGTTTAATTAACAACAGCTGACGTACTTGCTCTCTCAATTCAGCAGTGTTCGCACCACTGCGGAGAGCTGTTTTTAGGTCAATTTGACCAGATTCATTCAGTAGACACGGACGCAGCCAACCATCAGCAGACAAACGCATCCGGTTACAGCGATCGCAAAAACATTCTGACATCTGACTGATAAATCCCAAAGTCCCCATAGCGCCGGGAATCTGAAAAACATCAGCAGGACCATTACCACGAACTGTTGATTCCCTCAAACCCCAATTTTCTCGGATGCGCTGCCGCAATTCTTCTGAAGGCACCCAAGCACGTTTGCCAAACAGCTGAGCATTGCCAATTGGCATAAACTCGATAAAGCGGACGTGCCAATGGCGCTCCATTGTTAAAGCGGCTAAATCCAGTACCTCTTGCTCATTAATTCCTGGAATTACCACGACATTTAGCTTTAAGGGATCAAATCCAACTTTGTGTGCAGCTTGAATTCCTTCCCAAGTCTGCTGCCAACGAGACTTTCCCCGATTGCCAATAATTTTCTCAAAAGTCTCCGGTTCAAGGGAATCGAGGCTGATATTAATCCGCCGCAAACCTGCATCGTAGAGTTCCTCTGCTATTGGAGCTAGTAAAAACCCATTAGTAGTCATCGCCAAGTCTTGGGTTTGGGGAAGCAAGGCAATCTCTCTCACTAAATCCACTACCCCTTGACGCAATAGTGGTTCACCTCCTGTAAGGCGAAACTTTCTAAATCCTACAGGAATAAACACTTCTTGCAGCAATGTCAGCAATTCCTCGTTTGTAAGCAATTCCTGCCGCAGAATGTAATCTAGTTCCGTCCCTTCCGGCATGCAGTACTGACATCGAAAGTTGCAACGATCAATCAAGCTAATACGGAGATAATCAACTGTATTCATGCTTTTTTCAAGGGGACTGGGAGGATCAGTAAGGCTTACATGGATAATTATCTTAACTTATAAAAAAAGGTGAAAAAGCTTACTGTATAAGCTTTCTTCCCTCCTGCCTTCTGCCTTCTTGCACTAGAATTAAGAGTAGTCTGGTAAATTTGGAAGGCAAATATGGTCACGCAATTGCAGCCCCAAACCGATCTGGAAATTATTTATCCTGATAGTGATGGACAACCGATGGCAGACAATACCATTCAATTTCGCTGGATTACAGTAATTTATTATAATTTAGCTTGGCTATTTGCCTCAGATAATCAGGCTTTTGTGGCGGGGGATTTACTTTGGTATCCGGTTAAAAATAATAATAAATTACGTCAAGCACCAGATGTGATGGTCATATTTGGAGTAAACAAAGGAGACCGAGGTTCTTATCAGCAATGGCAAGAGGATAATATTGCTCCCCAGGTGGTGTTTGAAATTCTTTCTCCAGGCAATACGAAGAAGGAAATGAATCGGAAGTTATTATTTTATGACCGCTATGGGGTAGAAGAATATTATCTCTATGATCCTTACAAAAATAGCTTAACGGGATGGTTACGGGATGAGTCGTGGCTAGATGCGATCGATCAGATGAATGGGTGGGTTTCTCCTCGTTTGGGAATTCGTTTTGAGGTTACATCAGATACTTTAGTGTTGTATCGCCCTGATGAACAGCCTTTTGCTGATTATGTCGAGGTACAGCAACAATTAGAAGCAATGGAAAATCGAGCGATGGAAGCGGAAAATCGAGCGGTGGAAGCGGAAAATCGAGCGGTGGAAGCGAAAAATCGAGCGGTGGAAGCGGAAAATCGAGCAACTGTTGCTGAAGAAGAACTCCAACAGGAACGTCAACGTGCTAAACGCTTAGAAGAATTACTAAGAGAAGCAGGGATTGAGCCCCATGAGCATTAGAAAAATATCGATTTTGCTAGCTAGTACCGCTGCGCGGAATTAAGAATACAGATACAACTACTTTTCATTAATCCCTTATGGAACCCCTAATCATTTGGCAGCAAAACAGCGACAATCCTGAAAACGGCAGCAACTTTGCCACTATCCAGCAATGGTGGGCAAATCTTAACAACCAACAAATTGCTTGGCGACAGCGACTAATTCCTCAAGTAGGTAATGTTCGAGAAATCGATTGGGAAGCTCAGCGATTTGATGAGGAGTTCAAGCTACAATCCCCCCAAATTCGCGGCATTACTCTCTATTGGTACAAGCCTGAGACAGAACAAGAACGGAGTACTACACCCTACAAACTCGAACTTGATACCCAGCACCAACAACTTTACCTCTATCCCCAATCTCAACCAGAATTGGTGATCAGAGTTGGTATCCCCCAAATCGTTTATCAAAAAATTGAAATCACTAATCCCCAATGTGTAGGTACCAAGGTTGGGGAAAACTACGTTCTTCTGTTGCGAGACAAGCAGCAACAACTTGAAGTCAAGCTCACCCTCAGCCCAAGTCATTTTGAGCAGTTATCAGTTATCAGTTAATATCGGGAATTGGGAATCGGGAATTGGGAATTGGGAATCGGGAATTGGATAATGGTGTGGAGATCCGAATCCCCAGCAGGGGGAAATCTGTTACTGATAAAGGGGCGCGATCGCGCAAGATCGATCATAGTAAAAATCAGTAGACAATTGGGATTAGACGCCGATGACAGTTTTAGAGCAAGGCAATATCACTATACATACAGAGAATATCTTTCCCATTATCAAGAAGTCTCTCTACACGGATCACGAAATCTTCTTGCGGGAACTGATTTCCAATTCTGTAGATGCCATCCAGAAACTGAAGATGGTTTCTTACTCAGGAGAAGTTGACGGGGAGTTAGAGGAGCCGGCAATTTCCATCGCTGTTGATAAAGAGCAAAAAACCCTCTCTATTACAGATAATGGTATTGGCATGACTGCTGAGGAGGTGAAAAAATATATTAACCAGGTTGCCTTCTCCAGTGCCGAAGAATTTATCAGCAAATATCAAAAAGACGCGGATCAACAAATTATTGGTCATTTCGGTTTAGGTTTCTACTCCTCCTTCATGGTGGCGAAGAAGGTAGAAATTGATACCCTTTCCTATAGGCAAGGAGCCGAAGCTGTTCATTGGTCCTGTGACGGTTCCCCAGCCTTTGAGATATCAGAGTCGTCTCGTACTCAACGAGGTACTACCGTTACCCTAACCCTGCAGGATGAAGAGCTTGAATATGCCGAAACAGCTCGAGTTAAGCAGTTGGTGAAAAACTACTGCGATTTTATGCCAGTACCTATCAAGCTGGATGATGAGGAGCTGAATAAGCACGAGGCACTGTGGAAGCAATCTGCCCAAAATCTGACGAAAGAAGATTATTTGGAATTCTATCGCTACCTTTACCCCTTTCAGGAAGAGCCTCTGTTGTGGGTACACCTAAATACAGATTATCCCTTCCTGCTCAACGGTATTCTCTATTTCCCGAAAATCAAGCCAGATGTTGATGTTACCAAGGGACAAATCAAGCTCTTCTGCAATCAGGTGTTTGTCAGTGATCATTGTGAAGAAGTTATTCCCAACTTCCTGATGCCACTGCGGGGGGTAATTGATAGTCCAGATATTCCCCTAAATGTTTCTCGCTCTGCCCTCACCAATGACCGGACAGTACGGCGTATTGCTGATTATATAGCCAAAAAGGTAGCTGACCGCCTCAAGTCACTCTATGGCGAAGATTGGGAAGAATACATCCGTTGCTGGCAAGATGTGGGTACTTTTGTTAAGTTTGGCTCCCTTAACGACGATAAATTCAAGAAACAAGTTGAAGACATCATTATCTACCGTACTACTTACCAGAGTGATAGTAAGAGTGCTCCAGTTAGTGAGGAGACTCCAGAAGTACAAGTGCAATCTGACGAGGGAGACGTTTGGCAAGATGTTGCCAAAGAAGGAGAGGAAAAACAGAAGGAGAAATCTAACTTACCCTACACTACTCTCAAAGACTATCTAGAGCGGAATAAAGAGCGTCACGAAAACCACGTCTTCTATTGCAATGATGAAGCCAGCCAAGCTACTTATGTAGAATTGCACAAAAATCAGGGTTTGGAAGTCCTGTTTCTGGACTCCTTCATCGATACCCACTTCATTAACTTCCTAGAACGGGAGCATTCTGATGTCAAGTTTTCTCGGGTAGATTCGGAGTTAGATGATACTCTGATTGATCAGGATAAAGCTGGGGACATTGTTGATCCGAAGACGAATAAAACCCGCGCTGAAGTAATTAAAGAGTTGTTTGAGAAGGCTCTCAACAAACCTAAACTCAACATCCGTACCCAAGCGCTCAAATCTGATGATCCTCAAGGTACACCTCCAGCAATGGTACTCCTGCCAGAAGCCATGCGCCGTCTACAGGATATGACTGCCATGATGCAGCAACAATCAGCTCAGTTTCCCGAAGAACATATTTTAGTAGTCAATACAGCTCATCCTCTGATTGATAATCTAATGCAACTGAGTCAGGGTAGTATTATTCAAGGTGATGGTAAGTCCCCTTCTGAGGAATTATCTCAGCAGATTTGTCAACACGTCTATGACTTGGCACTGATGGCTCAAAAAGGCTTTGATGCCAATGGGATGAAGGCTTTCGTTGAACGCTCTAATCAGGTACTCACTCGTCTGACTGAAAGATAGGGAATTGGGGAATTGGGGAATGGCTAATTGCTAATGGCTAATTGCTAATGGCTAATTGCTAATGGCTAATGGCTAATTGCTAATCGCTAATTGGTAAGCGTAAATATCTCCCCCAGCTCCCCATCTCCCCATCTTCCCCATCTCCCCTAGCTTCCCCAACTCCCAATCCCCCCATTTCCTCTCCTCGGGATATGATGGATTACGGTAGTTAAGTCAAAAATATCTCATGGGTCGTAAATGTCAGTTAACTGGCAAAAAGGCAAATAATGCCTATGCCATTTCTCACTCTCACCGCCGTAGTCATAAATTGCAGCAGGCTAATCTACAGTCTAAGCGAGTTTGGTGGTCCCAAGGTAACCGCTGGGTGAAGCTGCGGTTGTCTACCAAGGCGATTAAAACCTTGGAAAAGAAGGGTTTACAAGCAATGGCTAAGGAAGCAGGGATTAACCTCAATAATTATTAGGTGTTAGGTTTTAGGTGTTAGGTTTTAGGTTAATTGTTCTAAAACCCAAAACCTAATCCCTAATACCTTCTCATACCTAGTGGCGCGACACGACTAAAACTGTAGGTTGGGTGGAACGAAGTGAAACCCAACGGAATATGCTCCGATGTTGGGTTACGCTATCGCTACACCCAACCTACCTATCCCACTATTTTAGCTGTGTCACGGCAGTAGTGCGGCAAAAGTAACTAACCAATTTAAGATCGATATAATCCTTACTCTATAAGCATTCTAAATTCTAAATTCTAAATTCTAAATTCCGCGCAGCGGTACTAGTATGTCTATTGACTTTACTATCGCGATTCCTACTTATAATGGCGAAACTCGTCTACCGAAGCTGATTGAGCGCTTGCGATCGCAAACTGGCATTGAGCATCTATCTTGGGAAATTATTGTTGTTGATAATAACAGCAGTGATCGTACAGCTAAAGTTATCCAGGAGTATCAAGGGAGCTGGCAGCAAGTCTTTCCCTTGAGGTATTGTTTGGAAACCGAACAGGGAGCCGCCTTTGCTAGACAGCGAGGGGTTCGAGAAGCTAGAGGGGAACTGATTGGCTTTCTTGATGATGACAATTTGCCTGAGCCTGACTGGATATTTCAAGCTTACTCCTTTGCTAGTCAGCATCCTAGATGTGGTGCTTTTAGTGGACAAACTCACGGTGATTTTGAAGTCGAACCGCCGGAAAATTTTAGGAAAATACAAGCTTTTTTGGCAATTAGGGAACATGGTTCCCAACCTAAGCTATTTGAACCAGATAAATTAAGATTGCCAACTGCTGCGGCTTTAGTAGTACGTAAGCAAGCATGGCAAGAGAGTGTTCCCAAACGTCCTCTTCTCAAGGGTAGATTAGGGGATTCTATGTTAGGGGGAGAAGATTATGAGTTGTTGTTGTATCTGCACCAAGCAGGCTGGGAGATTTGGTATAACCCTCAGATGCATACCTATCATCAAATACCACCCTGGCGTTTGGAAAGAGATTACTTACTGTCTCTAGCTCGTGGTTGTGGTTTAGCTACTTGTCAACTCCGTCTAATTAATGCTCATAAATGGCAAAAACCTTTAATCATTATCAGAACTCTATTAGGTAATTTGCGCCGAGTAGCACTACACTCTTTTAAGTATCGACGAGAACTGAATACTAATTTAATTGCTGCCTGTGAGTTGGAATTTTTCTGGGGTAGCTTGCTGAGTTGTTTTTATTTATTAAAAAAAGAATAGAGTAGTTTAGAAGCTCAGAATAAACCTAAAACCTAACACCTAATACCTAATACCTAAAACGTAATACCTAATTATTAAGATGTCAACTATATCTGTAATTATTCCAGCTTATAACGCTGAAGCTACGATTAAAGAGACTATTGACTCAGTTTTAAACCAAACTTTTACAGACTTTGAGCTCATAGTAGTTAACGACGGTTCCCAAGACTCAACCTTGGAAATTGTTTCTAGTATATCAGATCCTCGGATACGAGTGTTTTCTTACCCTAATGCTGGTGTTTCTGCGGCACGGAATCGAGGTCTTTCTGAAGCTAGAGGTGAATATGTTTCGTTTATTGATGCTGATGATCTATGGACACCAGATAAACTAGAGGCACAATTAGCGGTATTGCAAGCTAATTTACAGGCAGGAGTAGCATACAGTTGGACTGATTGGATTGATGAATCGGGTCAATTTTTGCGTTCAGGTAGTCATATGAAATTGAGTGGTAATGTTCACTCTCAGCTCTTGTTAAGGGATTTTGTGGGCAGTGGCTCGAATCCTTTAATTCGTAGTCAATCTTTAACCGAAGTTGGTGGCTTTAATGAGTCACTGAAACCTGCTGCTGATTGGGATATGTGGTTGCGGTTGGCTGAAAAATATGAGTTTGTCAATGTGCCATCAGCACAAATTTTGTATCGAGTTACTCCTAACTCGATGTCTTCTAATATTTGGCAAATGGAGGAGGAAAGTTTGCAAATTATCGATAGAGCTTTTGCTCAGTCTCCAGAATCTTTACCAGAATTAAAAAAGCAGGTACTTGGTGAGCGTTACAAATATCTCACGATTAAGTCAGTTGAGGGTAAGTTAGAACGTAGGAGAGGCTTGTCAGCAGCTCGTTTTTTCTGGCAGGCTATCAGGTATGACCCTAGTTGGTTGAAAAGAACTAAGCTGATGTTGATTTTATTACTAAAGATTTCCTTGGCTACTGTATTACCTCCTCAGCAAGCTCAAGAGTTACTTAATAAAATTCAGAATTTTTCTCAGACTAATCAATAATGGTACACGTCGGTAATTAGGTTAAATTTCGGGTATATGTCGTTAATTAGGGCGCACGTCGGTCATTGGTGTCAACTTAAGCCACAACCCTTGCCAATTGATTGTTTCGAGGTATTCTACTTCAACTGAGCGGGTAGCGTTACCCTACCTGATTAACAGGAGAAAGAGCCAGCGACAGGAGCATTCTCTT
>JAAHGL010000135.1 GCA_010692635.1 Symploca sp. SIO2C1 | reverse complement strand
TATTCTAAACTCCTATTCTCCTATTCTCCTGACTCCTGACTCCTGACTCCTGACTCCTGACTCCTGACTCCTGACTCCTGACTACTTATTCAGCAAACCCTAATTAATGTCGATTCATCGACTTGCAGGGTGGTTTCATCAATGAACTTACTGAATTTGATACCGTCAAATGTTAGATTTATCCCCTTACATTGAGAAACCCAACGCAGATAACCAACACACATCCCGGCTTTAACTAGTACTGTTCTCAGATCTTGAGCAAAGTTGTTAATCTTATCCTCTGAACCCCACTCAGCCACTACCTTATCCAGAGCAGAAGAGTTGATGAGCATGGTTTCGAGATCATGAGTGTCAGTGTGCAGAAGATTGGGACTACTATCTGACGAAGGTTCAAGGTGATCAAAATCTGCATCGACAATTGCTAAAATTCCTTGAAAGCTTGATTGCTCGAGAATTTCCAGAACGGCAATAACACGCAACTTACTCGAAGGCTTGCCGGAAACAATAACTACTTCACAAGCTGAACTGTTAACCAAGCGATCGTAAACAAGTTTATCAGAACGACCTTCTACCAACAAGAAAGTCCCGGAAAAAGTACTGCGTCGTAATCGAATCTGGTTAGCATCACGCTCAACTGACAGGAATTCTCTCACTTTTGTAGTCCTTTTAATTCAACTGTCAAATCCCAGCGATCTTGGATAATATCTGGAGAATGAGTAGCCATGAGGATATCTATGTCAGCAAGTTTAGTAATTTCTTGCAAATCCTTTAAGAACTGAACCTGCCATCCTACATGAAGAGATAATTCAGGTTCATCAATCAAGACCAGAGCCTTGGGTTCAACATCAATATATACCGACAAAATATTTTTAGTGCTTTCATCTATAGCTTGAAACTCGATTTGAAAATCTGTGTTTTCATCCTTATCCCATAAACCCACTTCTATTAGACGAGAGCGAGTCTTTTCAAGTTCATCTAGTTGAGCAACGAGTTCTTCTTCAGTTATCTCTGGTGATGGCTGCTGTTTTATTACTCTTACTGGAAATGTTCGATCCAGAGATTGAGATAATGTGCCGTATTCAGTAAACTTATCCTGCATAAGTTCTGCAAGCTCATCAGAATAGGTAGAGACTGTTGATAACTGATAAGAACCATTAGAAACAAAGTTTAGCAACCGTTGTGATTCTATAAGACGGACACGAATACTTTTAAGAGGTTCTAGCCACTCAATACATTTTTTTGGTGAATTAGTAATTTCTGGAGACCGCAATGAATAATCTAAAAAATCCTCCATAAAATCTTCTAAAGATAAAATTTTTCCAGTAAGAAAATCTCGCCAATGCTTGGCATCTATTCGTTCAAGTTGAGGTATTGTAATCTTAAGAGAATTAATATGTAAGTCTATTACATGAAAAAGGAACTTCAGATTATTGAAAGGTAATTCAATAATCTCTGAATTTGCTTTGCAAAATATGCAGTTTATGCTGAAAATATTACTGCCATCCTCTAAAAATACAAATTCTTTTCTGATTTCAAGACTAATATCATTGTCAAATTTAACTCGAAAATTATTAAAAGGAATATCCTGAAATATTATTGAGTCTTCAGTGTTAAATAATCCATCTAGCATTTTCAACATCATAGTCTTGCCAAAACCATTCGGACTATGAATGATGGTAATCCGTTCATCCATATTCAATGGAATCACATGGTCAAAAATGCCAAATAAGCCACTGACAGAAATTTCCTGAATTCGCATAATCACTGAATCCTCTAGCCATAGGCTTGCTTAATAACTTGATTGTAACCTCTACAAAATCTATCGGTTCTTCTAGACTCGTTATAGCAAATTAGCTGTAGGTTGGGTTAAGCGTTCTCAAACCTTTTACCAAAATCTTAAGGGAAACAACCAAAAGCGCAACCCAACACCGAGAGAATTAGCGTTGGGTTTCGCTTTGCTTCACCCAACCTACAAACTGCTGTTTCCGGCAGGTAAATCGATAGTTGGCTAGTAATGGGGGAATCCGCAAATTTCAGGTGATGGATGCAAGCATTAGTATCGAGAAGATAAATCATAGAGACTCACGCACCTCATATTTATCTTGAGGTAGTCGTTCTAAGTCGGGAATACTTCCTGCTGTCTTTTGTAAGATAGAAAGCCATTCTGTTGTTTGGGGGCGAATAATCACCATTAAATTCTGATTCTTGAGTTCATTAGGAAGCTTTAGTTGTAAGATTCCGTCTGAACCAATATGTGAGTTGAAAGTGATGATTTGCATTAGAATTTAGAATTTTGAATAAACTCCGGTATATCTGTAGGGGCGCACTTACCCTATCGTAAAAAATAATAGCAAAAAAATACTTGAGGAATAAGGTAATTTGGTGTTCCTCAAGCAAATCACATTTTTACTCTCTAACAGATATAACTGCTAGAGAGTGCAGATTAATTAGGTGAAATTAACTTGCACGATCAAATCGTTGTAGTCAAAATCAGTCCGATCTTCAAAACCAAAGACATTGTCGCCAAGCCTGACTAGATGATCAGCATTATCGGGATTAGCCCCTAGGAAACTAAAGTAAGCTTGGGGGAGTTGACCCTGCTGATTAGTTGAATTCGAGGTTAGGAATTCTTCAGCGGTGCCATCTGCAATAAAGAATGGTGCTAACAAACTACCACCAGGTAACCCCTGAGTTAAATCCAGTCGCTGACTAACAGCCAAAGCTGCATAATTGGCGCTATCTGGAGTGACACCACCAATGCTACCACTGGCATCATCAACTACATAAAAACCAAAGGAATCATCAAAATCAGCAGTGCCGCTGGTAATGAAATCAGCTGCAATTAACCCAGTTACCTCGTCACGCAAATCGATGAGCTCTCCTTGCTCGTCTCCTTGAAGTCCTGTTCCTAAGGGGGGAGCATCCTCAGCTATTTGGACAGTCACCACCATGTCATCGAAGTCTTGATCTCCGCCATTAAAGGTATCTTCCCAATTCAAGGTAATAGTGCCATTGTTCATGTCCATCGACAGCTGCAAATGGTCGAAGCTATCTGAATTACCTGAAGGAAAGGTAAAGAAGACATTGGTTGAGGTTGAACCTCCTGCCAAATCAGCCAAGACATTATCAGTGGTATCATTTTGCACTAGGTAAAATCCTAGGCGATCGCTAGCGTCAAAACTTAACTGACGATTGGTATCTGTACCAGTCAACTCATTGAGACCGAGACCAGTAAAAATTACTTGCCCCTCATTAAGGACAGTTTCCAGATAGTTTGCTGAGCCTGGAGCGACACCATTAACTGTACCTTGGTCATCATCAACCACAAATACCCCAACTTCATTGGTAAACAGGGCGTTACTTTGATCAAGGGTAAATAGGAGGTCAGTCTCACCAGAACCACCTTCGATGAAGATAACATCATTTTGGGTCTTATTCAGATTGAGAGTGTCGTTGTCAGTAATGGTACCGAGTCCTTGAGCATCAGTAATGGTGGCATTGGTAGCATTACTGAGGTCTACGGTAAAGGTCTCATCAGCTTCATCAATACCATCATCAATGATATCCACGGTGATTGTGCCGGTGGTTTGTCCCGCTGCAATCGTCAAGGTGCCAGAAGTATCAGTAAAGTCATCGGGGTCAACTGCTGTACCATCGTTAGTGGTAAAGTCTACCGTGACATCCTGTGTACTAGCCTGATCGAGACTTACGGTAAAGGTAGCAGTACCAGCAGCTTCATCTACCGTCACATCATTAATGGAGAGATTCGATGATGTTTCATCATCAGTAATTGTACCGAGTCCTTGAGGATCAACAATGGTAGCATTAACAGCATTGCTTAAATTAACTGTGAAGGTTTCATCGCCTTCGCTGAGCAAATCGTTGATAATCGGTACAGAAATAAGCCCTGAGGTTTGTCCTGCGGCAATAATCAGAGTACCAGTGGTGTTGGTAAAGTCATCAGGAGTCACTGCAGTACCGGCAGTGGTATTAAAGTCTACCCTGACATTCCGTCCACTCGCTTGATCCAAACTCACGGTGAAGGTGGCAATTCCCGCAGCTTCATCCACTGTCACATCGTTAATGGAGAGATTCGGACGTTGGTCATTGTCGGTAATTGTACCAACCCCTTGGTTATCAGTAATGGTAGCGTTGGTAGCACCAATGAGGTCTACAGTGAAGTTCTCATTATTTCTTTCATCAATGGCATCATCAATGATATCCACTGTAATGCTGCCAGTGGTTTCTCCCGCCGCAATCGTCAAGGTACCATTAGTACCAGTGTAGTCATCGGGGTTAATGGCAGTACCATCACTAGTCATAAAGTCTACCGTGACATCCTGTCCACTAGCTGCGTCAAGAGTAACAGTAAAGGTAGCAGTACCAGCTCCCTCATTCACTGTCACGTCATTAATAGACAGATTCGGGGGTAGATCATTGTCGATAATTGCACCCATTCCTTGAGCATCAGCAATGGTAGCGTTGGTAGCATTACTCAGCTCAACGGTAAAGTTCTCAATTGGCTCATCAAGAGCATCATCGATGATATCTACGGTGATGGTGCCGGTGGTATCTCCTGCAAAAATCGTGAGAGTCCCACTATTACCAGTAAAGTCATCCGGACTAATGGCAGTACCAGCAATGGTAGCAAAGTCTACTGTAATATCCTGTCCACTAGCTTGGCTCAAACTCACCGTAAAGGTAGCAGTACCAGCATCTTCATCCACCATCACATCATCAATGGAGAGATTTGGTTCTGGATCATCATCAGTAATTGTACCAACTCCTTGAGGGTCAAGAATAGTAGCACGAATGGCATTACTTAAATTAACCGTGAAGGTTTCATCAACTTCGTTGAGCAGATCGTTGGTAATTGGTACTGAAATAATCGCCGAGGTTTGTCCGGCGGCAATCGTCACAGTACCAGTGGTATCAGTAAAGTCATCAGGAGCTATGGCAGTACCGGCAACAGTGGAAAAGTCTACCAAGACACTCCGTGCACTCACTTGATCCAAGCTCACAGTGAAGGTAGCAATACCACCAGCTTCATCCACCGTCACATCACTAATTGAGAGATTAGGGGGTAAGTCATTGTCGGTAATTGTACCAACCCCTTGGTTATCAGTAATCGTGGCGTTGGTAGCACTAAGGATATCTACAGTGAAGGTTTCATCTACCTCATCAATCGCATCATCAACAATGTCTACGGTAATGCTGCCAGTGGTTTCTCCAGCAGCAATTGTCAAAGTACCGCTAGTACTAGTAAAGTCATCCGGACTAATGGCGGAATCATCATTAGTCATAAAGTCTACTGTGACATCTTGTCCGCTAGCGGCATCAAGAGTAACAGTAAAGGTAGCAGTGCCAGCTCCTTCATTTACCGTCAGATCATTAATGGACAGATTCGGAGCTGCATCATCATCAGTAATTGTACCGAGGCCTTGAGCATCAGCAATGGTAGCATTGGTTGCATTACTCAGTTCAACGGTAAAGGTTTCATTCGGCTCATCAAGAGCATCATCAATGATATCCACCGTGATAGTACCAGTGGTATCTCCTGCCAGGATGGTGAGAGTTCCATTATTAGCGGTAAAGTCATCGGTTTCAGTCGCAGTACCAGCAATAGTAGCAAAGTCTACTGTGATATCCTGTCCACTAGAGCGGTCAAGGCTCACGGTAAAGGTAGCAGTACCAGCAGCTTCATCCACCGTCACATTATCAATGGACAGATTGGGGGGTAGGTTATTATCAGTAATCGTACCAACCCCTTGAGGATCGCTGATATTAGCATTGACAGCATTGCTTAAGTTAACCGTGAAGGTTTCATCAACTTCGTCGATGGTATCGCTGATAATCGGTATGGAAATCGTGGTAGATGTCTGTCCGGCAGCAATCGTTACACTACCAGTGGTTCCAGTAAAGTCATCAGGGTCAACTGCTGAACCATCGTTAGTAGTAAAGTCTACTGTGACATCCTGTGAACTAGCTTGATCCAAACTCACCGTAAAGATGGCAGTACCAGCATCTTCACTCACCATCACATCATCAATGGACAGATTTGGCGCTAGGTCATTATCGGTAATTGTACCAACCCCTTGGTTATTAGTAATCGTGGCGTTGGTAGCACTAGTGATATCTACAGTGAAGGTTTCATCTACCTCATCAATGGCATCATCAACGATATCTACAGTAATGGTGCCAGTAGTATCTCCAGCAGCAATCGTCAAAGTACCATTAGTACCAGTAAAGTCATCCGGGTTAATAGCAGTACCATCATTCGTGATAAAGTCGAGGGTAACATCCTGTCCGCTAGCTTGATCCAAAGTCACCGTAAAGGTAGCAGTACCGGCTCCCTCATTCACCGTCACATCATTAATGGACAGATTCGGAGCTGCGTCATCATCAGTAATTGTACCGAGTCCTTCAGCATCAGCAATGGTAGCGTTAGTTGCATTGCTCAGTTCAACGGTAAAGGTTTCATTCAGCTCATCAAGAGCATCATCGTTGATGTTTACGGTAATAGTGCCGGTGGTATCTCCTGCCAGAATTGTGAGAGTGCCATTGGTACCAGTAAAGTCATCGGGGTCAACTGCAGTACCTGCAATCGTGGCAAAATCTACCGTGACATTCTGTCCACTCGCTTGGTCTAAACTCACGGTAAAGGTAGCAGTACCAGCAGTTTCATCTACCGTCACATCATCAATGGACAGATTCGGTAGTGAGTCATCATCCGTAATTGTACCAACCCCTTGAGGGTCAATAATAGTAGCACGAATGGCATTGCTTAAATTGACTGTGAAGGTTTCATCAGCTTCGTTAAGCAGATCGTTGGTAATTGGTACTGAAATAATCGCTGAGGTTTGTCCGGCAGCAATCGTCACAGTACCAGTGGTATCAGTAAAGTCATCAGGAGCTATGGCAGTACCGGCAAGAGTGGAAAAGTCTACCAAGACACTCCGTCCACTGACTTGATCCAAACTCACGGTGAAGGTGGCAATGCCAGCAGCTTCATCCACCGTAACATCACTAATTGAGATATTAGGAACTAGGTCATTGTCAGTGATTGTACCGATTCCTTGGTTATCAGCGATCGTGGCGTTGGTAACACTAGTAATATCTACAGTGAAGGTTTCATCTACTTCATCAACAGTATCATCAACAATATCCACTGTGATGGTGCCAGTAGTATCTCCGGCAGCAATGGTCAATGTACCATTAGTACCCGTAAAGTCATCCGGGTTAATAGCGGTATCATCGTTAGTGGCAAAGTTGACCGTGACATCCTGGCCACTCGCTTGATCCAAGGTTACGGTAAAGGTAGCAGTACCAGCTCCCTCATTCACCGTCACATCATTAATGGACAGATTTGGAGCTGCATCATTATCAGTAATCGTACCGAGTCCTTGAGCATTAGCAATAGTAGCATTGGTCGCATTGCTCAGCTCAACGGTAAAGTTTTCATTCAGTTCATCAATGGCATCATCAATGATATCTACTGTGATGGTGCCGGTAGTATCTCCTGCCAAGATCGTGAGAGTACCACTATCACCAGTAAAGTCATCCGGGTCAACTGCAGTACCTGCAATTGTGGCAAAATCTACCGTGATATCCTGTCCACTGACTTGGCTCAAACTTACCGTAAAGCTAGCAGTACCAGCGCCTTCATCCACCGTCACATTATCAATGGAGAGACTGGGTGGTACATTATTATCAGTTATCGTACCGATCCCTTGAGGGTCAACAATGTTAGCACGAACAGCATTGCTTAAATTGACTGTGAAGGTTTCATCAGCTTCGCTGAGCGCATCGCTGATAATCGGTACGGAAACTGTGGCAGATGTCTCTCCAGCGGCAATAGTTACAGTACCAGTGGTATCGGTAAAGTCATCAGGACTCACCGCAGTACCAGCCATGGTAGTAAAGTCTACCAAGACACTCCGTCCACTCACTTGATCCAAACTCACGGTGAAGGTGGCAATGCCAGCAGCTTCATTCACCATCACATCATTAATTGAGAGGTTGGGGAGTAGGTCATTGTCTATAATTGTGCCTTCCCCTTGAGCATCAGCGATGGTAGCGTTAGTCGCATTGGTGAGATCTACGGTGAAGTTCTCATTTGCCTCATCAAGGGTATCATCATTGATGTCTACGGTGATGCTGCCAGAGGTTTCTCCCGCAGCAATCGTCAAGGTGCCCATAGTACCACTAAAGTCATCTGGGTTAATGGCACTACCATCATTAGTGGTAAAGTCTACGGTGACATCCTGTCCACTAGCCTGATCAAGAGTAACCATGAAGGTAGCAGTACCTGCTGCTTCATTCACCGTCACATCATTAATGGACAGATTGGGAGCTGCGTCATTATCAGTAATAATACCGAGTCCTTCCGCATCAGCGATGGTAGCATTAGTTGCATTGCTCAGTTCAACGGTAAAAGTCTCATTCGGCTCATTAAGAGCATCATCAATGATACTTACTGTGATCGTTCCAGTAGTATCCCCAGCCGCGATTGTCAAGGTACTATTACTACCAATCAAGTCATTGAGGTCTTCGGCTGTACCAGCAATGGTATTAAAGTCTACGGTGACATCCTGTCCACTCGCTTGGCTCAAACTCACCGTAAAGGTCGCAGTACCAGCTCCTTCATCCACGATGACATCATCAATGGACAGACTCGGTAGTAGGTCATCATCAATAATTGTACCGATCCCCTGAGGGTCAACAATGTTAGCACGAACGGGATTACTTAAAGTAACCGTGAACATTTCATCAGCTTCGCTGAGGGTATCGTTGATAATCGGTACAGAGACGGTGGCAGATGTCTCTCCAGGGGCAATAGTTACAGTACCAGTAGCGTTGGTAAAGTCATCTGGATTAATGGCACTACCATCATTAGTAGTAAAGTCTACAATGACACTCCGTCCACTCGCTTGATCTAAACTCACGGTGAAGGTGGCAACACCAGCACCTTCATTCACCGTTACATCACTAATTGAGACATTAGGAAGCAGATCATTGTCTGTAATTGTACCGAGTCCTTCAGCATCAGCGATGGTAGCGTTGGTTGCATTACTGAGGTCTACAGTGAAGTTCTCATTTGCCTCATCCAGGGTATCATCATTGATATCCACCGTGATGGTACCAGTGGTATCTCCGGCAGCAATCGTCAAAGTACCATTAGTACCGGTAAAGTCATCTGGGTTAATGGCACTACCATCATTAGTGGTAAAGTTTACGGTTACATCCTGTCCACTAGCCTGGTTGAGGCTTACAGTAAAGGTAGCAGTACCAGCTCCTTCATTCACCGTGACATCATTAATTGACAGCTCCGGAGGTGGGTCATTATCATTAATGGTACCGAGTCCTTGAGCATCAGTAATGTTAGCGTTAGTGGCATTGCTCAGCTCAACAGTAAAGTTCTCAGTTGGCTCATTAAGAACATCATCAGTGATATTCACCATAATGGTGCCAGTGGTATTCCCTGCCGCGATCGTGAGAGTCCCACTATTACCAATAAAGTCATCTGGATTAATGGCAGTGCCAGCAACAGTAGCAAAGTCTACGGTGACATCCTGTCCGCTAGCTGCGTCGAGACTTACAGTAAAGATAGCAGTACCAGCAGTTTCATCTACTGTCACGTCATCAATTGACAGATTCGGGGTTGGATCATCATCAATAATCGTACCGACTCCTTGAGGATCAATGATGGTGGCATTGACTGCATTGGTTAAGTCTACCGTGAAGGTTTCATCGATTTCGTCAAGGGCATCGTCGGTAATGGGTATCGAAATGGTAGTAAAGGTTTGCCCAGCAGGGATGGTGAGCATACCAGTATTACCAGTAAAGTCAGCAGGGTCATTAGCTGTGACTGCATTGGTAGTAAAGTCTACCATGACATCCTGTCCACTAACTTGATCCAAGCTCACGGTGAAGGTTGCCATTCCTGCCGTTTCATCCACTGTCACATTATCAATTGACAGATTGGGTGGTGGATCATTATCAAGGTTAGTTACCTGAACAACTTCCACATTGTTGTCAAACGCAGGATCCGCACTGCTAGACGTTATATTGATATCGTAGAGAATATCCCCATCATTAACCCCATCATCCACACCAATAACCTGGAAAATCCGAGGATTAAACCAGTTGGTAGGAGAGAATCTGATGGAGGTTGAGCTAACAGTATTTACCCCAACTACAGTACCTTCTGTGGTATCTGTATTATTAATGAGAACAGTGACAACAGAAGTGGGTGCGGCAGACAGAACAATCGAAAAACCCTGTGTGGCTCCATCTTCACTAGTAATAAGTCCTGTAGTTGGAGTCACCATGACGGGGAAAACACCAGGATACGCCTGCATCACCGCCGATTCAAATGCCAGTCCACTGGAAATCTGCCCGATTTGGTATTCTAAATACCACCAACCGCCTTTGAGTACATTCCCAATTTTGTGAGCTGAAGCAGCAATCTTAGCACCAGTCAGCTGGTGAAAGCGGCTGAGAAAAGATTGAGAGCTAGAAATCTCTTCAATAGCTGCTAGGTTGCAGGCATAGAATAAAATCTCAGCAACTCCCCATCCTTCCAGTTGCTGACGGTATTGCTCCAAGTTCCCTGTATTGAGAAATGTCTTACCCAAATGCAGAGTTCCTGGAGCACCGTGGCAGATAATATGGAGATTAGTAGAAGTAGAATCGCCAGCTAGAGCTTGAGTAATTTGTTCAATACCGTCCTGTCTAGGGTCAAGGATGAGGACATTTGCTCCTTTGTGAACCCCTTCTGCTAGCATCTGGTATGCGTCCACTCTGGGGTCAATAACTACTAGCATCCCCGCACCTTTATCAGTCAAGAAACTGGGTTTATTTCGGGTAAATGCTGATATTTCCTTGTTCTCCTCACGAGAAACCGTTTTGGAGAGAATACTTGAGTTGAAATTGTTCATATTGGCTTTCCATCACTACAGGGTGGTAAATGCACCTGTTGGATGTAGATGCCAGCAAATAATTGAAATTGACGACTTTTTTTGTGAGAGAACCTCCTAGGGTCTTCACTAAGAAAACTCAAATTGTCACACCAACCTGTGTGTGTATGTCTTTTGGCGTAACTCCGTTTCGTAAAATATAACGGTCGAAGCAATATTGGTTTCTCGAGCTTGGGAAAGAGGTTAAAGCCTAAAGGATTAAGAAAAGTTATCCCTGGAAGGTAAGAAGCAACAAAATCACCTCTGTTTAAAATCCCAATACCTTAGTCACTGGTCCTAGCACTACTTGCATATTGTAAATTTGTTGAATCTGCTCTTACAGGCATAGCCAGGGTCGAAAAGAGTCAATGTTTATATCAATCACTATCAAGTCACAACGGAGTTAAGTATCTTGCGTAACTAACTGTTTATCTTAACCGATGAAAATTTAGTTGTCCGGATTTTCTCAGCAGTTATTTAGAAATTGATACACAATTAGTTCCCTAAAAACAAACCCAGTACTTAATCCCATGTTGTCTTCAAACCCAGTAGATAGGGAGGACAAAGAAGGTAATAAGCACAAGAAAAATAAAGTACTATGTATGAACGTAACTCTATATAAAAATATCTGAATCTAAACTTAGATTGATTTAATATTACTATTTATTATAGTTTGTTAAAAATTATCACCTGTGACAGTTGAAAATCTGGAATACAGACTGTACCGATCGCTCAGAAGACCTTACCCAAAAAAAGAGAGCACAGCTACTTGCTATGCCCCCTCAATTATTCGCTAATTACGGAAGTCATCGTTTGGGCTTCCTGCCAGAGTTTGAAGAGGAAGAACTCAACGGCGTAGCTCATCACCGTAACAAAGATACCCTCTTCACCATTTGGGTCTGAAGACAACCAAGTTCCTTGGAGACTAACTTCTACATAATCAGCATCACATAGACACAAAGCGATCGCATCTTCTGTCTGCCCTTGGCGTTCTAGAGTGTTTAGGTGCGGTAAATCAGCTGGGAGCAAAAAAGAAGCATTGCTAGGTTCGACGCAGAGACTGGTTCCAGACCTTAGCGCCAGTATTACTCGTGCTGTTACCCATTCTTCTAACGGTTGAGCCAACAGCTCCAAGTAAAAGCCATTTTCTGTATAAGTCAGTTTCAGCATAAGTTATGGCCTCCTGTTATAACCGGTTTACTTGGTGTGTACGCCAGAACTGCTCAGCGAAGGCAACAGTTGGATGCATTGGCGCTTTAGGCTTAGTATGTAAGATCATTCCCGCTTCTTTGGGAGTGCGATCGCCTTTACGAGAGTTACAAAATTCACAAGCTATTACTACATTGTCCCAACTATGTTTTCCGCCTTTTGACTTGGGAATTACGTGATCAAGGGTTAGATGCCTAGTGCTACCGCAGTATTGGCAGGTGTGCTTGTCTCGTCTGAGGACTTCCCGCCGATTCACCGGTGGAACTTTCCAAATGCGCTCAGTACCAGTGAACGTCAAGCGAATTTGTTCGGGTACTAGTAGCATCACACTAGGGGAGCGCACGCTGTAGCCCTTGCCATTGCCTAAATCTAGTGGTTCGGCTTTCCCCGTAACTAATAAAGTGATCGCTCGCTTGATATTGATCCGACTAATTGGCAGGTAGTTTTTTGAGAACACCACTACTGATTGGCTTAACACTTGAGTTGGGCTAGTCACGGTTTTACTCCTCCTACAAAAACCCCCGCTGCTTTTGAGTTAGCAGCGGGGGCATGGAAAACTTTTATGGTTTTCTTGTTTTATATCGGTACAGTTCGCTTATATCTGTACCTCCCGCTGTGTTTACTTAGTTTTGGTTCGACAACCGTCAAACTCTGGATGTCATTACTAAAATGATTTCCAATCTCTGCTGTGAGCTCTCCTATCGAGCCAGATCTGCCTTCATACAAAAAATCCACCGACATCGCCGCTTTTTGCCAATCCCAGGGGCGTTCGGCGACTTTGCTTAAGGTGGATAGAGTTAAATGAAGGCTCATTGAAGGTGAATTGGTTAGTAGGGGCTAGTGGTCAAGTTTATTCCAATTGTAACAAAAAATTTTCCTATGCTTTCATGCCAATGCTCCCTTTGAGAGAACGCGAGACTTCCCGCACAGTTAATTAAATACTACACTTGTATTATCAAGATGTCCACTATTTTGAGGAAAAAAGTTATGCGAACACTTACTCGCACTTCAACCACCGATATGGAAGTCACCAGCATCCGTCTAGAGCGTGATTTGAAAGAGAAGCTCAAAGAACTCTCCCGCAATCAGGGATATCAGGCTCTGATTCGAGATGTCCTCTGGAACTATGTACAACAGAAATCCGGTGATTATCGACCTCAATTTGCTGAAGAGGATATCAGAGCCAGTTTTGAAGCCATAGCTCAGCAAGAAGAGCGTTGCGTACTAACAGGCAAGTTTATTCAACCACAAGAGCCGATGCTATTGGGATTGACCAAAACTGGAGACTTGCTGCCCTTAAGTAGGAATAGTTTGTCACAATGATGGGCAAGAAAGCACTCTGCTGAAGCGAAGGCTAGTAGCAGTGCTTATCAGCGCTCACCCTATGGCTGCAGATATTGCCCACCTGCGCTAAGCAATATCTGCAGTGGGCATGGAAATAACCTACCAGGAAAGAGAGCGATAGAATCCTGACTCTATAAGCATTGTTAATTCTTAATTCCGCGCAGCGGAAAAACATCGTCAATAGTCTGCATATAATCTTATTTCATTTGAAATACGTGTTTTTACGGATTCATTAAAGTCGGCAAGATACTGTATAATTTAATTAAGTTATTTTCAAAAAATTTTAAAAAACTAATATCAAAAAAAAGAATTAAAAGTAATCATGAAGATTAGGAAAAAACGGTTGCGGCAGCATTATCGTATTGCTAACCTAAAATAGCGTGTTGAGATAAAATGTAATTTGCTCAAGAGGGTAAGTGTCTAGCCGGAAATAAACCGAACTATGTTACTCATTGGTAAAAAGGAGTCAAACTTTTACCAATGAGTAATTACCAATGACAACCCTAACCAGTTAACTTTAGTGTTCCCGATCTAGTTATTGCATTAATCATCATCTTTTCTGAGCTCTGTTTTATTAGATTGCTCAATTCCTGATTGACCTAGATACGATAGTGACTATCTGTATTTTCTCGCGGTACTGAGGCAATTGTTTTTGCCAATTTACTGTTCCACGACAAGAGTAACAAAACTATGAATAATTTCTACCAATGGGAAGCTAAAAAAATTCACTCTGGACAAATATCCCTTAGTTTTTTTGATACATACAGCTCCCAAAGTATTGGTCTAGGCTCATTCAGCTATAATGAGAGAACAGGAGTGCTAGAGAATTTCAGTGCTACTTTCACAAAGGCAAACAAAATTTGGTCCTGGCACTGGGACAATCAGGGTGGGGGAAATGCGATAATCTATCTGCGTAGACCAACTTGGAATTCTGAGGAAGGTCAACCATACTTTGCGGAGCGTCGTCGGAATGGTGAATCTGATATATGGCAATTCTTCACCACTTACGGAGATGAGAAGCAAGAAAGATATTTAGAATTAATTTTGTTTGGGTCAACTTACCCTTTTTTATTGTGTGGCTCAAGTGTAAAAAACCGTGGCTTGCTTTGGATTAGAGAGGAACAATGGTTATGTGGGGATTATGCTAGCACTTATGAGCAGGTCTCGGCATAAAATTGCTGTAGCTATCACCTGCTCATTCAACAATTGATAATGAACAATGGATAATGGATAATTACCTCTTCTTTTAAGGAGAGGATTGAACTTAAGTTTCACACTGCATACATTCTGCTAGATTATTACTTGCCTTATTGACTAACTTACTGACTGGATAAGCCATCATTTTTTCACTAGGGTAAGAACCCAAAAGAGACTGTAACAGCTCCATTTCTTGTACCTGTGAATCAAGCCACAAATTGTAGTCTTGAGGCTGTACAATAACTGGCATTCGATTGTGGATTGAGCGCATCAATTGATTCGGCTTAGTTGTCAGTATAGTACAAGACTCAATTGTTTCCCCTGTAGTATCCTGCCATCGTTCCCACAAACCGGCAAAGGCAAAAAGATTTCCATCTTTCAGACGACAATAATAGGGCTGCTTTAGCTGTTCTTTTCCCTGTTTTCGCCACTCATAAAAACCATCTGCCAGCACTAGACAACGCCGACGGCGGAAGGCACTGCGAAAAGACGGTTTCTCAGCTGCTGTTTCTGCTCTAGCGTTAATCAACCGTACTCCTATTTTCTTGTCTTTTGCCCAACTAGGGATTAGTCCCCAACGCAACATCCTTAATTGTCTATCTGGTTGTACTTTAGTTTGTAAAATTGTTGTTACTGATTGGGTAGGAGCAATGTTGTAGCGAGGTGTCAGAGCAGGAACCTCTGCCACTTGGAATGTTTTAGCGATCGCTTCTGCTGGTTGGGTTTGGATTATTTCCGCCACGCTGCACTAGTTCAAGCTAAGACAGATAATTCAAATAGTACATAATTACTATTTAACCAACAATCCTGGGATTATTCCATAGCGTGAGCCTTTGAGAGGTGTATCCTTACTCAGCCCAATAGTTGATTCATTTAAATACCCCCAAGGGAATTCGAATCCCTGTCGCCTCCGTGAAAGGGAGGTGTCCTAGGCCTCTAGACGATGGGGGCTTGTTTTTTACACTTTTGTAAGTATAGCTAATTTTAAAAGCTCTGTCAACTATTTTTTCTGACTTATTTCATACCCTTGCGCAATTGAGCCAAGCGTTGTTGAGCTTTGGCATCCAGGGAATTGACTAAAAAGCGACCACGAGCTGGCTTTTGGGGTCTCTGTTTGCAGCGGGTGCGACGAATAGTAGATTCAACATTTGTTGCTAACTGTTGAGATGATATCCATTCTGCCCCGTACCCAAGTACCGTCTGCTGCTGAGCTCGATCTGAAGTAGCGACAATCAACCGCCCTCTTGGTTGACAGTGCTTACTTTTATAGGAAGCGCAAAATTTTTCGATGTGAGTGTCTGCTGTCTGCCCAAACTCTGTATAGCAAACTGATAAATGGTTGGTTAATGCTTCACAGTTAGTTCTACTGTTCTGATATTGAGCATCAAAGACCAACTGGGATTTGTAGCCCTCAAAGGCACTATAATTGATTAAAACCTCGATTAACTCTTGACGAGCTGCTGCCAGTCCATGGCGATCGCGAGTCTTGTTCAGACAAGACCAAGCTCCAATAATGTTATAGCCATCAACTAGTAGAATGACCTGTGGTGAAGGACGGGGCATTGTTCAAAGTCAAGATTCTTATGTGGGGTATGATTTATCTTTATATATTAACAATACTTTACAGATATTTAACAATACTGCTGAATATTAAATGGGACTGGAGATTATACGGTTTAAATAACAACTAGCTCCAAAGCAGCTTGGACAAAGACTTCAGATTATTTGTCATCCCGTAAAGTACATCAATTTACTGCTCTTTGAGTTCAGTGACTTGCTCCTCTAAAACATTGATGCGCTCTTTAAGTTCAATCACTAGCGTGGCTAGTCGTTGAAACATGGGATCTGACGGTAAAACTTGCTGATTGGCTCTTGGAGGCACTACTGGGGTTGGTAAGTTACTCCTTTGATTGGGAAAAGGCGATCGAGATAGCTCCCCTTCAAGGCGGTTAAGACGCGATCGCAGTTGAGCATTTTCAGATTCTAGCCGAAAAATACGGGATTCTAAGCTCGATAGTGATTGCGCCATAGTTAAACGAGGGGACAGGAGGATGAATCCTACAATTAAAGCAAGACAGATTAGAGATATTTTTTTGCTTATCCTTTGATTCAAAGTCGTTGTTCTCTAGGCGCTTTTTTCTGTAACCCTTCCTACATAACCCTTATAGCCGAGTGTTTCTGAAAAGATTAGCCATTAGCTATTAGCCATTAGCGCATGAGCGTATTTCTTCAGAGTATCACTCTTAGCAAAGAAAAAAAGAGTACCCACGAGGGTACTGTCATATGAGATATCAAAATTCCATAATTTAGTCAAGTACTTAAATTTTGCCTTGTTCAGATAGCTAATTTAAGCATTTTGTTGAATGGAGAATAAATTATGGTTACTCTCGATACCAACTTAATTCAAGAATACGAACAACTGTACAGTACTCTAGAAATTAAGCTAGATCGCGTTGATGATGCAGATCGAATTATTAATAAGATCATAGAAAATAAAGCCACATACAAGCAGATTGAGAGAGCAACTGCTGTACCTTGGTTCGTCATTGCAGCTATTCACTCTTTAGAATCTAGTCTTGACTTTACCAAGCATTTGCATAATGGCGATCGACTTACCGCTAAGACTGTTCGTGTTCCTGCGGGTCGTCCTCCGGGAAATCCTCCATTTACTTGGAACGAATCAGCTATTGATGCCCTTGAATATGATGGTTTAGCTAATTGGACAGATTGGAGTATTGCAGGAAGTTGTTACCGTATTGAGAAATACAATGGTTGGGGTCACCGAATGTTCCATCCGGAAGTTAAATCCCCTTATCTGTGGAGTTTTAGTAATCACTATACTAAAGGGAAATACGTAGCTGATGGAATTTTTGATCCTAACTTTGTCAGCCAGCAATGTGGAGCAATGGTTTTGCTCAAGCGGATGGAACAACGAGGTTTGATGGGTTTTGAGCATCTTCCTGAACATTCTCCGGTAACCTGGTTAGAGTTATATCGCCAAGAAGAAGGCAACGCTGTTTTCCCGGTAGTAGCAGCCTGGGCAACCTCAGAATTAATTGAGGTGATTGAACTTAAAAATCGTAGTACCGAAGAATTGGCTGATTATTTGCGGAAATATCCAACCGCTAAAACCTTTCATGTTGCCTCACCTAATACACCTGTTCCTCCGTCTAGCTCTGTTCCAACAATTCCTCCCCTCTTAAATTTACCAACTTTAACTCGTATTCTTCGATGGGGAGATAAAGGAGAAGATGTCAAAGCTTTACAAGGAGCTCTAAATCGCCTGGGTTTCAATTCAGGAGCAGAAGATGGGGATTTTGGCGATCAAACAGAAGCAGCAGTCAAGGCTTATCAACTGCGTAAAGGCTTACTTGTAGACGGGGAAGTTGGACCAATAACTTGGCAAGCGATGGGTGGTAAGTTTGAAGAAATGCCACTGCCTCATGAAGTTCATCTCAAATTGGCTTATTTCGCATCAGTAGAAGCAGCAAAAGGTTTGCGTTGGAATGGGGCCAATAGTGAAGCAGAAAAATACCTCCAACCCTTACGTCAAATCATGATAGAGCTTGGACACATTGGAAGGATACCGGTTCATTATGAGTGGTGTGCTGCTTTTGTCACTTATTGTTGCCGTCAAGTAGGAATTGATATTCCCGACAAACCACAAGGTTTTGACGCTTCAATGGCTCTGGTTGCCTCTTGGGAATACTGGGCAAAACAAAAAGGTTATTGGTATCCTGCCGGAACAACTAGACCAAGGCGAGGAGATATTGTTACTTTTGATTGGGGAGGTATAGCTGGGCGTTTTAACCACATTGGTGTAGTAAGAGGTTATCAGCCTGGTAGTTCAGTAGTTCAAACCGCTGAAGGTAATGTAGACAACCGCCGCACCGCACATAAATCTCGTTCTCTGTCTTTAATTTCAGGAATTATCAGAATACGGTGAGGGTAGGCAATAGTATCAGATAACCGAAGCCGAGAAGCCCGACTTTTTTAAACAGTCAGGCTTCTTATCCGATGGTTGTAGGTTGGGTTGAGGAACGAAACCCAACACCGGGGGGTAGATGGAGTTGGGTTTCACTACAGTTTTAGTTGCGCCACTTTTGACATGGCAAAACCAGGACGATTTAACCACATTGGTGTAGTAATAGGTTATCAGCCTGGTAGTTCAGTAGTTCAAACCGCTGAAGGTAATGTAGACAACCGCCGCACCGCACATAAATCTCGTTCTCTGTCTTTAATTTCAGGAATTATCAGAATACGGTGAGGGTAGGCAATAGTATCAGATAACCGAAGCCGAGAAGCCCGACTGTTTAAAAAAGTCAGGCTTCTTATCCGATAGTTGTAGGTTGGGTTGAGGAACGAAACCCAACACCGGGGGGTAGATGGAGTTGGGTTTCACTATCGTTCAACCCAACCTACAGTTTTCCGGATTGATTAGTAAGGCTTTAGGGATTATCCTACAGGATAGGGTTCAGTCAACTTATCCAGCTGTTGCACTAACAAACTAAGGAACAAACCGACATCAGTAACGACACCGACGGATTCTACTGAACCGCGATCGCTTAATTTAGTTACTACTGCTGGATTGATATCTACACAAACCATCTTCACTCCTGCTGGAGTCATATTACCTACACCAATAGAGTGGAGCATGGTGGAGAGCATCAAAACCATATCTGCTCCTTCTAAGAGCTTGGCATATTCCTGCTGAGCTTTAATCAAATCCATCTGAGTATCTGGTAGAGGACCATCATCACGAATGGAACCAGCTAGGACAAAA
>JAAHGL010000134.1 GCA_010692635.1 Symploca sp. SIO2C1 | reverse complement strand
AATTCAACAATTGATAATGAACAATGGATAATGGATAATTACCTCTCCTTGAAAGAAGAGGATTGACAATCAGGAAAATATTTTCTTTTTATTTTCTTCATAAATGAAGAGGTCTTAGACCAAATTAACCAATTATCAATTATCAATTATCAATTATCCATTGATCACTGTTCAATTCCATTACCTAAAACCTAACATCTAATACCTAACACCTTAAATTACTGAGTTTGGAACCATCTTTGGGCAAACTCAATAATTGTTACCTGGTTAATTCGAGTCTGTAACCTTTCCAAAGCCTTATCTTGATGCTCCTTCCCCTCATAATGCTGACAAACGTTAACGAGCTCCATCGGCTCCTTATCCATGTCGAAGATGAGTTGCAGTCGCCACATCATCGTAAATGTTTTGAGAGTAGACTTAGGGATTTGATTTTGTAGCCACAGCAGTGCCTCATTTTGGTGAGGCGAGTCATCATAAGACTTGCAAGCCTCAACGAGATTAATGGTGTTGGTATAGTACTCATCTCCTGGGTTGACTGGTGTCTGGGGGTTAGAAGAAGTTGGCGTTGTCTGTACAACAAGCTCTTGAAGCAAACGGTTTTCTAGTACCTGATTGATTGTCATTTGATAAGGATTGATCTCCCTAGAAGTATCTAAGATTTCATCTGCAATCCTACTAGCCTCCCTTGCACCTATCCTGTAGCCAACAAGGGAGTGAATTTGGCTAAGGCAGATGTAGGCAATAGAACTTTTAGGAGCTAGCTTAAGAGATAGTTCAACATCCTTATAAGCTCCATTAGAATCCCCTATTTTTGCCTTACTTACCCCTCGCAAAGCATAGGCATCAGCAAAACGAGAATTAATTGCGATCGCTTCGTTAAAATTCTCAATGGCTTGGCGGTGACTTCCTTGCTGAGCATAACTAGCCCCTCGGATAAGGTAAGCTTCAGCTAATTTAGGGTTATTCTTGATTGCTTGGGTTGCCTTCTGAATAGATTCCTCGTATCCTGTCTGAGCAAAATGAGCATAACTTTGCCCATTATAGGCAGCAGCAGAGTTGGGATTAAACTTTAGTACCTGGTTAAAATAGGTGATGGCTTCCTGGTAAGCTTGCGCCTTGAGCTTAATTTCTCCTTCTTCAACATAGAGGCTAGGGGCTAATGTAATGAAGGTGTTGATGGGAATACCTAAATTAACTCCCCAAGGCTTGGGATCAGTTTCTAAGGTAGGTAAATCAGTACGTCCATGAATACCAATCAACTGGCCATTTTCATTGAGCACCGGTCCTCCACTCATTCCTTGGCGAGTAGGGGTAGTATAGATTAACTCGTAACCATCTTTGAGAGGTTGACGAGCTGAAATTTGTCCAGAGTGGAAAAGACGAATTGGTGCTTCATCTTGGAGAGCAAAACCAGGTTTGGGCCACCCAGAAATATAAGCTGGAGAACCCACAATTACTTCGCTGGAATTACCAAAGGTAGCAACTTGATAAATGCTTGGGCTAATAAATTGTAAGATAGCTAAATCAATACCAGGTAATTTGATAATGTTGCTGTAGTTAACTGAATGTTTAGCATTACTAGGAGTCATAATCTGGTACTGACCCTCAGTTTGTACTACATGTTGACTAGTCAAAACAAAATAAGTATTTCCTTCTTTGCCAACAATCACTCCTGAAGCAACTTGTTGTTCCTCTTGCGCAATCAATACAGTAATCTTTTCCGCAATAGCATTCACCTCCGAAGCTGTCAAAGCTAGAGTTATTTGAGGTTGCACCAGTACGATTGCTGCTGCACCAAGCAAAGCTGTTGAAAGTTCGTAGGAAAATTTCATCAACAATAAGGGTTTGGTAAGGGTATAAAAAGATACCTCGCTCAATAAGGCTACAGGGTGGCTATCTAGTGCAGCGCGGTGGAAATAACTAAGTTTCTTAACGATAGGCAAAAAAGCAGATACCATAAACCTTACAGTCTTCTGCGTTGGAGCCTTCTTGTACTAGATTCCTGACAACCGCAGCTTTTTTCCAAGTGGTAACCGAAGCATATATCAGGTCTTCGGTGCAGGTAAAGTGGTACACCGCTTTGCCCTTAGTGCTTATTGAAGAGGATCCCAACTATATAAATTTAGCAAGAATGTCAAAAAAGCAAAAATTCCCTCACCTAGTTGGTTCTAAATGGACATCCCAGCAACAAACCTGGGGCTGGCGACATTTCCAAGTGATTAACCGCCAAAATCGGGGGAAGTGGGTATTTGCGGAAATGGTTGCTTCCTGTGACCCCAATGTCCGTTTTTGGTTGAATGCTCAACAGCTTAAAGATTGTGCCTTGTGGCAACCTGGTTGGAAATCTCTAGCAGAAATAGCCCAGATGGAGGAAGACTTTACTTATTAAAAGCAAACTTTGTTTGGGTTTAAAGCTTGTTCCCTAACTGACGTTATTCTAGGTAAAGACGGTAATTTGTGAAACATAACCTTGAAAATTAACAATAACCTATGGCTTCATCTAAGCGAGTATTTATCCTCTTATACAATGTCGGTACAGACAACGAAGGAGTTCACTCCCTACAAATTCAAGATCGCACCGTAGTCTTGATGTTTGAGTCGGAAGACGATGCCACCCGCTACGGACTTCTGTTAGAAGCTCAAGATTTTCCACCGGTGAGTGTTGAGGAAATCGATATGGAGGATATTGATACTGAACAATTCGATTATGACTGGCAGTTAGTCCCCGCAGGATTTGTTCCAGAAAACACGCTGGAACGCCTTTTCCTGGCTCCACCAGAAGCTAATCTCGAACCAGATGATTTACAGACAGACACCAAGGAAAGGGTGGAGGAAGTCGAAGAAGTAGAAATGTCTAATTTGGATCAGATTCGGCGTCAGTTGGAAGGATTGTTGTAATTTGTTGTTTGTTGTTTGTTATTTGTTGTTTGTACCAATGACCAATAAACAATAACCAATGACCAATGACCAATAACCAATAACTAATAACCAATGACTGATTCACAAGAGCGGGGTCATCTGTTGACCGAGCAAATTAACCCCGATAGCCAGAACCTTGACCAGTTAACTTCCCTAGAACTGGTAGAGTTGTTTAATCGCGAAGACGCCAAAACTCTCAGCGCGATCGCTGCTGCTCGCGTCCAACTAGCCCAAGCGATTGACTGGACAGCTCAGGCTCTAGGCAAGGGTGGACGCCTCTTTTATGTCGGAGCGGGAACCAGTGGACGCTTGGGAGTACTTGATGCTGCTGAGTGTCCCCCTACCTTTTGTACGCCACCAGAGCTGGTACAAGGGGTAATTGCTGGAGGAGCAGGAGCATTGGTGCGCAGCTCAGAAGATTTGGAAGACCGAAAAGAAGATGGAGCAGAAGCAATCGCTCATCGTCATGTCACTGAGTTAGATGTTGTTGTTGGTATTAGTGCTGGTGGAACTACACCTTTTGTCCATGGAGCAATCCAAGCAGCACGACAGCGGGGAGCGACTACTATTTTGCTCGCTTGTGTACCAACTGAGCAAGTAAGCATTGAAGCTGATTTGGATATTCGATTGCTGGTGGGACCCGAAATACTAACTGGCTCCACACGACTAAAAGCTGGTACTGTGACTAAAATGGCATTGAACATTCTCTCGACCGGAGTTATGGTGCAGTTAGGCAAAGTCTACGGTAATCGCATGGTAGATGTGGCAGTTACTAACACAAAACTGCATGATCGGGCACTGCGAATTTTGCAAGACCTCACCAGTTTGAGCCGGAAAGAGGCTGGTTTATTACTAGAGCGTAGTGGACGCAAGGTGAAGCTGGCGTTGCTAATGCATTGGACTAGATTAGATAATAAACAAAGCGATCGCCTACTTGCTCAACACCAAGGTAATCTCAGAGCTGCTGTCCAAAGTTGGAAAAATGGTAGTGCAGATAGTTAAGCCCACAAGTATTTGGGTAAGTAGATGTTAATCCTGATAAACAATAACCAATAACCAATATGTTTAACGGATCAGAGACTACTGCAACTATTTTGATCATCTTGCTGGCGCTTGGTGTGTTAGCTTGGGGCTTCAAACGTGCTCAGTCTTTCGGTAAACTAGGAATCTTAGCCTGGTCACAATCGGTTGTTTTGACAGTTCCCTGGCTGCTGTTTTTTGGCTTACTTGCTGCTGGCATTTACGTCAATATCGTCGGCATATTATTCTTAATAGTTGCTTCTGCTGGATTATATATCTACTTGGGTAAGCGTTTGCGTGCCGCTGGACAGGATGAGTTGTTGCAAGAACGTACAAAGAAGCTACTAAACGAGCAACAACAAGGCAGTACAATCGAAACCTCAGACGCAGAGAATAGCACAACTGCGAAAAACTCTCCACTGCCTTCCCAGGGTAAAAATGTTGCTCCTGAGATAGCTCCCATACCCGATGAAGATCTCAAGAACATCCAAGAAATTTTCGGCATTGATACGTTTTTTAGCACAGAAACAATTCCCTATCAGGAAGGGGTGATTTTTAAAGGTAATTTGCGGGGAAAAGAACCAGAAACTGTCTATTCCCGCTTATCTACCAACTTGGAGGAGCGATTAGGCGATCGCTATCGGCTATTTTTAGTTGAAGGACCTGAAGGTAAACCGGTAATCATTGTTCTACCTAGTAGCAATGATCCAGAACCAGCAACGGTATCCCAGAAAATTTTAGCAGCTGTCCTGCTCCTTGCCACGATTGCCACTACTTTAGAAGCAGCCAGCTTGCTACTGAAATTTGATTTCTTCAATAATCTGGAGCGGTTTCCAGAAGCATTACCCATTAGTGTTGGAATTTGGACAGTGCTGATCGCTCACGAACTCGGTCATTGGTGGCAAGGGAAGCGCTACAATGTGCGCATCGGTCTACCTTTTTTCATCCCCAGTTGGCAAATCGGCTCTTTTGGTGCTATTACCCGCTTTGAATCTCTATTGGCTAACCGCACAGCCTTGTTTGACATCTCTCTAGCCGGACCAGCAGTTGGTGGTATTGTTTCTCTACTGCTACTCCTTGGCGGATTATTGCTTTCTCATGAGGGCAGTTCTTTACAGGTTCCATCTCAGTTTTTCCAAGGTTCGATTTTGGTGGGAGCTATGGCAAGAGTTTTCCTTGGAGCTTCTTTGCAAGGGACATTAGTGGACATTCACCCACTGACAATTATGGGTTGGTTAGGCTTGCTTATCACAGCCTTGAACTTAATGCCAGCAGGGCAGTTAGATGGAGGGCGAATTGTTCAGGCAATCTACGGACGTAAAATAGCTCGACGCACTACCATTGCCACCCTGATTATCTTAGGAATAGTCGCTTTTTTGAACCCGGCAAATCCCCTGATTTTGTACTGGGCGATCGTGATTCTGTTCTTGCAAAGAGGTCAGGAGCGTCCTAACCTTAATGAAATTACAGAACCGGATGACACTAGAGCAATTTTAGCTTTGTTGGCACTGTTTTTGATGGCAGCAATTCTTATCCCCTGGACTCCCGGTTTAGCTAGTCGTCTGGGAATCGGTGGTTAAAAAAGGTGAAAACTGGGAGTGAAAAGAGATGCTGGCAAATTTCTCATCCTTGACAAGCAGCAAATGTTTTTAATAGCGGTTTTCAAATGGCTAGCTCCAACCTTTGTCGCTTACATTCCTATTTGACTGGATAATTGTATCCATAGTAATAAGCAACTGAAAGATGGTTATAAATATTGATGAATCTTACTCCTGCTCAACAGCAAATGATTTTGAGCTATATTGAGTTTCTCTTATTCCAAGTTAATCAAAAGAGCCAAGATAGCAATCTTGACAAGCAGGAAATGTTTTTGCAGACATGTGGAGGTTGGCAAGATGATCCACGCACAGCAGAAAACTTAGTTGAGGAAGTTTATTCTGCTCGTACTATGTCCTCTCAAGGATACACTTTATGAGTTATCTCTTGGATACTGATATTTGTATTTACTGGCTTAAAAACCGAGAGCCTTTTAGAACTTACGCACCCTAACGGAATTATGTCATCCTGAGCGATAGCGAAGGATCTCCCAGGCGGCTCAGATGCTTCAGTCTGGTTAAACTGGATTTATATCACAGGCTCATTATCTATATCGTAAAAGAGGTTGGCTATGGTTTCCATCACTCATAAACCAATACTCGAACAGGTCGATCCGCCAAGATCACCACGAGAAACACTACCCACGATGTATGATCTACCCAGTGAAAACCCTGAGGAGCCCGGTTTGCCTGATGAATTTCATGACCTTCAACCACAATTGCTCAGTCGCACCCTGCAGTTGAGTGGTTACACTCGTGAAAATTATTTTACTGCCTCTGACCTCAATCTCTACTACGATGTCAATCATCCTCTTTGGTATAAGCGTCCTGATTGGTTTTTAGCAATTGATGTGCCTCGTTTATATGATGGTAAAGATTTGCGGCGAAGCTATGTCATGTGGCAAGAAGGCAAAAGTCCCTATGTGGCGATTGAGTTTTTGTCTCCAGGCACTGAAGTTGAAGATTTGGGACGCTTCTACAATGAAACGGTAAATGCAGAATCAGGGACTCCAGCTGTTAATCTCAGGGAAAATGGCTCAGAACAAACTGCAACCAAACCTCCTGCCAAGCTAGAAGTATATGAGCGATATTTGAGGATTCCTCACTACTTTGTTTATAGCCGCTACACTCAAAAGTTGCGCTATTTCAAGCTCGATGGAGGACAATATCAGGAACAATCGCTCAACCCAGAAAATGCGATCGCTTGGTTAGCTGATTTAGAGATTGGTTTGGGGATTTGGGAAGGGGTGTTTGAAGATATCCCAGGTTATTGGTTGCGCTGGTGTGATAGTTCAGGTAACTGGCTGTTAACTGATACGGAGCAATCTGAGCAACAGACAGCACAGGAGCGATTAGCAAAGGAGCAAGTTCAGACTCAACTACTACAAGCTGCTCAAAATTTGTTGGCAACAGGAATGGATATCGAACAAGTTACTCAACTATTGGGGTTATCGGAAAGTCAGGTAAAAGCTCTCCAGTCATTACATTGAGAGCAGGTGAATCTCTAATTTTCAGCTTCTACAATTGTTTTTTTGGGCATTATTTTAAGTTATTTGGGGAGACTGAGGCATAATAATAGCAAGTATATCAAGATCTCAGAGGCACATTATTTAACACGAGGACAGGCTGAAGTGGCTAATCCCGATCACCTTGCTGAGCTAAACAAAGGGGTTCAAATGTGGAACCAATGGAGAAGGGAAAACCCAGATATCATTCCCGATCTCACAAAAGCTAATCTCAGCGGGGTTGACTTGAGAAAAGCTGATCTTTGCCAAGCAAATTTGAGTTTTGCTGACCTTAGACACGCGAAGCTTAGTAGAGCAAAATTCAGTGATACTCGCTTCTCCTCAGCTAATCTTAGTAAGGTTGATCTCAGTAGTGCTAACCTCAGCAAGAGTGAATTGAAGTTTGCCAACTTCAGCAACTCCAATCTTAGCAAAGCTAACCTCAGTAAGAGTGAATTGAAGTTTGCCAACTTCAGCAACTCCAATCTTAGCAAAGCTAACCTTAGTGGAGCCAATCTTAGTGAAGCTTATTTCAGAAAAGCTTTTCTCCAGCAAGCTAATCTCAGTAAGGCTGTACTTAAAGCAGCTAAGTTTAGTCTTACCAATCTTAGTAAAGCAAACCTAAGTGAAGCTGACCTCAGTCTAGCCGTTATGGAAGATGCTAATCTTCAGAATGCTGACCTGACGGCAGTTCAGGCGTTGAGGACCGATTTCATCCGGGCAAATCTCACTGGAGCTTGTATACAAGATTGGAATATCAATAGCAAGACAAATCTCGGTAATGTACAATGTGATTATATTTATCTCAAGAAAGAATACAGCTTAGAATTTAGCAATCGCCACCCTAAAAATCGGACATTTCGGTGTGGAGAATTTACTAAAAAATTTCAGCAAGCTTCTGAAATAAGAGAACTTTTTTTCTCTAATGGAATCACAGGGTTTTTCCAGTCATTCCAAGAACTACAAAAACAATATAGTGATCAAGTGATTTCTATTCAGGAGCTTGAGCAGAAAAATGATAATGCAATTGCTGTTCGTCTAGAATTATTACCGACAGCTAATCAAGAAAACACTCAAAATTTCTATGATGAACAAATTCAACTTGCTAAAGTAACTTATGCATTGCAAGCAAGTACTCAAATGATTGAGTTGTATAAACAGCAAAATGCAGAGCTTGTAGAGCTAGCAAAGCTACAGGCTGTCAAATCTGTCAATCTTAATTTAGAGACAACTGCTATGTCAAGTTCTGAGAAATTTACCAATAACTTACAGGATGCAAAGATTGCCAACTTTGCTAACCAGGTAAGTGGTAGTGCTCGCCAGCAAGCAAATCAACATAACTACACTTCAGAAAGCAAAAGCCTTGCTGATGCAGCCAAAGAAATTCAATCACTCCTTGAACAGCTCTCTCAAACATACCCCACTGATACCACAGCAGCAAAATTCGCTCTTGCAAATGAGGCAATTCAGCGAATTGAGAATAATCCCTCTCTTGCTCAACGCATTCTTAGCGCACTTAGTGCTGGAAGTAGTTCTGCACTAGAACAGTTCCTCAATCATCCAGCAGCTAGTTTTTTTATAAGTGCACTCGAAGACTGGAAAAAAACCGTGTAAAATGACAAGCATTCTTACAACAATACATTCTAGGAGGTCATAAGTAGAATAAATGATATTTATGAATAAGGAGTAATTTAATGAAAGTGCTTGTCATTTACCATAACAAAGGTGGTGTTGGAAAAACAACAACAGTGGTTAATCTAGCTGCAGCACTAAGTAAGAAAGGTAAAAAAGTGTTAGTAATTGATCTAGACAGCCAAGCTAATACAACTTTTGCAGCAGGACTAGTTAAATTTCAGTATGATTTAAATGACACATTGAAAGATAATTATATCTACCAAGTAATTGCATCTAGAAATGATTATTCAATTTCAGCGGTTACTCAAAAATCTGAATTTACAAAACCACCTTTTGATGTAGTTCCTAGTCATATTGATTTAATGGAGCATGAACAAGAATTAATTCAGCAGCCACAAGCTCTCACGAGAATTTTAAAAAAGCTAGTTGATGTTCGTAGTCAATATGATGTAGTTTTAATTGATACACCGCCATCACTCAATCTATATGCACGAATTGCACTCATTACAGCAGACTATCTTTTGATTCCATCAGATCTTCGTCCTTTTGCTAATGAGGGTTTGCGCAATGTTCGTCGTTTTGTAAATGATGTAAATGAATTTCGAGATTCAATCAGAAAAGAGCCAATTGAGATTCTTGGTGTAATTGCCTCTAAGTTAGGAACTACAGCAAAATTCCAAGAATATACCCTACCTCGAATGATAGAAATTGTTGAGGAGCATTATGGTTTTCCAGTACTAAATTCAAAAATTTTTGAACGCCGTGAGACATCGAAAGCAATTGAGAGAACAACAGAGGTAGGTGATTTAATAATTCCTGATCCAATTTCCATCTTAGATCATGCTCCTAAATCTTCGGCAGCGAAAGAATTTGATAAATTAGCACAGGAAGTTATGCAGCTTATACAAATTTAGCTATTATTTCAAGGAAATATCAATGGAATTCTTAACTTCAATTGTTGATCTAGACAGTATTCAGGCAAAAAGCCCACCATTCAATCCTGCACACAAAGCTACTCAAATTGAAGCTTTAGCAAATACGATTATCGATTTAAGTGGTTTAGTCAATGTGCCAGTGGTGCAGCAAATGAGCGTTGATGAATATGAACTCATTTCAGGCTACCTAGAGTATTATGCTTATCTCAAAGCTTGTGAGTTTAATCCTCGTCTTCCTGATCGAATCACAGTGTTTATATCTAACACTAAAAATCGGGAAGCTATTCGCAAGCAACTGGAGATATTGCAAGTAATTGAAGATACTCCGCAAAACTTGTCTCAATCTACAACTTCAAATAACTCTCAAATTAATTTACAGATTGAGAATCTAGAATCTTCTATCAATAACAAATATAAGCTTGTTTTTGCAGAACTTGAACGACAGAAAGCTGAAATTTTGTCAGTGATTGAGCGTAGACTACCTCAACCCATTCCTCCTATGGATGCGTTTAATCGTATTTTAGAACCAGAAATCGCGTTTCAAGTACAACGTAGGCTAGAATTTCTGGGTACTAGCAAAGCAAAAAAAATATTAGCACAACTGCAAGAAATTAGTAAATGCAAGGACCATAAACCTTTTCAGAGTTTTACTGAAATATCAGAAACTCTAAAAGAGAAGCAAAAAAATAGATCAGTAAGGCTAATTTCTGAAAAGAATATGCTGAGGTTTATAGATCGTTGGAATGATTAATAGATTGTATTCTTATATTTGCCTTGGAAGGAACCTTTTGAGCTGCTAAATCACAGATGAAGAAAACCTCCTTTTTTGAGACTATGCCAAAATCAGAAAAATCTATCTTGTCAGATTAGGGGCTTATGGAGGCACAGCAACGGGAATTAGCTCTATACGTAACAGAAGACGATAACTGCCCATTTGAACGTTGGTTAGATGCTCTGCGAGACAGACAGGCAAGAGCTAGAATAAAGAAACGGCTTGATCGAATTGGTATAGGCAATCTAGGTGACTTTAAGCCTGTTGGGGAAGGAGTAATGGAACTTAGAATTGACTATGGACCAGGCTATCGAATTTACTTTGCCCAATCAGGAGCAACAATCATCCTTTTGCTCTGTGGGGGAGATAAAAGTACCCAAGATCAAGATATTCTTAGAGCAAAGCAATACTGGACGGATTTTCAAAAAAGACGAAATGCCAAATCATAAGAGCTACCAATCCTATCTAATCGAATCTTTAAAAGATCCGGCAGAAGCAGCTGCTTATCTTGATGCTGTCTTGGAGGATGGCGATCTTGAACACATTTTACTAGCATTGAAAAATGTAACAGAAGCCCGCAAAAGTCTGATTGAAGCTTCAAACGAACCTAATTCTGATTTAAAGAATTACTATCAATTGCTTTCTCAGGAAGAAGTGCCAAGACTTCCTGTAATTGCAAGACTGTTAAACGAGCTAGGTTTGAAACTATCTGTGACGGTTAAAGAAGAACAAGTCGCTTGACAACACATTAATCTCTACTACATTGTTCAACCTAGAAAATGCGATCGCTTTTGGAGTTTAAAGGACTTACACACTCAACTGTTACGCTGAGGTGATAGTGAAGCATCTGGGTCATCTGGAGATCCTTCGCTATCGCTCAGGATGACATAATTCCGTTAGGGTGCGCTAAAACTCTAGAAACAACAAACAACAAATCGCAGACAGAAGTAATTGTGTCTACCGAAGCTTCTCTACTCCCTCAGTACAGGAATATGGTAGAAACATAAAACCGACCCAAATGGGGGAGTTATGTCGAAAAACCATCCTACCAACCGCCTTACCGAGCAAGAGCTGACTAATCTGCAACGCAGTGCCGATTATTCTTCAGTTGAGTTGCTAACAGAAGTCTGGCCCTTAGCTGCTCAACGCTTTGGAAGCACTATTGTTGTCAAAGATCCCCATGCTGTAGGAGCCTACGGTGCTGCTCCTATCAGTTTGACCTATGCCGAGTTGCACCAGCAAATTCAGCAATTTGCCGCTGGTTTGCAGGCAATTGGCTTCCAACCAGGATTAGATGAGACTGGTATTCCTAAGAGAATTGCCTTGTTTGCCGATAACAGTCCCCGATGGCTGATTGCTGACCAGGGTACCATGGCCGCAGGAGCAGCGAATGTTGTGCGTAGTTCCCAAGCAGAAAAAGAGGAACTGCTTTATATTTTGGCTGATAGTGGCAGCATTGGTTTACTGGTGGAAAACCTTAACACCTTTAAGAAACTGCAAGAGCGTTTGGCTGAACTGCCGATTGAGTGGGTAGTTCTCCTCTCAGAAGAAGAGCCTCCAGCAGAGGAAACTGGGCAAATTCTCAACTACAACCAGCTCATGGCTGCTGGAGCATCTCATCAACTAACAAGCTTTAACTACAATCGGGAAACTCTGGCAACCTTAATCTATACATCTGGTACAACTGGCAAACCTAAAGGTGTAATGCTGACCCATGGCAACCTAATGCACCAAGTTACCACCTTTGGTGCTGTCTTAGTGTTCCAACCAGGCGATCGCATCCTTTCTATTCTACCTACTTGGCACTCTTACGAGCGAGCAGCAGAGTATTTTCTACTTTCTCAGGGATGCACCCAAATGTATACCAACCAGCGGAATTTCAAAAAAGATTTCCAAAAATTCCAACCCAATTTGATGGTAGGTGTACCTCGGCTGTGGGAAGTGGTTTACGAGGGTGTCCAAAAGCAGTTCCGTGAACAGCCTGCTAGTAAACAGCGATTGGTGCAAAACTTGTTGGCTATTAGTCAAAACTACATTGAAGCAAAACGTATAGCCCAAGGTTTGAGTATAGAGCAACTCAACCCATCTACCATTCAACGTCTAATTGCTAGTCTCAAGACAGCGATTCTTTGGCCTATCCATCAACTAGCCGACAAGTTAGTTTACCAAAAAGTCCGCCAAGCAACTGGGGGAAAAATCAAGCAAGTGATTAGTGGCGGAGGTTCCCTTGCTAGACACATTGACAAGTTTTTTGAAATTGTTGGTATTGAGGTACTAGTAGGCTATGGTTTGACAGAAACCTCTCCAGTAACTAATGTACGCCGTCCTTGGTATAACTTACGGGGTTCTTCAGGGCCACCGATGCCTCAGACAGAAATTCAGATTGTGGATCCGGAAACTCGCCAACCTCTCCCTCAAGGAGAAGGAGGTTTAGTTATGATACGGGGACCCCAGGTAATGCAAGGTTATTTCAATAAACCGGAAGCAACTGCCAAAGTCCTCCATGCCGAAGGTTGGTTTGATACCGGCGATTTGGGTTGGGTGACATCCCAAAATAATTTAGTACTGACGGGAAGAGCTAAAGATACAATTGTTCTCTCTAATGGTGAAAATATTGAACCTCAGCCGATTGAGGATGCTTGTGTGCGGAGTGCTTATATTGACCAAATCATGTTGGTGGGTCAAGATCAAAAAGCCCTGGGAGCTTTAATCGTGCCCAATCTTGATACCCTGAGAGAATGGGCAGCCTCACAGAATCTACACCTAGATTTACCAGAGTCTGATGAATCACAACCAACAGCAGATTTCCGGAAGGCAATTGACTTGGAGAGTAAAGAAATTCAAGGCTTATTCCGGCAGGAATTGAACCGGGAAGTAAAAAATCGTCCTGGTTATCGTCCTGATGACCGTATTAGTCAGATTAGGTTGATTCTAGAGCCATTTTCCATTGACAATGGCATGATGACTCGAACTCTAAAAATCCGGCGACCCGTTGTGACCGAACATTATCGCGATATCATTAACGGGATGTTTGCCTGATTTAGGTTAGTAAGAACAACCAATTGAACATTTTAACCATCAGACCTGATTAACGTAACCCATATGGACGAATCTAAATCAAATCTACTTTTGAAGAGACCTGTTAATATCAAAGCCATTGTCACGACGCGATGGAAGGATGAAGTTCAGCAACAGCTTCAAAAGCAGATCAACCAACTCGACTCTCAGCTACAACAGCTAGATTTGCAAGGACAAAGAGCGATCGCAGAAATTCAAAAGCAAAGTGCCCAACCTCCTAGTCCTCAGGTAGCACAACAAGTCGAAAATATTCAAGTTCAGGTTAATCAAAAGAAAAGTGAACTACTAGAACAAAAAAATCAGCAATTACAACAACTGCAACAAATCCAGATGCTAGAACTTGATCAAGAGGTTAATCAAGGTCAAATAGAGAGCTTTTTCCGAGTTGAAGTAGGGGATAACCTGGTGCGGAAAATGAATGTTGAAGTTCTGCTACGGGATGGAGTTGTTGAAGAAATTCGCGGCGATATCTAAAGAACAACTCTAGGAGATGTAAAGACGTAGCCTGCTACGTCTCTACAGATATTGTTTCTAAACCTCTCACTAATCTCTCAATACCTTCAGTTGCCGTCTCCTTTTGTAGGGCTCCGTAAGCAACTCGCAAGTAACAGCCATCATCCATACCAAAGGTAGTACCGGGAATTACTGCTACCCGATATTCTTGAATTAGTTGCTCTACCAACTCAAAAGCACTTAGCTTAGTATGAACCTTGAGGAAAAAATAGAAAGCACCATCAGCAGGAGCAATCGTACATAAATCTTTGATTCGATTTAGGGAGTTTAATGCTAGCTGTCGCACAGTTGCGATCACACGGATATGATCTTTGCAGTAGTCAACTCCTACTTGTAGTGCTCCTAAAGCTGCATATTGGGAAACTACTGGGGGACAAATCAGAATCGTATCCTGAACTTTCTTGACAGCCCCAAGTAGATGTTGAGGAATTACCATATAACCGATGCGCCAACTGGCAAAACCGTAGGCTTTGGAAAGGGAGTAGAGGGAAATAGTGTATTCACTACTTTGGGGAAAGGCTCCTGGTGAAACATGTTTCACCCCGTTGTAGGTAAAATACTCGTAGGCTTCATCACTAATGTGGTAAATACCGCGATCGCAACAGATTTGATTTACTTCCCGCAATGCCTTCTCGGAATACACGACTCCAGTAGGATTATTAGGGGAAATTGTTACCACAGCCTTAGTTCTTTCTGTAATTGCTTGGGCAATCGCTTCAGGGCGTAGCTGGTAATTCTCATCAGTCGCTACGAGAACAGGACGACAACTTGCCATCGTAATCGCCATCTCATGATTGAAATAATAGGGTACCTGAATAATAATCTCATCACCAGGAGTGGTAATAGCTAGAATTGCATTCATGAAAGCCATGTTACTTCCCGCTGTCACCACGATGCAGTTTTTCCCATTAATCTCAATACCATTGGCAGTTTGCAGTTTGGCCTCAATTGCTGATAACAAAGGAGCAATTCCCTGAACCGGTTGGTATTGATGATTATGCAAATGCTTAAGGAATTCAGGCAAAAGTGCGATCGCTTCTGGGGGAGGACCATAATAAACAACACCTTGTCCTAAGGAGATAGTTCCAGGGGTACGGCGAATTAGTTCCCCAACAATGGGAATAATTGGCGATTGCACCTCCTGCATACGAGAGGTTAGGCTTTCCATCTATAGCAGTTTTTTGAAGAACGAGATTACAATAATTCCGAGGGATCGATTCCTAGTTCACGCAATTTTGCGGCAAGGATCTCGGCTCGTTGCCGTTCCTGCTCAGCTCTTTGTTGCTCACGATCGCCCCTTTCTCTTTCTTCGCGATAAGTTCGTAAAAACTCTCCCTGTTGAGCATTGAAAAACCGTAACTGACCATCGGGAAGGAGCCATATCTCTAATCCTAACACCAATGAAGGAAAAACCAACTCTCCATTTTCCAGGTAATTAGGAGTGAGAATTTGATAACCATTTTTTGTTAAACGCCGTCCTTTGAGTGAGGGTTTGAGATAATCTCCACTAGGATCGTATTGAAAATACTCAGACACTCCCATTTGAGCATAAGTATGTGGTTTCTCTCGTTCGTCCTTATGGCGCGTGCTGCTCGAAGTCACCTCTAAAACCCAATCGGGAGTTTTTCCCTGTTCTTCCCACACTTTGTAACTTCTGCGGGGACGGTTTTCTACTCCAAAGACGACAAACACATCCGGACAGACAACTGCATCAGGAACTCCTTGCTCGTAAGATAGCCAGAGATTGCCAGAAACGTAAACATCCTGGCGGTGTTGAAAATAGAGTTTGAGGGACTCAACCCCATAAACTAGATAGTCGCGGTTAGGGTCGCTTTCTGCCATAGGAGAGCCATCTGGTTCTGGATAAAAGATGGGGGTTTTTAGAGGGGAGAGGGTCATTGTTTTTCATCTGTGGCGATTAGCTTCGTTAGTACCGTAGGCGATCGCAACTAAATAAGCTGAAACTATAGCGTTTCTCATTTAGATAAGGTACAAAGAGCCTGGTTTTTGGGAATTGGGAATTGGGAATTGGATCTGTACCTCACGGATGCGAGAACTGCTATAGTTTATCCGTTCATCTATGCTTAATTATACTATTTGGAGCTTTCGCTTCAATCTGGGATGATATAGTCTCTTTAACTTAAAATGACATTTATCTCAATTACCTACGGTCTTTTCCTGCTGGTTTTCCTGGGAATCTACTGGTCTATGAAATCCCCATCTGGACAACTGTGGATACTACTAATTGGCAGTTTGACCTTTTATGCTTCACTACAAATTCAATACATACCCCTACTATTGGCTATTACCCTGATTAACTTTTATCTGGGAAGAGCAATTGGAGCCAATCTAGCACCAGGACGACAGAATACGAAAAAGTGGCAGTCTGCTCAAAAGAGCTGGAATCAGCGACGCTTGCAGCTTTTGTGGCTGGGTGTCCTTTTGAATGTTATCTGCTTAGTGAGCTTCAAGTATGTTCCTTTTATCTTGAGCAATATTGCAGCTCCTCTTAATTTACCAGTAGTTGAGGAGAGTGCTAGCTGGATTAGCACTTACTTAATTGCTCCGTTGGGAATATCCTTCTTCACCTTCGAGTGCATTGCCTATTTAATAGATGTCTATCGCGGTGCTCCAGCAACTAAGCAGTTATTGCAGTTCACCGCCTACAAACTGTATTTTCCCAAATTGATTTCTGGTCCCATAACTCGCTACCATCAATTTACCGGTGGACTAAAGAACTTACAATTCCCTACCCTCGATCGAGTTACAGAGGGACTTTGGTTAATTACCTGTGGTGCTGTAAAAAAGGCACTATTAGGAGACCGTCTTGGTATTTTAGTTGATTTGTGTTTCGGTAACCTAGAGCGAGCTGGTAGTGGTGATTTATGGTTGGCAATCTTTGCCTACGGTTTGCAACTCTATCTCGATTTCAGTGGTTATGTGGACATTGCCAGGGGTACTGCGGTTCTTATGGGAATTAATCTCCCAGAAAACTTTGACTTTCCTTACTTCAGTACCAGTATTGCCGATTTTTGGCGTCGTTGGCACATGACTTTAGGAGATTGGATTCGCAACTATCTCTACTTTCCCTTAGGTGGCTCTCGTAAGGGACTAAGTAGAACTTGCTTGAACCTAGTGATAGTCATGCTTATTACTGGTATCTGGCATGGAGCCGCCTGGGGTTTTCTTGTGTGGGGAGGGTTGCATGGCTTAGCTTTAGTAATTCACCGATTGACTGATGCGGTCGCTAATGGATTAAATTGGGTAAAACTTTGGTGGCAAAGCTGGATAGGGGTTTTAGTTGCCTGGTTTTTGACTCAGTCAATGGTGTTCGTCTCTTGGATTTTTTTCCGGTTACCCAAGCTCAGTCAAGCTACTTTAGCTGTTCAACACCTCTGGGGTCAACCAGCTGATATTCAATTTGCCCAAAAAGTCTATATTGAGGCAATTGGTTTAGGACGTCTTCAGATAGCTTTCCTGATAGGGATATTAGTAGCATTAATGACCCTAGTTTACTTCTTCTACAGGGGTTTAAAATTACAACTTAACTGGTCAGTGAAGCTTTTATTGATGCCGTTGGGGTTGTATACTGTCTGGGTGCTGGCTCCTCAAGGTGGTCAACCTTACATCTACTTCGATTTTTAGATTTACGTTCCCAATTAAATATTTTTTCCATATTATTTCTATAGTGCATCAAATCGATTGACAACTTATTATCAGGGTGAACATGAACGAAAATCTGAGAATTAATCAAGTTGGAATAAATTTGGTAAAAAAATGTGAAGGTCTGCACAAAAAATGTGGTAAGAGAAATGGAGAACAATTAGTAAAAACCTATTATTGCCCTTCTGGTGTCCTAACTATCGGTTATGGTACAACTGGTTCTCGTTTAAAATCAGGCTTAGTCATCACAGAATCTACTGCTGAAGATTGGCTAAGGGAGGATCTGGAATATTTTGAAAAAGCTGTCAAGAAGCTAGTCAAGGTTGAGCTCAACGAGAATCAGTTTTCTGCTTTAGTTAGCTTTGCCTACAACTGTGGAGAAGGAGCCTTAGGAAGATCTACAGCTCTAAAGCGCCTCAATCAAGGAGATTACAAAGGTTGTGTTGAAGCTCTTCAGTGGTGGAACAAAGGAACATATGGAGTTTTGCAAGGATTGGTAAAACGTCGTCAGCTAGAGGGACAGCTGTTTATGACTCCGGCGGAAAACTCCAACGATAGAGATTCATCTGACAACGATGAAGGTTTATCTCAGGTGGTTGAACCTATTGGTGATGATGATACCAATGGCTCAATGACGATGATAGCAGCGACTTTAGAGGTTTTAAAAACCACTCCTCTCAAGCCTAAGCCAATCCTTTCCAAAAAATTAATCCAGCAAGGTATTTCTCTCAAAAGTATCAAGCCAGGTAAATACCAGATTAAAGGCTATGCTGAGAAACAAGGACATTACCTAGTTAAGTGGGATGATCCTAGGTTACCCAACAATGAAGAAGATTATCTTTTTTCTGGTCATGTCAAGCTGATTATTCCTGAACCAGAGTTTCTCCTAACAGATGTTCTTGAAGAGTGGGATGTCACTGTCGGTAAGCAAAACGAGGCTGTAGCATTTTTGTTGAAAAATACTGGCAAAGAAGTAATTGAGCTCTTGCAAAGTAAAACTCCTAAAGAGGTTTTGGACAAAACCAAAACGATTTGGCGTTCTCCAGGACTAGATCCAGTCAACCGCAATGAAGTTAACATCAAAGTGCCCTTCTTTTCTCAACTGGACAACAGATACAAACCGCACGTCACTTGCAATGTTACCTGTGTGGCAATGTGCTGTAGTTTCTTCGGTGTTAAACCCCGGCAAACTAAGATTCAGCTAGAGGACGAATTTTTTACATTTTTGGAGGGTAAAGGCTGGAACCGTACTTATCATTCCAACCTTGTTAAACTGTTTCAAGAATATGGTATCCAGGATACGTTTAAAACTGATGCCACTTGGGAGGAAGTCAAAGAACATCTACGCAAGGGTAACCCTGTCATCTACTCGGGAACACTCACCCACGGAGGACATATTATTGTTATCCGAGGCTTTAGTGAATCTAAGCAATGTTGGTATGTCAATGATCCCTATGGTGAGTGGTTTTCTTATGGCTACAATACTAAACTGACGGGAGCAAATCTTGAATACAGCTATGGTTTATTATCTCGAAAGAGTATGACAGGTTCTCCCAGAACTACTTGGGCACATTTTCCTAGTAAGTCCTAGAACACCGATTCACTAACCAGAATTAGATGTAGGGGCGAAGCATTCGGCATTGGTGTCAACTTAAGCTAGAGGTAGCTTAACAGTTAGCTTCCACACCCACCCAGAGTTCAAAGATGTTGTTGGCGAATTGGCTGGGGGTTGACCCCCTCTAGCTCCCCCTTAGTAAGGGGGAGGACAAGATTTCCCCCCTTACTAAGCTATCCATTAGGCAAAAGTAGTCGAAACGGTGATAGAGACTACGATTTAGGTAAGTATTGGGAGAGGAGTGGTCAGAGTCATGATTAGACTAGAGTGCGATCAGCTACGCTGGTGTCGAAGGCAATCGCAAAACCACAGATGCGATCATAAAACCGCAGATGTGATCGTAAAA
>JAAHGL010000133.1 GCA_010692635.1 Symploca sp. SIO2C1 | reverse complement strand
CAGTTTTCAGAATGTTGAGATATACGTAAATTTGACCAAGTCAATAGCTAAAGGATGTTTCAGATACTTTGTTAAACTAACAAATACTTGAATATCTAGTTATATTTTAGTTATAAATACTCACTATAAAAAAAATCTGTTTAATTTTGAACTTTGCTTCATTTGATTTAATTATTCTTGAAATGTTCCCATTAATTTCAAAAAATATATTTAATTAATGATCAAGCTTAAACAAAAATCCTAGCCTAATATCCTTTTTTTATGCTTAAATTCATATTTTAAAAAAATATATTCACAAAATATTATACTCAATTAAAATGTGTTCCAATTTGATTAAATTACTACATCCAAAATATTTATTCGCCGATGTTTTTCAAGTTTAGCAAAAGGATTTGTATTACGTCAAAAGTTACGAAAGGGGGGCTATAAAAGCGGATTTTGTATCAGTTGTTTGCATTTCTTCATAAAATTAACAGCAAATAACGAGAAGTCCCAATCCCTCTTAGGGTAGGGTGCAGATTAGTTAAGAGATTTCGCAGTAAAAAATATACAATCCTACTGAAAGCAGGGGAGACTTCGGTACTTCGGAGCAAGCAATGGAGAATTAAAGAGCTCAGGACTTAGGCAAAGCCTCCATTTGTAGGGTGTGTTAGCGTAGCGGATGCTGGTGGCGAAATTAACAATTGGAAATATTGGCAACAAAACGAAGGTTTTTGAAGCCCCCCAGCCCCCAATTCTGGGGGAGCCCGGAGTCAAAGTCCCCCGTGAAATATATACATATAAGCATTTGGGCAAAGGAGGTAGTCCCAATAGACATCTCCAGAAACCCTGATTTGGGTACGGTAATATAGAGGCTTTAGCATAATTATTGGAAATGCCCAATCCCTATTTCTGAGTTAGAGTGTGCTTGATTTGATCTAATAATTGGTTCATGGACTGAGAATAACCCCGCAAAACTTCGGTAGCAACGCCTTTGAGAAGGGATTCTAATTCCAAAGTAGCATGCTCTGAACCTGTTACTGTTCCATCTCCAAACTCAGAACCTAATCGATGATCTAGCACTAGAATTGGTGGTAACTTTTGTAGCTGAGCTAAGGAATTGAGTCTTGTTGCCAGCACTGAAGAGTCGCCGATTTTGGTTAAACGAATCAGCAGTAAGTCAAAGTTTTGAGTTTGGAGTTGACGGTATACTTCCATCCAAGAACTGGCAAGTAAGCCTCTAAATCCCGCTGTTTGTAGGTATTGCATTAGTGCCTGTCGCCACGAGGATTGAGGAGTTAGGGATGTGGAAATTGGTGATTGGAGATGTTCCCCAGCTCCCTGTGTCCCTGCCTCCCCAATTTCCATCACTAGTACATTGGGTTTGTGGCTCATACCAGCAGCTACTTGAAGTACTTGTAGCAGAGCAGCAACTTTAGAACAGCTATCTAGTGCTAAACAAGGATACACACAAAGACTGTTGACTTGATTGGCTGCTTCTGTGGTTCTGTAATCTAAGGTAACAAGGGGTAAAGAAGTCAAGCCTTCATATAAGGACAGCTCTTGCAAATAAGCAAGGGGCTCCGTAATTCCTTCACTGTCTAGTAAGAGGACATCTGGATACCAAACGCGAGTCAATATTTCTGCTTGTTCTAAATCATCAGCTTCGAGTATCCGATAATTAATTTGTGAGTGCTGAAGATTCAGTAAATCAGTTAGCTCAGAACTCAGTACAGGGGAGGTAGGGGAGTTCTGGGGAGGGATCGAGCTGCCATGATGGGTTTCTACAGGAGCTAGATATAGAATCGTCAGACTATTACTAACAGGGCTCTGGGGCTCAGCTAAGGGAGCTAGGGTTTTGAGCAATGCCTGCTCTTGTACTGGTAAGGTTAAAAAACCATCAGCTTTATGGTGATAAGCTTGCCGTTTTTCTGCTTGGGTTGCCGTCACAAAGACTGGGATGTGATGGGTGTGCTCATCGGATTTAAGAAGAGTCAGGACATCCCAACCGGAAAGTTGGGGTAGGAGGGGGTTGAGAAAGATGGCACAGGGTTGCAAACAGCGTGCTTTTTCGATAGCTTCTGTACCAGCTCTTGCAATGACCACATAATATCCTAAGCCCTGAAGCTGTTGGTTCAAGCTTTCCAAGTATCGGGGTACAGTTTCCACAATTAACACCAAGCCAGTTGTTCGTTTTTGGTGGTGGGAACCATGCACTTGCTTGACTGGACTAATTTTTCCTTGAACTTCCTCTTTTAGTCCAGCTTGGCTATTAGCGCATTCCTGTGGACTGATCTTATGATGAGGTATCCTTGCTTCTTGCTCCCCTATAGAACCAACATCTTCTTCTTTGTTCTGTCTTCGCCGAAAGTGTTCTTGTAAAGTAACTGCTTCTGAAGGGTACAGTTTGCTGGAGGTTAGGGTAGATGGGGATGCCTCTGTTATTGCTGCTTGGTTAGAGTAATTCTCCTCTTCTCCCCATTCCTCTTGGGGGGGACAAGGAGGCAGTAGTAGCGTAAATTGACTACCTTCATTAGGCTTGGAAATAAAAGAAATGTCTCCACCGTGCAGGCGAGCTAGGCGCTGAGTTAAAACCAATCCTAAACCAGTGCCGTCAAAACGACGGGTGAGAGGTTCTTCCAGCTGTTGGAATTTCTGAAAAATTAAGTGCTGCTTCTCCTCTGGGATGCCAATGCCAGTATCCCAAACAGTGAAGGCAATCCAGCCTTCCCAATGATTGACTGTTAAGCCAATTTCCCCACTAGAGTTGGTAAACTTGAGAGCATTGTCCAGTAAATGTACCAGCATTTGGCACAAGCGTAGTTCATCTGCAACAATTACCTCTAAGTCTGGTTCAATTTGGAGGTTAAATTTGGCAAAGTGGCTGGCTTCTTCCTGTTGGGAGTTTTGATTTACCAGTCTCTGTTGTGCTTGTATATAAGCGCGATCGCACACTGCCTGAATTTTTACTGTATCCAGGGTTAGTTGTAGCTGACCAGTCTCGATACGAGTTAAATCCAGAATATCATTGACCACCGTCATTAACTGACGCCCACTCTGATAAATAAGCCGAGCATAGCGAGCTTGACGCTCATTGAGTTTTCCTAGTGACTGATCTTTCAACAACTTTGATAAGCCCAAAACCGCAGTCAGAGGCGTTTTAAGTTCGTGGCTAATACAAGCTAAAAACTCATCTTTAAGACGGTTGAGTTGTACTAAATCAGCATTTTTGGCTGCTAGTTCTTGGGTAACCTGTTGTTGCTCAGTGGTGTCTTGAGCTAGTACTAGCCAGAGAGTAGAGTTGGGAGATGATGATTGTGTATAGGGATGATGGGATTGTCGGTTGGTTCCGAGATTGGGTAACAAATTTTCCCCTGGATTGTATCCAGCTTCCTTAACTCCCTCTGTTTCCTGAACCTTTTCTTCAACTCTTACCCAGTCTTGGAGAGAGGTAACCGAGGGTGATAGAGGAGTTCTAACGAAGGAGAAGAATGAACCCTGTCTTTTGTCTCTTCTTAGGGATACCGAAGCCTCTCTCTTTGAGGAGCTACCTTCACGTAGTTTTGTGCTAGCGTCTACCTTGGATTCCCCTGAAGGAAGTCTTCCGTAAGGGTATTCCTGCACATTAGTTGTCAGCACTGACGGATCTGACAATCTCCCTTGATGAGGGGAATCATTTGCGCAACAGCACTCAACAGCTTTTTTCCTTGGTTGATAGCCTTGTTGGCTAAAATTTTCCCTAGTCTGTGATGGGTGCGGTTCAACTGCCAGGGTAGACACTAACGCTACCCTACATGCAAGGGGAGCAGTTTCCGATAAGAAAGTGGCAGCCACCTCAGAGGCTTCGGAGCTACAGTTAGGGTGCTTGCATTGTTGGTGGCTCTTGTCAGTGCTCAGGTGAGGAACATCTAGTTTTATAGTACTTGTGTACTTTACCCAATCCAAGTCTGGGGAGGTTCCAATCTGTTGACGCCAGCTGCTGTTTTGAGCTACGACTTGTCCTGTAGAGGTTTGTAAACTTAGTGGTAAGGGCAATTGCTCCAACAGTTGTACTAAAACATTGAGTCCAGTTAGTTGCCTTCGTGGAGCAGCATCCACTTCATCGGTGACAGTGAAGTTTTTAGCCAAGGATTCTAAGAGCAGCGAGCTATTAAGCAGTCCCAAAAACTTCCCATCTTCATCTACCAATACCCACTGTTGAGAATTGGGAATTGGGAATTGGGAATTGGGAATTATTTCCTTGTCTACCTGTCTCTGTTTTTCCCTCTCTTCCCTAACTCCTCCATCTCCCCATCTCCCCATCTCCCCATCTCCCCATCTCCCCATCTCCCCTAGGTAGGCACAGAATTGGTTCAAACTCAGTTGAGCTGGTAGGATAGCTATTGGTTTTATAATGGAGGGTTGTAGTTGCTCTAGGGGTTTTTGGAAATCCTCAGTTGCCACCAATGCAGTATGCCTTCCTAACCTTTTAGCTGAGAGTAGGTAGGGCATAACCTGTCGTAGGTTAACTACTCCTAGGGGATGTTGCTCCTGGCTTACCACGACAATTGCATCACACCCTGAAGATCCAAATATCTCCAGTACGGCAGCAAGCTCCAAATTTGGTTGACAAAGAGGAACAGGGCTGGCAAATTCTTCTAGACTTGAAGTTGACATGGATATAATCAAATCTGGTTGCAAGGAATGGGAAATTTGCCCGTGAAGCTACCTAACTCAACTAGAGCAGCTATATTACCTTGGTTGTTACTGTTTTATCTATATCTGAGTACATTATCCTATTTTTGAGTCGGTAGCCTTTGGTGGCACTACATTCTCCTGAATCCAGACTTAAAATTTTTGGTGCACACAGAGCAAGTACAGCTTAATCTATTATCGCTCTTAAAGGTGGGTCAACAGAACAAAACAATTACAATTACTTACAATCCTTAGAATATTTGAAATAATATTAAGTAATATACTAAAGATTTTATAAAAATATTGATAAAATGTTCTTTGACTAAGTGATGTATCACCGAAAATCACGAGATTGTTGTTGAAAAGTGTATTGTTTTGCATCCCCAACTTACTCTCTGTGCGTTTGTATCTTCTGAGTCTCTGCCTCAATCCTTGAGTTGGTTTTTGAGCAGTGAACGCTTTATTGTCCATACCGCTGACTCAGAATCTGAGTTTTTTGTTTTTCTTGAGGAACATAGGCAGCAACTAGACTGTTTAATTTTGCAAGATGACGGCTCATTACCAGCAACGATCAACCATCTGTATGAACAAGGTATTTTGCTACCAGTGGTTATTTTTCTCAAGGAATCAGAAGCAATAAGTACCTTTGTTGCCACAAATCGTCAGTCTGACAAGGAAAACATAACCAATGGCGCTTTCTCAGAAAACCTGCACTATCTTTTCCATTCTGCCGAAGTCCAAGTCGGTATTAGCCAATTACCAGAGATTGCGAATCTGATTGGTCAAGCGATCGCTCGGTTTTTATACCTTTCTCCTTTTTGTAGTTTATCAAATCAGTCTACTACCGTTGATTGGTCAACTGAACTCACCCAGCGTAATTTCCTGATGCATCAGCAGCGCCGCTTATCGGAAAAACTCCAAGAGCGTCTTGGGTACTTAGGTGTGTACTATAAAAGAAATCCTCAACTTTTTTTACGCCATCTGCCTTCTGTAGAGAAGGATAAGTTCTTAAAAAACTTAAAATCAGAGTATTGTCAAATTTTACTAAAATACTTTTCTGAAGATCCTGGCCTTAATCAAAAAATTGATTGCTTGGTTGACAAAGCTTTCTTTGCCGATATTTCTGTGTCTAAGATAGTGGAAATCCATATGGAACTGATTGACGAATTTTCCAAACAGTTAAAGCTAGAAGGACGAAATGAAAGTATTTTACTTGACTATCGCTTGACACTAATCGATATTATTGCTCATTTAGGAGAAATGTACCGCCGCTCTATTCCTCGAGAGTTTTAACATCATTGTTGAGTTATCACCTTTTAGCAATAAGTTTGATAATATAGTCTTAGCTCGAGCTTGACTCAATGCTTCATCTTTGATTGCTATTACTTATTAGTTTGTTTTTTTTGATAATTGTTAACGGCTTTCCTTATGAGTGCACTAAAAAAAACTTATGTCCTCAAGCTCTATGTTGCTGGCAACACTACCCATTCTATTAGAGCTTTGAAAATACTCAAAAATATCCTAGAACAAGAATTTAAAGGTGCTTATGCTCTAAAAGTAATTGATGTGCTTAAAAATCCCCAACTAGCAGAAGAAGATAAAATTTTGGCTACTCCAACTCTGTCCAAAGTCTTACCACCCCCTGTGCGCAAAATTATTGGGGATCTCTCAGACAGAGAGAAAGTTCTCATTGGTTTAGATCTTCTTTATGAAGAACTGAGTGAAGAGGAATTAGATTTTTAGTGATCAATTATAACTAAAATCAACTTAATGAATTACAATCAAGATTACCTTTTTGAATTTTTTTTTATTAAGCAAAAATATGAATCAGATTAATAAAAATGAACATAGCCAAAGTAAATTAAAAGACATCGGAGTCCAGAAAATACGGACGCTCATTGAAGGCTTCGATGATATCAGTTATGGGGGACTCCCTGTTGGTCGAACCACTCTGGTTAGTGGTACATCTGGTACTGGTAAGACACTTTTTGCTGTGCAATTTCTTCACAGTGGTATCACCAACTTTGATGAAGCTGGTGTGTTTGTAACCTTTGAAGAATCTCCCACCGATATTATCAAAAATTCCTACAATCTTGGTTGGGATTTACAACAATTAGTGGATGAGGGTAAGCTATTTATTTTAGATGCTTCCCCTGATCCAGAAGGACAAGCAGTAGTAGGGAACTTTGATCTTTCTGCTTTAATTGAGCGTATTCAGTATGCCATTCACAAATACAAAGCCAAGCGGGTTTCTATTGACTCAATAACCGCAATCTTTCAGCAGTATGATGCGGCTTCATTAGTACGACGGGAAATTTTTCGCTTAGTAGCTCGCCTTAAACAAATTGGTGTAACTACAGTAATGACTACAGAACGGATAGATGAATATGGCCCTGTGGCAAGGTTTGGGGTGGAAGAGTTTGTCTCAGACAATGTAGTAATTGTTCGTAATGTCTTAGAAGGAGAGCGCCGACGTCGCACTATAGAAATTCTCAAACTGCGCGGCACAACCCACATGAAAGGAGAATATCCGTTTACAATTACTAACGATGGCATTAATATATTCCCCTTAGGGGCAATGCAACTCACCCAGCGTTCTTCTAATGTGCGAGTATCTTCAGGTGTAAGCACCCTCGATGAAATGTGTGGTGGAGGGTTTTTTAAAGACTCGATTATTTTAGCAACTGGTGCTACAGGTACTGGTAAAACTTTGTTAGTCAGCAAGTTTATCCAAAATGCTTGCTTACATGGTGAACGAGCCATTCTTTTTGCCTACGAAGAATCTCGCGCTCAGCTATCTCGTAACGCTAATTCCTGGGGTATTAATTTTGAGGAAATGGAGCGCAAGAATTTATTGAGAATTATTTGTGCTTACCCTGAATCAGCAGGATTAGAGGATCATCTACAAATCATTAAATTAGAGATTGCCGATTTTAAACCCTCTTGCATTGCGATTGATTCCCTCTCAGCTTTAGCGCGGGGAGTTAGCAATAACGCTTTCCGACAGTTTGTCATTGGTGTTACCGGGTATGCCAAGCAAGAAGAAATTACCGGCTTTTTCACCAATACCACGGATCAGTTTATGGGTTCTCATTCAATTACTGATTCCCATATTTCCACAATTACTGACACGATTTTGATGCTGCAATACGTCGAAATTCGTGGGCAAATGTCTCGTGCTATCAATGTCTTCAAAATGCGTGGCTCTTGGCACGATACAGGTATTCGGGAGTATACAATCAGCAAGGATGGCCCAGAAATAAAAGACTCTTTTCGTAATTATGAGGGGATTATTGGTGGTTCTCCTACTCGCTTTATTACTGATGAGAAGAGTGAACTCTCTCGGATTGTTCAAGGAGTTCGTGACTTGTCAACAGGAGAGTAATATCAAATCCTCTTCCCTTGGAGCCTTCTGCCTTCTGCCCTCTGCCTTTTTTCTTAATAGTTCCGTTAGCCACCACTAACGGGTGGAATTAGAACTACTTCATCGCCATCTCGAAGGATGGTATCTGATTCGACAAATTCAAGATTGATACCAAAGCGGGTGAGGTTTCGCCATTGTTCAAGTTCTGGATGTTCAGCCAGCAGATGTTGTTGCACTGCTGATACTGGTGTGCTGCAGGGAAATTCCAGCTTGAGTTCTGGGACACCATAGGCTTCTTGATAGGCCGCAAATAGTTTAACAGTAATGGTGAGTGAAGGTTGAATCATGAGGACTGACAGATAGGGAGCAACGGGTGAGGTGAAAAAAGGTGTGGGAGAGCTTTTTTGAGTAATGAGTAATGAGTAATGAGTAATGAGTGAAGAAACTTTTGTCAAATCTTCTTCCCTTCTGTTCTTCTCCTCGCTCCCCTCCTGGGAGGGGCAGGCGTGGGTTGGGTTAGGGGTGGGTTCTGCCTTGGAGTCTTCTGCCTTATTTATTGAAAGCCACTGTAAATTTAACCTCACCCGGGAGCAACCCAATGGGAGCAAATGTAAAGCAAAGCTGGGGTAGCTGGGGGAGCTGAGGGAGAGAAGGGAGATATTCCCAAAATTGATGTTTCTGAGTGCAACTTAGTATAACCTTCTTGCGTCACTTTGGGTTAAAGCTGGAATTTCTGTGAGCTGTATCTGGGAAAATTTATCAATTTAGCTGAGAGTGATGACACCTGAATAAAATCCTCTGAAGCAAAAAATATTTACTTAGGGCTTGCTGAATAAAAGCAAGAGCTTGTTAGGATAAGGGTTTCAAGCCGTTTTTATCCAAAGCAAGTACAAGGAAATGGCATTGATGGGTTCAAAAACCTCGCACCACAAGTGGAAAATTCCCTAAAACCTAATACCTAACACCTTACCTAAAACCTAACACTTAACACCTAACACCTACCTCAACCCGAAAGTTACGACTTATTCAGCAAGCCCTACTTATGTATATTCTCTCAGCAGCATTTAAAATTTGTTAGCTGATTTACGAACTGATTTCAGAATCTTGTCGATAATTTCTTTCTTATCCTGTGTAAAACTGATAGTAGGATAGGGTGTAACTCATGAGTCCGAGAAACGCTATATAAAGTCTTTTAGCTTGATTGGTTAAGTGATTTGAGGAAAACCGGAGGATGTAATGGATAGAGCTTCTGTAGAGAAATATGCAGTCATCAACCGTGTATCAAAAACATTAAATAATTTAATGAAAAGTAAAAGCCTGATACAAGAATTAGATCCAGTAGAACTTACACGTTATTTCTCTCATCAATTATTAAAAAATCGCTCTGTTGAGCAAGTAATGGCAATTTCTGAAGACGAGCTCAGTAAAATAATTAAAGCGGTGATGTTGTTTGAGGTAATGTATGAACTACTAGAAGATCTAAGTCTAGAAGAAATGGAAATTTTTGATGCAGCATTATCTGAAAAATAATGATATTCACAAAAACTTTAAGTAAAGTTTATCGAAAGTTTAAATTATTAATGCTGTAAATTAGTCAATTGATAGATTAAACTAAATTTAGAGGTTGTGATATTCGCAAATAGCAACAATATCTACATGATCACCAAAATTATTCTTACAGTAAAGTAGTTAACATAATTCTGTTGCAAAGTCAAACAATAATTAAAAATATTGCCTTATGAATTATAAAAACATCTTTATCATTGCCATGCTGTTGGGTGTACCTGCAACAATTATTTTTATTGTCGCAGGAGGTGAACAAGTTAGTTCTTTACTAGAATCTGTGCCAGTTGATTCTGCTAAAGAGCAGATTACAAAAGTTACAAATCAGATTAAACCTCTATCATCGAAGAAAGCAAACATTGATAAAATTCTGAAAACGAAGAAGTGTTTCGGGTGCGATATACGCGGTATTGATTTGAGTGGTATTGACTTAACAGGAGCTGATTTTAGGAATAGTGACCTCTCCGGTGCTAATCTGACTGATACTAAAATGATCGATGCTAATCTTACGGGTGTCCGTTTAAACGATGCCAACTTAACCAAAGCTGATTTACATGGTGCTCAGTTTGATAGTAGCGAACTCAAAGGTGCTAACTTGAGTGAGGCTAACCTTTTTAATGCTAGGTTTTCCAATAGTGATTTGAGCAATGCTAATCTGAGGGCTAGTGAGCTTCGGGATGCCGATCTAATCGGTTCCCAGCTACAGAATGCTAATTTGAGTGGAGCTTTTCTGTACGGAACACGTCTGCAAGAAGCAAACCTAAGCGGTACTGATTTTAGTAGTGCGATGATGCGTTATGCTAATTTGCGCGGTGCTACTGTAGAAAGTACTAACTTCAGTAATGCTAATTTAGAATTTGCTGTTATGCCTGATGGTAAGACCTTTTATGGGACAACTAAGTATTAACGGTCTGACGACGTAGGGAGCAGGGAGCAGGGAATAATAACTTTTGTGGGTCAACACTTATGAATGGAAAACCTAGACTAGGTATTCGATAATTGCTGGAGGAGAAACGAGATGAAATTATGGTGATTGCTGCAAATCACGGTGCATTTAATGTTAGGGTTTTTGGGTCTGTTGCACGAGGAGAAGCAGATGAAGAAAGCGATATCGATTTCTTAATTGATTGTGATTATACTCAGGTTAGTCCTTGGTTTCCCGGTGGTTTAGTTTTGGAGTTAGAGCAGCTTTTGAAACGTAAAGTTGATGTTGCAACAGAAGCAGCCTTAAAGGAACGAATTCGTGAGCGAGTGCTAGAAGAAGCAATTTTATTATGAGAGATGATGGGGAACGATTGCAGGATATTTTAGAGGTGATCGCGCAAGTTGAAAAGTATTCCATTCAAGGTATCAACAGCTTGCCAAACTTAGCGTAGAGTGCAGGAATCACCAACAAAGTCAATGCTGTAGAGGTAAACAAACCGCCCAAAACCACAATTGCTAGAGGTTGTAGAATTTCATTTCCAGCTCCACTGGCCATCGCTAATGGTAGCATACCTAGTGCAGAAGTGAGTGCTGTCATTAGGATGGCGTTAACTCGTTCTAAAGAACCCTTGATAATCACATCTTTGAGCAACATTCCCTGAGCAAACTTGTTATTGTAGTTGTCTACTAGCAACAAACCATTGCGAACGGCAACGCCAAAAAGGGTGATGAACCCGATTAAGGAGGCTACCGACATCACACCCCCACTCAGCACGATTGATACAATACCACCTACTAGTGCTAGTGGTAGGTTGATCATAATAGCGATTGTGGCAGGAAGGGATTTAACAGAGAAGAACATCAAAACTGTAATCGCGATCGCTGCTAGGATACTATACACCAGCAGATTATTAGTAGCGCGTTCCTCCGATTCAAACTGTCCCCCATACTGGATAAAGTAGCCGTTAGGCAATTGCACATTTTGTCGAATCTGAGCTTGAATATCGCCGACTACACTGCCCAAATCACGCTCTGCAACGTTGGCTGAAACGACAATTAAGCGCGAAACGTCTTCCCGATTCACCACATTGGCTCCCATGCCGTAATCTACTTTGGCAACGTTACTGAGTGGGATGGTCTCCCCAGTCGGGGTAGAGATGGGAATGGAGCGAATGGCATCTAAACTATTGCGCTCCTTTTGTGTCAGTGAGACGAAGATATTAATCAGCTGCTGGTTTTCTGCTACCTGCGATACCACCCGACCATTAAGAGCGGTTTCTACCACGTCTGATAACTGCTCCATACTAAGTCCATAGGTTGCTGCAGCCTCACGATTGTATTGGATTTGCACCTGACGTATGGGCAGTTGGGGTTCAAGCTGCAAGTCTACAACCCCGGCAATCGGTTCGATAACATCGCGCACCTGTTCGCCGATCTTGCGGAGTTCTATCAAATCAGAACCAAAGATTTTTATAGCGATCGCACTTCTGACTCCAGAGAGTACCTCATCCATGCGGTGGGAGATAAACCCACCAATATTAGGGGCGACACCGGGCAACTTGAGGAAGGCTTCACGCAGTTGTTTAACGCTGGCTTCCCGGTCTTTGAGCGCCGTATCACTGAGTTCCACATCTACGTGTGCCATACTGACTCCAGCGCCATCGGCATCACCAGGAGCACGTCCCGCTCTTACTTGTACCCAATCATAGAGGGGATTGTCCTTAAGGGAATTGTACAGCACCATCCCTGCCCGATTCGTCATATCTAGGGAAACACCAGGGAACAACACCATTGAGTTGACCATCGATTTTTCCTGGAATTCCGGCAGGAATACCCGTCCTAGGGAAGGTACGACTGCAAAAGCAGCTACCAAAGCAGCCAATGCCAAACCTAAAATAATTTGGGGCGCTCGTAGGGACAGATTCAGCAACGGGCGATAGAGTCGTTCTGTCCAGCGTGAAACCAAGGTGCCTTCCTGGGGCAAGATTTGATTTGCCAGCAGAATCGCACAAAGGGCAGGGGAAAGGGTCATGGCAACCAGAGTAGAGGCAGTGATTGACAGCAAATATGCCAACCCCATCGGGGCAAAAATACGCCCTTCCACGCCAGTCAAACTAAAAATTGGTGCGAATACCACAATGATGATCACTGTGGAAAAAATTACTGCTAGTCGTACTTCTATAGATGTGTCGTATACTACCTGGAAAGGATGTTTAGGATTGCCCTGCGCTTGATTAGTGCGGAGTCCACGATAGCAATTTTCCATGTCTACGATCGCATCATCCACAACTGAGCCAATGGCAACCACTAATCCACCCAATGTCATCGTGTTGATGCCCAAGCCAAAGGCTTTCATGAATAGTAACCCAATCAATAAGGATAGGGGAATCGCACTCAGGGTAATCACCGCCGTGCGCCAATTCATTAAAAACAGCAGCATGATCACCGACACGATGATGATGCCTTGAATAAGAGAACCGCTGACATTGCGAATAGCAGAATCAATGAAGTTGGACTGACGAAAGGTTCGTGCTACTTGTACATCAGCAGGAAAGGTGGGCTGCAAAGAGTGCATCACTGCTTCCACCGCTTTTGTGACAGTGGGAGTATCAACATCGGGCTGTTTATTAATCATCAGTACCACCGCAGGCTGCCCATTAAAGCTGGCATCTCCCCGCTTCAGAGCTGCCCCGGTTTTGACCTCTGCCACATCTTTAAGCAGAATGGGTTTACCATCCTGCACCTTCACCACTGATTGCTGTAAATCTTCAATTGATTTCACCTGCCCAATGCCACGCACCAGTAGTTCTTGACCACCGCCAATCAGGAAACCACCGGGAGCATTAGAGTTCGCGCCCCTAGCAGCATTGGTGACTTCGGTGAGAGAGACATTCAGCGATCGCAGTTTTGCCGGATCAACGAGCACTTGTTCTTGGCGTTCATCTCCCCCATAAATTGTGACTTGAGAGACTCCCGGCACTGAGAGAATCTGATTGCTGAGGGTTACTTCCACCAGTCGGTGCAGCTCCATCAGCGAGGTTTTACCCTGCCCATCAACAGTGAAGGCGTACTGCAAAATTGTACCCAGTGGGGATACTAGAGGCGAAATTTCCGGCGGATGAGTGCCCTCTGGAAGCTGATTGGTTACTTGCTGAAGCCGCTCTGTTACAGATTGCCGTGCTTTGTAAATATCAGCATTCTGGTCAAACACTACCTGCACCATCGATAGCCCCACCTTAGAGGAAGAGCGCACCGTCGTCACCCCTGGCAAGCCATTCACAGCACTTTCAATGGGTACGGTAATTTGCGATTCCACTTCTTCTGGAGCTAGTCCAGCCGCTTCGGTTTGAATATCCACCTGGGGTGGTGCAAATTCGGGAAAGACATCCAGGGGCATCTGGGTGATACTAACAACACCCCACAGGGTTATAAAAATGGCACCAACAACGATCAACCAACGTTGGGCGATTGAGTTTTTGAGGGTGTGATTCAGAATCGTGTTAAACATCTTAATTTAGAAGCCCTCTTTCTTGCGGCTACCCATAAAAGCGATCGCACCCACCAAAAGCACGGCTCCGCCACCGACGGCGGCTAGAATCCCCATCGGAAATCCACTCTTTTGCGGTGCGACTTCCCCAGGCTGTTCGGTTGTATTGCCAGAGGCATCGTGACTATGAGGTATGCCTTGGGCATCTGCCTGAGCATGAGCTTCATCGGTTTGAGGGGAAGCGATCGCATCAGTGCGAGGAGCTGCATCGGCAGTTTGGGTTTTGCGAGATTCAGCGTAGAGGGATAAACTTCCCTGAGTAACGAGTTTTTCCCCAACCGACAATCCTTCCGTTACTTCGAGCAGTTCACCCTCGGTTGCACCCGTTGTAATTTCAACTGGCTCATAAAAATTCTCATATTGCACAAAGACTAGCTGCTTGCCATCAGCATCCACCAATGCAGTTACAGGCACCATCACTCCAGTTCCACCCTCGGCAGATTGAGTTATCGGTGTGACAACAATGCCCAACATCTCATCGGTTTCAGGGTTAACTTTTACCCGCTCAATTCCGCCTGTTGCTTGAAATTCATCGCCATGTCCAACATGAGCAGAGACAATTGTAGGCGCACTGATGGCTAAACTGGCTGCAAGAATGGAACTAATGAGCGAAACGGATTTCATAATACCTCCTCACAAAGACGCAAAGCTCAACAAAAATCTCCATTAGTCTGCCAAAGATCAGATGAAATTGAGGTGAAATGGAGGCTGTTTCGTTCAACAGCCCCACACACAAGGCGATAGGCTTGTAACTAGGCAAGATTACTCTCACCGGAAATATATGGCGCATTGACTGACGCCTGCTCTTCCGTCCCATTCTGGGTAGAAGTAGAGAATAAGCGTTTGCGATCGCTCAGAGTGACAGAAGAGCATTAGAGAGTTGCCTAATTCCTGTATGCTTGAAGCTATTGGTAAGATGCCCTGGAAAACTCTTACAGTTTCAGTTTTCCATAAGCATGAAGAAGCATTGCGGTGTCTTGCCCGTTCATAATGCAAAAGCAGGCTGATTTTCCCTTAGCTCTCTTCAAATCTACTTTGTCCTCAACGATTAATACAAGCCAATTTAAATGCGTTTTAGCTTATCAGCATCAGCGTACAGTATCTTAAATCGACTGTAGATGCTCAGTAGTAACGCTAAGGTGGCGATTGAGGAGTTTGATTCCAAGATAGGCAGCAATCGTGGGGGATGCAGTTTTCTCGGGGGTTTTATAAAATCAAGCTCGTGGTTGATTTCTGTGCAGCTATGCGAGTTTTGTTAGTAGAAGATGAAGCGGAGTTGGGACTAGCAATCAAACAAGTCTTGGTCAGCGAAAAATATGTGGTGGATTGGGTCCCGGATGGCGCTCAAGCGTGGGAGTACCTCGAAAGTCAGTGGACAGACTACACAGTAGCAATCATCGATTGGCTTTTACCAGAGATGTCGGGATTAGAATTATGTCAGCGGCTCAGATTGCAGCAAAATCCCTTACCCGTGCTGATGCTCACAGCCCTAGGTCAACCTGAAAACCGCGTGGCAGGGCTAGATGCTGGAGCAGATGATTACTTGGTCAAACCGTTTGTCATGGAAGAACTACTCGCACGACTGCGGGCACTTCAACGGCGAGCGCCCAATCTCCAACCGCAATCCCTTACCGCTGGAGCATTTACCCTAGATTACGCTAACAATGCACTGTGCAACAAACTAGCCCAACCCCCTCAAACGATTCCTTTAACGGTCAAGGAATTTCAAATACTTGCCTATCTGATGAAAAATCCTGACAGGATCATTTCGGGTAGCAAAATTCGGCATCAACTTTGGGATTTAGAAGAGGAACCGATTAGCAATGTAGTCGCGGCACAGATGCGGCTGTTGCGCCGTAAGTTAGCCAGCTATGGCTGCGACTGCCCGATTGAAACAATTCCCGCTCAGGGCTATCGATTTAACACGAATGGCACTTAGTTAAGGCTGAAACCTAACTGAATTCAAGTAGCATAGAGCTGGACATATATGGATGTTTGTTATGACCCCACAACTCGAAGTTGCAATCGCCGCCATCCAAACACTCTCACTCACAGAACGCCAACAACTGCTGCAAATTCTCACCCAGAGCGGCTCAGCCTCAAATTCTCAACTTGACCTCAAAGCCCTCAGCGCCCAGTTTTGGCAAGGCATCTCACTCCAACAACTATGTGCTGCCCAGTCTCCCATAACCGTTCATAGTCTCAAGGATCTAGCGGCTGACTTTTGGCCTCCAGAAGACTCAATTGAGGATTTCCTTATCTTTCTGCGAGAGCAGCGTCAAGAAGTGAGATAGTCGGAATTCTATGAGCCTTCTTCTAATTGATACAGACATTGCCTCCTTCATCTTCAAAGGTAGTGACTATGCCGACCCTTACCTGCCACTTTTGAGAGATCAGGAATTAGCCCTTTCATTTATGACTGTTCAAGATGCCTGGATTGCTGCAACAGCTCTACGCCACGACCTACCACTAGTTACTCATAACATCAAGGATTTTGTGGGAATTTCCAATCTACAGCTCGTGACACCTCCATGAAGCGGATACTACGAGACTCACGGGTGCCCATTTTACCCCAAAATTTCTGTCGCACCGCTTATCTCACTGCTGTTAGTAGCTGTAGGACAGGAGATGTCTAATCTGCCCTCGAGCCTTTTGCAATACTATGAACAGCCATCAACTGTTTCGTCACAGCCGTATCCATTTAGCCCTTTGGTATGCAGGAGTGATGGGGATAATTTTAAGCCTATCTGGATTTGGCATATATCGAGCGCTCGTTCAGGCAAAATGGGCAGCTTTGGAAAGAGAAATTGAGTCGATTGCTGGAACGCTGCATGATAGCCTCGAACCCATTCTGCCTGCTTCAGAAGATCCCACAGCGATTTTGCAGCAAATTTTTCCTGAATTGTGCTTGGTTGAACAACCCTGCAACACTAGTCCAACGTTGATTCAACGACACACGACTGGAATTAGCGACCGTAATACATACTACATTCGCCTATTCGATCATCAAGGTAAACTCCTCGCCTTTTCGCCTAATCAAGCCTCACATCTGCCCCAAACCCTAAATCCTGCTCCTTGGCAAACATGGCGTAGTGCTGACGGCATTCGCTATCACCAATTCACCACAATTTTGCACGGCACTAATAACAACTATATTGCTGATCAGACTAGCTCCCATAAGTATTGGGGCTACATACAAATTGGGCGCACTTTAGAACCCTTCGATACTGAAACAAGGAGGATCCAATGGATTTTTGCGGTCGGCTTGCCCCTTGTCCTCGGCTTGGTTGCTGTCTCTAGTTGGTGGCTTTCAGGATTAGCGATGCAGCCAATTTACCAGTCCTATCAACAACAGCAACAGTTCACTGCCAATGCTGCCCACGAACTGCGATCGCCCCTTGCTAGTCTTCTAGCAAATGTAGAAGCTGTTTTACGAATGCCGCAATCAGATTGGCAACAGATGCAAACCATGCTGCATACTGTTGAACGGCAAGGACGACGCTTGAGCCAATTGATTACGGATTTATTATTACTCAGCAGCATTGAACAAAATACCTCTTCAGAGCAGTTTAAACCTTGCTGTCTCAATGACCTCATTAATGATTTATCAGAAGAGTTTTTGGAGCTTGCGGTTGCATCAGACATTAAACTCTCCAGTTATGTTCCTACTCATCTGATTTATGTTCTAGGACACGAACAACAACTCTATCGATTAGTATCCAACTTGATTGCTAATGCGATTCAATATACACCGTCTGGAGGATCTATCAGCATTCATTTAGAGCAGCGTGATCGTACAGCAATTGTGATGGTCAAAGATACTGGAATTGGAATTCCCTCCTCTGAACAGTCCCGTATTTTTGAACGCTTTTATAGGGTTAATAGCGATCGCTCCCGCAAAACTGGTGGTACAGGATTAGGGTTAGCAATTGTCCAAGCGATCGTCAAAGTCCACAGTGGTCAGTTAAGCATTGAAAGCCAGCCTGATCAGGGTAGTGCCTTTACACTAAAGTTAACCGCTCTCGCTAGCAAGAAATGGTGTGATACCAAATCCGCTTTACCAAGGGTCTATTAAAAAAAATCAAAGCCTTTGTCTGGAAAAGATTTGGGGATTTTGATAAGTACCCCACAATAACCGGATTTGGTATGAGAGCCCTTGAATTCTTCTGTTCGCGTAAATAACACGCGAACAGGATTCTCCCCTCTCCTTAACCGATCAGTATTGGGGTGCAGCTGTGAGAACTAGCTATGCCGAAGGCTTTACTGCATCAGCTTTCGCTGATCACAAATCTCAGAAAACTGGGTACTGTAAAGATAGGGTTTTGTTAACGCCTAAACTGTAATCTCAGGAAAGGCTAGCAACCCATCACTTTCAACAGACCGACAAAAGGGTATGGTTAACAAACGAATTCGTCGGATTTTGATCATCTTGTCAGCTGTGTCGTTTTTTGGCTCTACCGGGTTTGTTACTGTGAGCTTGTTCAAAAACTCATCGAAACATGCTCAAGAAAACACGACAACAGCAGGGACATCGAAAGATGACCAACTGCAAGTAAACGAACAGGGGTATCAGTTGGTTTTGCAGCGAGAACCAGAGAATCAGGTAGCGCTTAATGGATTAGTAGAGACGCGCCTCCAGATGAATGATGTTCAGGGCGCTATTAAGCCTTTGGAAAAACTGGTTCAACTCAATCCTGACCGCTCTGATTATAAGGCACAGTTAGATCAGCTCAAAAGTCAAGTCGGTGATAATTAAGTGTGATTAAGTTTCATTGATACTTTAATGTATCTCTTCTCCTTAAGCTGACAGACACTATAGACAATTAACCACAATAAATCAAGTATTACATAATAACTAGCATCTATGAGTGAAAAATTAACTGAATTTAATATTTCAGAGTGTCAAGCTAAGTTTAACTTAAGCTACCACGTTCCTTACGCCCATTATTGTCAACAACTCGTTGGTTTTGAAGGTAAAGATGTTCTAGAAGTTGGAGGAAGCTTACCCAAGGAGTTTGTATTTGAATATCTCAATGTCAATTCTTGGTCAGCTATAGAAACTCCAGATTATGAAGTTTCTCTTCAAGAAATTGGTGGACTGTCTCACCAAGGCTCAATTATTAAGGATAGTAATAACTCTTGCAACGAATTAGGTTTCAAGAATAGAACTTTAGAAAAATATAATTTATTTTTGGCTAATATTGAAGATCTGCCTACTGAATATTATGAAAAATATGACCTAATCTTTTCTATAGCTGCTTTTGAACATATCCATAAGCTACCGACAGCACTTGAAAAAATGTTTGCAGCTCTGAAACCTTCAGGTAAACTATTTTCAATGTTTTCACCCCTTTGGTCAGCCCATGATGGACATCATTTACCAAAGATAACGGATCATAAAGGCAATGTTTTTGATTTTAGACCCCAAAGTGATGCTAGGTAGAGCAAGATAGTATAAAGAGGTGAAAAACTGGTTCACATTACCGCTCAAGAGACTATCAACTGTATAAAGACCAGTAATGCCTTCTGGTGCCTGTGAAGTTATCGGA
>JAAHGL010000132.1 GCA_010692635.1 Symploca sp. SIO2C1 | reverse complement strand
TTTCAAGCATTTTGCAAGCCAAATAAGTGCAAGGAAATTATACCTTTTGGCTCAAAAAGCTTGCACAATTGAACAAATCTGGGAGCTAATCGAGGGGTAATTCACTCATTACTCATCACTCATTACTCATTACTTCAAAACCCGAATCAATCGACTTTTTCAGCAAACCCTAACTAGATGCCAAAATAGCGATCGCACTCTAGCTGATAATCTTGGCATCATAATAAGGAAGAGTTACAACAAGGCATAGAAAAAATGGTAGTCTCTACAGTTATCCCCAATCAAACAGAAGCTTCTTGTTTAGAAGAGTTTCTGCAAAATCCCCCTGCTCGCATGGAATGGGTGGATGGGGAGTTGATAGAGAAAAATGGTATGACACTTAAACATGGTCGAATTCAGTCCAGACTAGCTCGTTACTGGGGAAATTATAAAGACACCCATAACCTAGGTGGAGAAACTTATACAGAAGCTCCCTGTCGCACGAATAAACAGGTACGTCGTCCAGATGTCGCCTATCTCACACCAGAATTGCTTACCCAATTAGGTGAACCTAAGGTACTGCCTCAGAGTTTCCCCCTAATTGCTGAGATCATCTCGCCTACTGATTTAGCTGAAGACATATTTGCCAAAGCCAATGAATACCTAGAATCGGGCTGCGAAGAAGTTTGGTTAGTCTTGCCGGAGAGTCAGTGGATTGTCATCTTAACTCAACAGCAAAGATTTTTATTCACCACGGGTGAAGAGGTTAGCACTCAAGTGATTCTCCCAGGCTTCAGTGTAACCGCTGATCAGTTATTGGCTTGATAAAAGCAAAAAATGCGATCGCGATTACCTACAACTAACAACTCTCAATCCAACATTTCAGCATCAATTCCCAAAACCTGAAGCTGTTCGGGAGTTAGCGATTTAAGCCGTTCTGTCAACTGCTGGCGCTTTTGCCTCTCTAATTCAGCTTGTTCCTGTCCCGTTAACAATAGGTTCCCTCCTAAATCCCACCAACGCATCCACAGTTGTTCTGGATTATTAAGAAAGGCTCCTTGCCATAATCCCAATTCTACCTGCATTGGAGTAATAGGGTAGTGTCCTCGCTCGTTGGGAGTCATTTTCTCATACTGGGCATTAGCTAGGTGGTAAACTTCCAGAGTGCCGTTTTTGACTTGATAGATGCCATAGTAGGGAATTCGCATCACCCGCTCGTAAACCCAGAACTTACCCGGTTTGGTGACTTCCCCCGTTTCAGAGCGAGATAAAGGAGTCTTGTCTCGTTCCTCACTACCGTCACCAGAAGCGAACTCTAGAGCAATTATGGGTGTGATATATTCTCGCCACAGTACATAAGAACGACGGATGACACCATCTAATCTAGGTGGCACATCCGGCACATAGAACCAATCTGGGGCTTCTGCTCCCTTCTCTGGAGGGTCAGTTTCTCGCCAATAGATACCGCAGTCTTGTCCAATGCAATATTGCCCGTTTGGATGCAGTCGTTGCAAGGTTGAATGGACTGAATCTGTCAAAATTAGGCTTTGAGGATGCTCCTGAAAATTTTTCACAAATGTACCATCAGATTCTGGCAACTGCGTATGATCCGGGAATGGAGGTGGTAGAGTAATCTGAGTTAGTATTTCAGTCATATCATCCCATCAAAATTACTGTGTCAATGACATGGATCACACCGTTATCAGCTTCAATATCTGCGGCTAGAACGGTAGCATTTTTTACCTCAAAACCATCAGAGGTATCAATCCGTATCGGTGAACCTTCAACTGAGGTAACTGAATCGACTTTTTCTAAATCAGCTTTTGTTAACTTGCCAGAGACGACATGATACTTCAAAATCCTACTTAACTGGGGAATGTTCTGTACGAGGGTTTGTATTGTTCCCGGCGGGAGTTTGGCAAAAGCATCTTCATTGGGTGCAAACACAGTAAAAGGACCAGGACTTTTCAGCGTCTCCACTAATCCAGCTGCCTTAACAGCGGTTACTAGAGTCTCGAAAGAACCGGCACTAACTGCAATATCAACAATATCAGGCATTTATTTATCCTCAGTTGACATCCTCCCGTCGCTAGAAGCGAGGGATTCCTAACTCTCGCGAATTAGGTTTTCTGCTTCGTAGATTCTTGGCTAGACAGTGTGACCACTGCCCCCGCTAGACCATCTCCACAGACATTTTCAAACACGCTATGCCCTAGCGCAGTGATACCTCGATTTTTGACAACCTCTGCTGATGCGACATCTCGCGAGGTTGTATACCCGCACCAGCCACAGCTATGAATGCGAATATCGAGAGTCTTTTTGCCCGTATGCGTTCCACAATTGGGGCAGGTTTGCGAAGTACCGTTCTTGTCCACTTTGGCAAAGTAGGTGTCGGTTTTCCAAGCTACCCACTTGAGGATATTTACAAAGTGTCCAAACCCAGCATCGGCTGAATGTTTGGAGAGCATCCCTCTGTGGAAGGTGCGAAAATCGATATCTTCGACAAATAACATTCCCGCATCTCGACACAGACGATGAGCTAGTTTGAAGTGCCAGTCTTTGCGAGTGTCAGATATGCGCTGATGTAGTCTTGCTATCTTTTGATTTAGCTTATGCCGATTATTCGACCCTTGGTGCTTATTTTTCAGTCTACGCTGCAGCAATTTCAGCTTGCGTTGTAGGGTTTGGAAAAATCTAGGACGTTTAATCTCTTGGCCATCAGAAGTAGCGACAAATTTGTCGTAGCCCAAATCCAAACCTTTAGGATGACCATGAGGTATCGGACTGGGAACATCGACATCTAGCTGTAGCGACAGCATCACAAAATAGCCAGATGCTTTTCTAACTATCCGAGCTTGTTTAACCTCAAACCCTTTGGGAATTAGCCGAGACATTCTCCAACGAACCAGACCAAGCTTAGGCAGTTTTATACCCCAAGCACTAACTGGATTAACACCAAGCTTGGGAAAGACAAAGCTGCGCAAGCGGTATTTGTTTTTGAATCTAGGAAACCCCAACCGTTTGGATTGCATGTCTTGCCATGCTCTGTCTAGAGTTCTTAGCACTTGCTGCAGTACCTGAGAGTGAGTACTTCTCAACCGCTGTGAGGTTTTCTTGGCTTGAGTCAATTGCTTGGCTTGTCGATGATAGCTGGGAAATAGTTCGTCGGTAGGGATGATGTACTCAGATACTATCGAACAAGCGTTAACAGGAGATTTACGAGAAGCGCACCAGTCTTTACGCTGCCTGAGGGCAAAATTCCACACAGAGCGGCAGACATCTAGCGTTTGCTCGATGAGTGCCACTTGCTCTGCTGTTGGCTGTAGTTTGTACTCGTAAGTCATTGTTAGCATAGGAGCATTATACCTTACATTGGGGAAAATGCTGTGTAAAGCTTGTGCCAAAATTCATCCCATCACTAAAAGCTTGCCCTCGAGCAAAGCGAAGGGTGAGGGTCTTCTTTTTGCGTTAAAGTTGGATAAGTTCGGAAAAATCCTTTTGATTGTTACTGACTCAACCAAGCAATAGCATTTCTAATCCAATCTTCAGCATTAGTACTCTTAATCACCAGAGCATCTTGACTGATGGCGTTTAGTGCCTGGGCAATCTCATTATTTTCATATCCTAGAGCAAGTAAGGTGATCTCCACATCTTCTTGCAGTGCAGTTGTTGGCATAGTTGAGGAAGCTGGTGTTTCTACCTCAGCTAGCTGACGCCATTCAGCTAGTTTGGTTTTCAGTTCCAAAGCAATGCGTTCAGCGGTTTTATTTCCAACACCGGGAGTTTTGGATAAGGTACGGATATTACCTGTAACAATAGCTTGTACTAAAGTTGGTAATCCTAAGGTATCAATAAGTGCGATCGCTAATTGAGTACCAATACCACTGACACTAATTAACTGACGAAACAAATCCCGCTCCGCTGCGGAAGCAAAGCCATATAGCACCTGTTGCTCTTCTCGAATTTGCAGATGGGAGAAGATTTGTACCACTTCCTCTGAAGCAGTTGGCAACTCTTGTAACAGACGCCGAGGAATTTGCAACTCATAGCCAATTTGGTTAACTTCTAGAATTAGAGTAACCCGATTGCCAGAGTTTTTGTTTATGCTTGCTACTGTCCCCTTGAGATAGCTAATCATAAGCTGTTGTCTATCATAATACCTGAAGTTATTGTCAATAGACCTGTCAATAATCAATAACCAATTAAGCCGATTCCTGTACCATTTCCATTAGGAGTTTCTGGGCGTTTTGTTCTTGAGTATCTTCAGTTGGCTCGCGTTGGATATATTGACCATCTGTCTGTAAATCCCAAGCTTGCCGATTATCTGCTAGCATCACTCCCAGAATTTCTTGCAAGTCTTTGATAACTACTGGATCTTCCAGTGGTACTACTGCTTCTACTCGTCGATCCAAGTTACGAGGCATCCAGTCCGCACTACCGAAATATACCTCCTCTTCACCTTTATTATGGAAGTAGTAAATTCGGGAATGTTCTAAAAAGCGACCAACAATACTGATAACACGAATATTTTCGCTGACCCCGGTAATACCAGGACGCAGACAGCAAATTCCTCGCACAATCAAGTCAATTTGCACTCCTGCTTGGGAAGCTTCGTAAAGGGCAGCAATAATTTTTTGGTCTACCAAAGCATTCATTTTAGCAACGATACGACCAGTTGCACCTTGGTGGCAATGTTCAATTTCCCGTCGAATCATCTCCGTCATGCGATCGCGCAAATTTACTGGTGCTACCAATAACTTACGATAAGACCGCTGTCGTGAGTAACCGGTCAAAAAATTAAACAAATCGGTCAAATCTGCTCCCAAATCTTCACGGCAGCTCAAAACTCCCAAATCAGTGTAAATTCTAGCGGTTTTGGGATTATAGTTGCCAGTACCGATGTGGAAATACCGACGAATACGGCTTTCTTCTCGACGCACTACCAGCAAAATTTTTGTGTGAGTTTTCAACCCTACTAAACCGTAGACTACGTGTACTCCAGAGTTTTCTAGCTTCCGTGCCCAGATAATATTGTTTTCTTCATCAAAACGGGCTTTAAGTTCCACCAATACCGATACCTGTTTACCATTTTCTGCTGCTGAGATCAAAGCCTTAATAATCGGTGAATCACCAGAGGTTCGGTAGAGGGTCATTTTAATGGCTAGGACATCAGGATCACTTGCTGCTTGGGTAATAAAGCGTTGTACTGTTGCTCCAAAAGATTGATAAGGATGATGAAGTAGCAAATCATGGTTGCGAATCACACTGAAGATATCTTCCACTTCCTCTGAACCGGAAGATACCAACAGGCGTGAAGGCACTACAGGTGTCCACGCGGGATCTTTGAGTGCTGCTAGATTTAATCCCATAAATGACATTAAATCTATCAGTGAGAGCAAACCGTCTATCTCGTAGACATCACTTTCTTGAAGCCTTAGCTCCCGCATCAACATTTCCCGTATGGGATCTGGTGTTGAGGAATGAACTTCCAACCGCACCACGGAACCACCAAGCCTACGTTTACGCAGTTCCTGCTCAATCGCCAGCAATAAATCATCAGCTTCATCCTCCTCCACTGCCAAATCAGCATTCCTAGTAATCCGGAACAGATGATACTCTTGAATATTCATCCCTGGAAACAGAGATTCCAAGTTATGGGCAATTACCTGTTCGAGGGGAACACCTGTCCACATAGCTGGTTGTCCCTTATACCGTTGTCTCAACTCTTCAGGTAAAGGTGCAAACCGAGGCAAGACTTTAGGCACTTTCAACCGTGCAAATAACTCTTCTCCGTTTTCTGGATCTTTTACCACCACCGCCAGATTTAGGCTGAGGTTGGAAATATACGGAAAGGGATGGCTAGGGTCAATTGCTAGGGGAGTTAGAACTGGAAAAATTTGTTCCTCAAAGTACTTTCTTAGGTAAGTCCGCTGCTCCTGGTTCAAGTCCATGTAATCCAGAATATGGATACCATTTTCTACTAGTTGAGGACGCAACACCTGTTCAAAATGTTGATGTTGTTCCTTTACCATTGGCAGCAGCCGCTGGTTAATGCCATCTAGTTGTTGAGTGGGGGTTAGTCCATCTGCTGGCAGCTTACTTACCTGAGCCTCCACCTGTTGCTTCAAACCAGCAACACGAACCATGAAAAATTCATCAAGGTTGGAGCTAAAAATGGCTAAGAATTTCAGACGTTCTAACAGAGGTGTTCGAGAGTCAGTAGCTTCACGCAATACCCGGTAGTTAAACTCCAACCAACTCAGTTCTCGGTTGAAGTAATATTGCGGGTCACTCAGATTAATTTTGGTGATTTTGCTTTCTGCAACAGTTTTTTTGGATTTGGGCATGATGATTCTCGAAACCCCCCACTCTCAGCTTTCTCTCTTAATTAGTAAAGAGGAGTCATTCAAATCGTATCGTCAAACTGGTCTTTGCTTCCAAAAACCTCTGCTTCTCTACCTACCCACCATTCACCCAATTTCATCAAATCTTCACAAAGCTCTGCTATAGCTTGGGTATATGCTTCTGGTGACATAGTTGCTCTTCGCTCTTTAAGTTTTTGTAAGCGCAGTTGTAATAACAGCCAGGGTTGGGAAATGCTGTCTGTAGCTTCAATATATTGGGCTAAGTCCTTACTATCCATATATCCTCTGTGAGACTACCTTTGTTAAAACTTAACATGGCGTAACAATTTATGAATCCAACAAATTGCCCCAAATGTAGAGGTCGCTTAGAACAACTCAGCTGTGCTGGGATTGAAGTAGACCGCTGTATTGAGTGCAAAGGTATTTGGTTCGATTCCCTGGAGGCAGAAACTCTTAAAGCTGTTAAAGGTTCTGAAAGTCTGGATATTGGAGATCCAGAAATTGGTAGTCAACTTGATCAAATAACTAAAGAACTTGATTGCCCCCGTTGTGGTACAAGAATGTTTCGCATGGTTGACATGGATCAATACAGTATCTGGTATGAAAAATGTCCAGCCTGCCACGGCGTTTGGTTAGATGCTGGTGAATTTAAGCAATTTAAGAATAATTTCCAGGGTCAAGGTATTCTAGCTCAAGCCAGAAAAATTTTTAGGCGCAGAAAGTAATAAAGCAATCTCAAGAAAGGAGAGTTAGAATGCCTTTGCAGATTGTTAGACTAATGCATGATGGAACAATATAGGTAGGTATACTCTTGCTAGACGAACAAGCCAAGAAGACAATGCTGCGTAAGATTCCCCACGGTCTTTATATTTGTGGGGTCAAAGATGGTGAAGAACTCAATGGCTTTACTATGAGTTGGTTGATGCAGTCTTCTTTTAAGCCGCCACTAATAGTTAATTGTGTGAAGCGAGATTCTGGCTCCCACGCCATGATTAAAAAAAGTGGCGTATTTGCTATCAGTTTCCTGGATAGTGAACAAAAAGACCTAGCAGCAAAGTTTTTCAAGCCAAAGCGTCGCGTTGGCAATAAATTTGAGGACGTGGAATTTTACGAGGGAGAAGCAACCGGCTGTCCCATTATTTCTGATTCCCTGGGTTATGTGGAGTGCAAGTTAGTCAGTACTGTAGAAGAAGGAGATCACACGGTTTTTGTTGGAGAAGTTATTGGTTCAGGTATCCATCGGGAAGGTAACCAGCTGTTACTCGAAAGTACTGGCTGGAATTACGGTGGTTAGAGATTTCTGGGAGCAGGGGGAGTAAAACAAGCAGGTTGAGTCTTTTATCTTGGATGGAAATCCCCATGCTTAACCAAAGCCATTTCCATCCTGTCCATAGGCTTGCCAAGCTAAGTCTACTAGTCCGTTGATAATTGCTGCTGCTACCACAGCACTACCCTTACGACCTGCAATCCGAATATGAGGAATCAAAGAGTCTTTTAGCCGATCTTTAGCAACATCTACTTCAACAAATCCTGAAGGTGTACCAATTACTAATGCTGGTCTAATTTCTTCAGTCTCGATTAATTCAACCAGAGTAGTCAAAGCAGTTTGGGATTGACCGACAACAAAAATACCTTCTGGATAGCGTTTAGCCAAGGTTTGGATACCCCAAGCTGCTCGTGTCTTTTCTTTTTGGGGTCGTGTTAGAGCATCCATACTGCAATAGACTGGATTAGCAAAGGTTTCTTGAATGCGATGGGTAATACCCACTTGTACCATAGGAACATCCACCACAATTGTGGTTCTAGCTGCTAGAGCCGCAGCTCCAGCCTGTAAGGAACGTTCAGAAAAACGAATCAGAGACTTATATTCAAAGTCGGCAGTCACATAAATCACTCGGCGAACAATCTCGTATTCCGCCGCTGAAAAGACGTGCTTACCTATTTCGCGGTCAATAATTGCCAAACTTTGGGCATCCGTTACATGCCATTCCATAAGATCTTTTGATCCAAGAAGTTATTTGCTGATTTTATGCTATATAAGCTCTCTTACGGTAACTACTAAGTTATCTCTAATTAGGGCTTGCCTCATCGAGTCGATTGATTTGGGTTTTGAAGTAATGAGCGCCTAACGGCGCAGGGAATAGGGAACAGGGAATAGGGAACAGGGTAAATTACACGCCGAAAAAGAAAATGAGAAACAAGTCAGCTTCCTTTAGAACCTCCTGCCTCCTGCCTTCTTCCTGAAGAGTAATGAATAATGAGTGTAGGTTGGGTGCAGCGCTAGCGGAACCCAACAAAATATAGAGCAGCGTTGGGTTTCACTTCGTTCCACCCAACCTACATTTAATCGACAGCCTTTTCCATCTTGCTTTTTTAAGTTTCTGAAGCAGAGGATTCCGCAATCATTGGTGATAAGTAAGCTACTAGAGCACCTATAATAAAGCCGATAATATTGCGAAACAGTGGTAACCACTCAGAAGTTCGCGTTACTACTGGTCCAATACCAAAGGCAATAAACAGGATGCCCCAAAGTGGTGAAAAAATCAAAGCCCACTGCCAAGCCACAAGTTGTCCCTGTTTACGAGGAACAGCTGCAAATCCCAAAACAAGTCCACCCAAAACTGAAGTAATCAGAGTGAGGATCCACTGTTCTTGAGGAAGACCTGGTACAACCCTACAACCTCCCTGACGTAAGCAAGTCTTAATTGTATCTAATGCTGCAACGATTGATTGGTTTTCGCCATTGTCCCTGACGAAGTAGAGATTGCCAAAGCGTGTTTGCAACTCTATCCAAAAGGTGCGAGGCAGGAATTGATAAAGGTCATCGCCAACATTGAAACCCAGCAGATTACCTCCCCGTGAGTCGGCAATTAGTAACACACTTTTGTCGTTAAGTCCCCAGAATTTTTTGACTGCTCGACCAGGTGTACGGTCATATTGAGTCAAAACTCTTAGTTTCCAACCAGTTTCAGCTTCAAAATTTTCTAAATCTTTGATTAGTGTCTCTTCTTGAAGCGTAGGGATAAAGTTACCAAGATCAATTACCGGTGTTTGAGTTGCGGGCAGTAGACTAGGATCATCGTAAGCCTTTGCCTCTGGCGCAATTGCCCAAACAGAGAAGGCTAAAACAAATGCCACCAGGGATACTAAAAATTTTTTTGAAAAAAGATGTTGCATCGTGTTATAGGAAGCAATGAACGCAAAGGAGATGCTTTAAAAAAACAATAAGGGAAGACTAATGACCTCTTTACACTTGTTTACTTTAGTCTAATATTGGTAGCGATCGCAAAGTACTCACCGTTCGCCCATTTGAAAACGAGTTAGAGAAATTGTCACGAGGGAATGGGGATTCCAGGTTACGGTTAAGTTGATTGACAAATTTTATAAAATGTGTATATGGGATTATCTGTGATCGGTTAAGAGAAATTCTTGGCAAAGATAAGCTGAGGGAGCTGGGGGAGAGGAATTAGGGCTTGCTGAATAAGTAACAAGTAAAAAGTAACAAGTAAGAAGGAATTAAGCATTTATCCTCGTGGGTGAGCACTTCCATTCCCCAAGGTTACTCAGGGATTTCCCATGAAAGTGCAAGGAAATTGAACCCATCGATACAATTTCCTTGCACTTTTTCAGGGTAAAAATTCTTGAAATTATTGTCTGGCATGGCTTCCACACTTATGCAGCAAGCCCGAATTATAGCTTATCCGAATGTAGAGCGATCGCAGGTTGAGGCTGTGTTGAACTACGAGCTTCAAATGTTAGCAGTCAAAGTGTAGAGATGAAGTCCTGCCAATTACTCATTCTCAATTATCTAGTTTAACTCCAGATCTTCTGCATAGCTATAGACTTCCACTTCTAATTCGGAGGCTACTTCTTTGGCTCTAGGATGAACCATTGGCGAAATGACTATCTTACGGTTTGCTGTTTGTTGGTGTCGGTTTTGATAAAAGCGTACTTTCCGCTCAAAAGTATAGATATCTGCCTTACTCATAGAAGATTTGATTTCACAAATAATCAGCAAACCATTTTTTATTAACAAGTCCAGTTCTACCTGTTCAGGTCTGCCAAAAACTTCTCCGGCGCTGTCATATTCCGTAAGATGGAGTACTTCTACAGCAAAAGAGTCTTCTAAAATGCCTTTTAGGGCATTGCGAAAAGAGCTTTCTGAATAGAGTCCCCATCTCGCTCCTAATGCTCCAATAGTACTATCGTGCTTATTATTAAGTTTTTTAATTTCTAGTAAAATTTGCTGAATTATCTTGTTATTTTCGTCCCACTTGCGGTCTTGTTCGTCCCACTTGCGGCTTTGTTCGTCCCACTTGTGGTTTTGTTCGTCCCACTTGCGGTTTTGTTCGTCCCACTTGCGGCTTTGTTCCTCGCGATCGCGCCTCAGTTCTGCAAGAATCTGATCAAAGCGGCTTTCTGTTTCTTGTTTACCAGCATAGTAGTTTTCTACTGTACGCAAAACAAAGTCTCGTAGGTCTCGATCTTGCTGCAAAATTGTGGGTAGTTCCTGGTGAATCAGTGCTTTAATTTCTTCTTCTGTCATTAGCTCTAGTTGGTGAGAACATTCTTACTATTGTAGACATTGAATAACTTCCTAACACTTTGTCATTAGTACAAATAACAAATAACAAATAACAAATAACAAATGACAAATGACAAATAACAAATAACAAATGACAAATGACTAAACACTTTCATCTGGCTGTTCTAAATCTTGGTATTGTCTCGGTAAAAAAGAATCATCATTGATGTTTGAGGAAGAAGCTGGATGAGTAGAAAAAGGTGTGTCTTGAACTTCAGCATCCTCTTGGTAATCCTTACCAAGTAAAGATAGTTCAGTCATCGAAGTAGCTTCACTTGCTTGTAACTCTAGAGCTCTTCTTTGAGAAAGTGGTAGACGATCAATTCCTCTGCGCCTAGATGAAGGACGCCTCCAGGTTTTCCATGCTGCTTTGACACCTGCAACCACACCACGGGTCTTAGACTGAAACTTTTTCGCTTGTTTAGTTGCGCCACTAACACTTTGATCAACTTGTTTAACCACGTGAGTAGCGCTATTAACCCCTTCACTAACATCATTGGTCAAGTCACTAATTTCCAAACCTGTAAGGCGGATTGCTTCAAGGGTGGGGGGTAACTCCCGTTTAAGGGTATCTGCTAACTTTTCTACACTGCGAGCTGCCCGTCCTAATTCTTTCAAAACAGGCAGGAAAGCTAACACAAGAATAATTAAGCTGACTGCCATTAGTAGGATGGACAGTCCTAGCAAAAATAAAGGTTCAATCACCAGTAGGTCGCCTACAGATTGTGTTCAGAAACTGAAGAAGTTGATTTAGTGGTAACTTCCGATTCGGGTTGTTGAAGTTCTAAACTTGCTTTCCCGGAAGCTTCAATACCAGCTGCGATCGCTTCTCGCAATCGAGTTAGTGTGCCATCCCAATTACGCACTGCTGATTCTGAAAGACGGTCTGCTTGAAGTTGCAAGGTGGTTGATAGGTCTTCAGCTAACTCTGGTAGGGCATCTGCTGATTTTTTCAACAGCTGCCGCGTATCCCGACCAGTGCGGGGAGCAATCAGTAAACCAGTAATGGTTCCGATCGCACTACCCAACAGGAGCCCACCAATAAATGATCCAGCACTTTTATTTGACATCTTCTGGTCTGTTATCCGTTACAAAAGACTTACCCAAAACCGGACATTTCTGTACAGAACGAACCAGTAATTGCGCTTTCTTCCTGATTCTACCTGGGAGTGGCGGGACTTAACCACTCCACAGGTTTAAATTAATTCCGCGCAGCGGTACTCAACTTCTCCAGCTTTCTCAAAATGGGGGGATCTATCTATGTTTTGCTTCATAAGTGTGTAAGCTATACCAGACTTGGCTTTCAATCATTTTTTTTCGAGCCCAACTGCAAGGAAATGGTATCTTTTAGTTCAAAAACCTTGCACCACTTGTGGAAAATCCCTAACATCTACCACTTCTTGCCCTCACCTAACACTTAACACCTATTCTTTCCCCGAAATTTACGACTTATTCAGCAAGCCCTATCTATTCCTGTGATGGTATTGTGGACGTGGTGACCTTGCCGAGCGAGTTCCCTTAGCTGATATTGTATATTTTCCTGTAATTGCATTGCCTTGGTTTTTGCCTTTAGCTTGTCCTGAGGGTAGGAGCGTTGAACGGGGAAACCTAGGGCGCAAAAATTTTTGTGCCAAGTTCAACAGGAGCAAAACTTGCCGAATTTGTTGCAACTGAAACTCTAATTGGTAATAAACTTTTCCTAGCTTCTGATAACGTCCTCTGAGTCCTTTGACGCCTACTTGCCCTTTATAAATCGATTTTGGGGCATTGTGTAATAGTTTATAGGTACTGCGCTCAGCAGCGGTGACCGAATCGGCGACTGATCCAAGCTTCCTACCCCACTTCTTTAATTGCCAAGCGATGTATAGAAAAAGCAGGGATATTGACACGTTGATAATTACAACTATTGTCAGCATCTTTATCTCAAGTTAGGGTCGAGGATCCAATGCTCAGCTTAGCAGAGTAAGATTGAAAGTTGGTGAACTGGAGTTTAGATTAGTTAAAGGAGTTCCATTCACAATGAAGAAATTTACTCTTTTTAAGAACGATCCTGATAGTAAGTTTTTCCCCGCTGGCACAACTATCTTTAAGGCTGGAGAAACTGGCGACTGCATGTACATTATTCAAGAGGGAGAAGTTAATATCTTGCTCGGAGATCACATCATTGAAACAGCAGGCTCCGATGAACTCGTTGGTGAGATGGCATTGATTGACACCGATTTAAGAAGTGCGACTGCGGTTACAAAATCTGACTGCACGCTTGTACCTATTGACAAAAAGCGCTTTACGATCCTTGTTCAACAGCATCCATACTTCCCTCTTCAAGTGATGCAGGTACTAGCCGACCGCTTGCGTAAAATGAATGCAAAAGAGCAAACAATCTCTAAGGTCGTTTGAATTAATAATGATGCTTTTGAAGCAAAAAGACCAATTGCTTTGACAGTTGGTCTTTTTTGTGATATCGATTAGTTTGTCTTTTCAACTCAAGGAAATCCGAACTGCGCGTTCCCAAATCGGCAGCTATTAAATCCCTACTAAATGTATCGTAACAAAGAATACCATTTTTTTGTTACCAAAATTTACATTTTTTTTGAAGAAGCATCTCTCAACTTGTATTCGCCAACTTTTTGAGGATGTCCCCAAAGAATCCGCTCTCTTTTGTAAACTGCCATGCCTGGTTTAGCGCCTTTTGGCTTGTAGACATGCTTTGGTTCAGTATAGACAACTGGTACTTGCTCACTCTGACTTCCCTGAGAGTAGTAGGCTGCAAAGTCAGCAGCAAGCTGCAAATCCGCTTGCTCAGGAATAGCTCCTGGCTGTAAGCGAAGTAGAACATGGCTACCAGGAATCTCTTGAGTGTGAAACCAGATGTCGTAATCTCCAGCCATACGGAAGGTTAACTGATCGTTTTGGCGATTGTTGCGACCAATAAACAATTCAAATCCGCTGGGCGTTGGATATTTATATGGCTTAGAGATATTGGTTTGAGCACGACTTGGTTGTTTTGGAGCATCGAGATAATTTTGCTCAACTAATTCTGCACGGATTTCCTGTAGTGTCTGTAAATCTTCTGGAGCATTATAGATATCTGATATTTTCAAAAATGCCTTTACTTGCTCTAGATAAAGAATTTCCTCTTGTACTGCTTTGAGTAATGGCTCAACAGCATGGCGAGCTCGTTTGAGTTTTTGATTGAGTTTGTAGAGAGATTGGGCATTTTGGATGGCATTTTGAGTGGGATTTAAAGGAATCTTGACTGGCTGGTTAGTCTCAAAGTCTGGTAGGATAATGCCCTTCATTCCCGGTTGCCAATTGTGCAAATATGCCATCAACAAGTCAGCTTGTTGTCGGTGCTCGTCTGCTTTATCAGATTGTTGTAAACGAGTTGCAAAAGTAGAAGCTTTTTGACTTAATTTATCGAGGAGATTGCTTAACTTTTGACTTAGTTGGTGATGCAAACGCGCAAACTCTTGTTGATTTAGCTCAGCGGTGTAATACTCATTGAGTAAAATTTGGACATTATCAGCTGGTTTAACCATGCCCCAGCCCATTACAGTGTATCCTTGAGCTGTCCAGCCTGGTTGAAATTGATTGTCTTTTGTTGTTTGTTGTTTGGGAATCGGGAATTGGGAATCGGGAATTGGGAATCGGGAATCGGGAATTGTCTCAGCACCTGGAGTGTCTCCCGGGTGAACGAAATTTTGCGTGGGATTTCCACTCTGCGTGTCTCCGTGTCTCCGCGTCTCCGTGTCTGCTGACTCATTTCCCCACGCCTTTTTTCGCTCACCCGTGTCTCCCTTGTCTCCTTGTCTCCCTTGTCTCCTCATGTCCGTGTCTCTGTGTTCCTGCGTCTCCCCATCCCCGCGTCTCCCCATCTCCCCTTCCCTTTGCATTACCAAAGTTTGTAGCCATTGTTGCCAGCACAAAAATAGTTGTTGCCAGTCGGAGGTTGTAAGGTCTTCGGTGGATTGGTTAGGATTGAGACCAGCAGCTTGCACCATTGAACGCACTAAGGCTGGACTCAAACCTCGGTAACTTTTGACTAGCTGACGCTGCAGGGCTCCTGGCACTAAACTGACTCGTTCTTGCCAGCGCTGTTGGGATTCGCTTAATTTGGGGAATGTCCCAGTAAGAGATGGTGGTGGTTCATAGGGTTGACCAGTTTGAATCGAACGGATGCTAGATTGCTGAGAACCAACCTGATGAGCAGCAGTAACAATCTGATTGTCAGCACTAGTGAGGATGACATTACTGTATTTGCCCATAATTTCTACATATAAATGCCAGATAGCTGCTTCTCCTGGACGTTGAGCAAACTGTAAGTCTAGTACCCGCTCCCAAGGTGCAATCGCTTCAATTGCTACTAAGGCAAAACCACCTAATTGATGCCGTAGTTGATCACTGAAGGTAAAGGTATCCGGTAGACGGGGAGGGGGATCACCAATGCAAATTCTGGCGAATTGAGGATGCCAGGAAATTGTCAGCCAACCCCTACTTTTGAGGGTACGCAAGCTCAGAGCAATTGTGTAGCGATCTAGTTGATAAACCTGTTCAGTACGGGCTGGTATCCAATCACTACGCAGCTCACAGCAAACAGCTGTTAGGGTAGTAAAGTCAACTGTTTGCATAGAAAAGCCCCCTCTTCACGCCCATCCTCCTTGTCCTCCTTATTTCCAGTGACGTACCTACACTTCTCTGCGAGTAAGTGTAGGCTTCTCAGAGACTCTTCGTTGAAGACATTATCTGAGCTTTAAGACCGTGCGCCCCACGGTTTCTTATATTGATAGCTGCGTTCAAATCCCTGCATAAACTGGTCTGACAGACCGGACAATTATGCATTCTTACCGATAGCGGCTTTTTGACTTTATGACCACAGCTAGAGCATTCTTGACTTGTGCCGTTTGGAGATACAGCTATTACTTTCTTTCCCAGCATTTTCGGCTTTGAAGGAAAGTATATTTATAAACTGACTCCAGCCAGCATCATGTATTGACTTAGCCAGTTTTGTTCTAGCAAGTCCTTTCACCTTCAGCTTTTCCACTGCAATAACATCGTATTTATTGAGTAGTTTTTTAGCTGTTTTGAAGTGAAAATCTCGGCGAGTATCAGCATTTTTTTTGTCTGATTCCCAACTTTTTAATGGCTTTTAGACGATGACAAACGAGAGGGCATCTATCAAGAGAACAACGATTGTGTTCGTACCAATCAAATCTTTGTGCCAACTGATAATTATATTGACAGCGCAACATATTTAAGGTCTCATCAATAATCTGAAGTTGATGCTTATTAGGTTTTAATCTGTATTGGTAGGAAGTTTTCATTGAACAATGCTTGTTTGCTTTCGACCTATTTATATACTAACATAAATGTATAATCATTCTGTACGATTTTACGGAAAACAAAGTACTAAATTTAATAATTAGCTACCATAAGATTAAATAAATTGAGAGAATATGCAGTATACAGGGATAAAACAATGACATCAATCGTAGAAGATTGGATTGACTCGCTGTCACCCAAAACCCTGTCCGCAATTCATCTCAACACCGAATTCTTTGAATCGGTGTTGAGATGAATTGCGGTTGAAGGTAAACTTTTATAATGCTCAAATGCTGAGAGTGAACTATCGCTACCGAATCTATCGAAATGTTCCAAAAGTATGGCTAGTAGATAACATGAGGATAAATCTGAATTTGTCAAATCCCTCTTAATTCGGCTATTGCCGCCAGTTTTTATGGATATTCAGCTGATCAATATCGGTTTTGGTAACATTGTCTCGGCTAACCGAGTCGTTGCAATCGTTTCTCCAGAGTCTGCCCCTATCAAGCGTATCATCACTGAGGCTCGCGATCGCGGGCAGTTAATTGATGCCACCTATGGGCGTCGTACTAGAGCGGTGATTATTACTGATTCAAGTCATGTCATTCTTTCTGCAATTCAGCCAGAAACTGTTGCTCATCGTTTCGTAATCAGTAAAGATACTCACAGTAATAATTAATTGAGCCTTACGTTCATTCATATGCAACCAGGTAGACTCATTGTATTGACCGGACCTAGTGGTGTGGGTAAAGGCACTTTACTACGATTACTGCTCAAGAAGCATCCAGAACTTTACCTTTCTGTATCTGCGACTACACGTCAACCCCGTCCTGGGGAAGTTGACGGTAAGGACTATTATTTTGTTAGTAGTGACAAGTTTCAACAAATGCTGGCGGCACAGGAGTTGCTGGAGTGGGCTGAGTATGCTGGTAATTATTATGGGACCCCTAGCTTACCAGTCAAGCAGCAAATTCAATGTGGTCACTCAGTGATTTTAGAAATTGAAGTCCTTGGAGCAAGGCAAATCAACAAAACCTTCCCTAATGCTCTGCGGATTTTCATTGAACCTCCCAGTTTTGAGGAATTAGAGCGGCGGATTCGCAGTCGTGGAAAAGATGGAGAGGAAGCAATTTTTCAACGTCTACAGACTGCAAAAGCAGAACTTGAGGCAGCAGATGAATTCGATTTGCAAATTGTCAACGATGACTTAGAAAAAGCAGTGCTTCTTCTTGAAAACGCTATCTTCTGTCTTTAATCTTCCCAATTGATTTGTCATAGCTTTTCACAAACACGCTCATGCGCTAATGGCTAATGGCTAATGGCTAATGGCTAATGGCTAACTATTCTACCAGTGACACATATCACATAACTTCCTCATGCCTGCTCACGTAAGGCCTAACAAGTTATCACCATTTGTAATGGTAACTCTCACAGAAACTTTAAAGAAAAAATCAGATACTGAAAATAAGGAATATAAGAAGCAAAGGAGAGGTTATGTCTATGATTAGCGAGATTGTTAATCAGGTTATCCAAAACGGTTACCTAACCTTAGAAACAGAAGAACAACTCAAGGAACTGTTTGCAGTTCGCTATGATATAGAAGACATAGATGCTTTGATTCAACTGCAACAAGCTACTAAGTCAGGTCAAGTGAAGCAACAGTCGCGAGAATTAGTTAGTCAATGATGTTGCTTCCATCTGTATTAATGTAGCTGATAGCTCAGGTCTTGCGCCGTGACCAAAAACGTCTACAGATTCAAAAATTGTTCAATCTTCATTCCTAACTGTAGCGTTCTTCTGCCCAAGGCTCGCCTCGATGATGATAACCGTTACACTCCCAGAAACCTAATTCGTCATAGTCCAAGAATTCTAAACCGTTGATCCACTTAGCACTTTTCCAACCATAAAGGTGGGGAATGACTAATCGCATCGGACCACCATGTTTTACTGGTAATAGTTCTCCAAACAAGGTATGAGCAAAGAAGTTTTCTTCCTGCACAAACTCTTCCAGAGGCACATTAGTAGTGTAGCCGCCATAGCAGTGTGCCATAACATGGCTAGCTTTGGGGTCAAGCTTCAGCTGGCTCATCAAGTCGGTGACTTTAATACCAGTCCATTGGACATCTAGTTTAGTCCAGCGCGTCACACAATGGAAATCCTTAGTAAAATCATGTTGGGGCATGGCCATAAAATCTGACCAGCTAAAGGTCTTTTCTTTCGCTAAGCCCCAGACGCGCAATTCCCAGTCATCTATGGTAATTTGGGGAGTATCGCCGTAGGTGAGTACGGGAAAGCCTTTTGCCAAATATTGACCAGGAGGAACGCGATCGCTTTCTTCTGCTTTTGGTTTACGGAAAAATTTTCCGATCATGGTTTCCGTAGAGAAAGTGTTTCAGTCTAGATTTCAGTTTCAGGTATCTTCGTCCTCATCATCAGGAGTGGGATAGACAAAAGTAGAACGTCCACTTAAGACAGCTTTACCCAGAGAAAGAGCCTTTTGTGCTTCTAGTGTTGCCTTGCGCTTCCAGGTCGCTTTACGTTTGTTTCGCTTGGATTTTGAGGTTTTCTTCTTAGGTACAGCCATGAGGTAACTTCTAAATTTTTGACAACCTTTCTATTCTAACAGGCACGAGAGAAATCCCACCCTCTACCTGTAACCTAAGTGATAAGATTTGACTGTTTCCGTACTAAAATTGATTATTCTGACTTGCGTTATTAAGTATTTATGTACTGGTGTAAGATCTGAGCGTCCCACGGACGTGATTGCATCCGCAACTCATTAAAAAACAAGGTGAAATCCTCTTCCCTCCTGCATCCTGCCCTCTGCCTCCTGCCTTGTTTCTTAAAAGTTATAGAGACCAAACAAATATGAATGTCGAAAATTCCACTAATAATAAAACGCTAAACTATGCTTTTACTTTAACGTTTAATCCAGAAATCCTCAGGATTATTGCGTATATCGCGCTAATCATTATGCTGTCTGTGGGATATATTGTGACCGCAACATTGGTTGAGGTTGATCCCCATACCACAGCAATCTATAAACTATTTGGATTTAATCATACCTGCAATGTGCTTGATCATGAGCCAAGTAGAACTATTTCGGCCATGCTTTTGCCATTTTGGGAGATTCCTTTTCTCCTCTATGTCGTGTTCAATTTTTTAAGAATCCAAGATGCCTATCGCGAAAAGAAAGCTCCAGGGTATACCTTTGTTATCGCCGCAATTCTCTTGCCCATTGAAATGTTATTGACAGCCTGGTTCAGAATTGTGTTTGTCTGGAGCCCGGAAGTCAACTTCTTAAATCATTATCTTCCTTATGTCGGCTTTCAGATTCTTTTATTTTTGGTGGCTTTCGAGAATGTTCTCTATTTCTATGCAATGAAGGCACTACCCTTCAAAAACAACCGACCACTTGCCATTGGATATCTTATCCTGTTATTTACGGTTACATTTTTATATGTGGTAATTGGACTATCCACTGCTCTGGGACATCCAATACTTGATCTACTTAACAATGATGGGCAACGGGTATTCTTTCAATCACTATCGAAGTTATATTTTGTTTTGGCTATTCCCGTACCTCTCTTGCTCTCTTGGTTAGAATTGAAACGATCACCCAAGCATACATTATCTGTTGATTGAAGCTTTCAAGAAATACTGAAAAGCTAATGGCTAATGGTTAATGGCTCCCGCCAAGCCTGCGTTAATGCCGCCGACCGTGTTGTCGGGTGAAATGCGAATAAGGGGTTATTGAGGACTATGGTTGCAAGAAAGCAGGACGTGCGGGTGGGCGAATCGGTGCGAGC
>JAAHGL010000131.1 GCA_010692635.1 Symploca sp. SIO2C1 | reverse complement strand
TCAAGCAATTGCTGATTTTGTCAATAACTTTCGTTGTGATCGCATTATCGATTTAATTGAAGAAATTACTTCCTTGGGGGGAGAAGAATAGGGATTGAGTGAACCACAAAGACACAGAGGACACAAAGGAAGGAAATAACAAATAACAAACAACAAATAACAAACAACAAATGACCAATGACAAAAGGCACTATTTTAATTGTTGATGATACTCCTGAAAATTTGCATGTTTTATCTGCAACTTTATCTCAACAGGGCTATCAAGTACGGGGCGTGATTAAGAGCAAAATGGCAATCAGGGCTGCGGCTTCTGCTTTACCTGATTTAATTTTGCTTGATATAAAAATGCCTGATATGAATGGCTATGAAGTCTGCGAGCAACTCAAGAGTAATCCTCAAACTGCGGAAATCCCAATAATTTTCCTGAGCGCCTTGGATGAAGTGACGGATAAAGTAAAAGGCTTTCAAGCTGGCGGGGTAGACTACATCACCAAACCCTTTCAAGTTGAAGAAGTTTTAGCTCGTGTAGAGCATCAACTTACTATCCGGAGACTACAAAGGCAATTGATGGAGCAAAATCAACAACTGCAACTGGAAATTCAGGAACGCAAGAAAGCAGAAGCTGCTGCAGAAGCTGCTTCTAAGGCTAAGAGTGAATTCTTAGCAAATATGAGTCATGAGCTAAGAACTCCCCTCAACGCCATCTTAGGTTTTACCCAAGTGATGAATCGCGACGAGGAAATTACTACTGATCAGCGAGAATATTTGGGCATTATTAATCGTAGTGGTGAGCACCTACTAGAGTTAATCAATGATGTTTTAGATTTATCGAAAATTGAGGCAGGTTTAATTTCCCTAAATGAGCGTAGCTTTGACTTGTATCGCCTCTTGGATGAACTTGAAGAGATGCTACAAATAAAAGCAGCAGACAAAAAATTAGGCTTAAGCTTTATTGTATCATCTGCCGTTCCTCAATATATCAAGACCGACAAGCAAAAGTTGCGGTGCTGTTTAATCAATCTCCTAGGCAATGCCATCAAGTTTACTGCATATGGTCATGTAAAACTGCGAGTTAAAATGGAAGCTGGGGAGATGGGGAGATGGGGAGCTAGGGAAGCTGAAGGAGCTGAGGGAGCTGGGGAAGCTGGGGGAGACAAGGGAGACATAGCCGATTTCCAATTCCCAATTCCCAATTCCCAATTCCCAAACAACAAAGGACAAAGGACAAACAACAATTCCCAAACAAAAATTATCTTTGAAGTTGAAGATACTGGTTTTGGGATTACTTCGGAGGAAATTGATAATTTATTTGATGCTTTTGTGCAAACTTCCGCAGGCATTAAATCTGCTGAAGGAACTGGTTTGGGCTTAACTATTACTAAGAAATTTGTCGAGTTGATGGGTGGAAATATTACCGTTAATAGTGTTTTAGGTCAAGGAACAATTTTTGAATTTGATATTAAATCGAATCAGGCAGATATCTCTGAAGCAGTGACGCAAACAAATCGAAGAGTAGCTGGTTTAGAACCTAATCAAGAAAACTATCGAATTTTAGTAGTTGATGATACTAAAGAAAATCGCATTTTGTTAGTCAAATTGCTAGAGCCAATTGGTTTTGAAGTACGGGAAGCTGCCAATGGTAAGGAAGGAATTACTATCTGGGAAAATTGGCGTCCTCACTTAATTTTTATGGATACCCGAATGCCGATAATGGATGGTTTGGAAGCAACTAAACAGATTAGAGCTAAAGAGGAAAGTTCGGGAGACACGGAGACGCCGAGACACGGAGACGCCGAGAAATTAAATATACAAACTTTCAAACAACCAACAACCAACAACCAACAACCAACAACAAATACCATCATTATTGCCCTAACTGCTAGCACCTTTGAAGAAAGGCGAGGAGAGATTTTAACTATAGGTTCTGATGATTTTGTGCGTAAGCCTTTTCCTGAAGCAGTAATTTTTGCCAAAATTGCTGAATATTTGGGAGTGCGTTATATTTATGAAGATTTACCAGCATCAACCAAAGTACAGCTAAGATTTAATTCAGTTAGCAAACAAAATACCTTTTTTCTCCCAGAATTGGCAGCAATGCCAACTAACTGGGTAAGCAACTTATATCATGCAGCTAACGAAGTCAGGGAAGAGTCGGTTCTTGAACTCATCGAGCAAATTCCAGCAGATAAAGCTGATTTAGCCGATGCCTTAAGAGATTTAGCTCATGATTTTCGTCTTGATGTAATTGTTCGTTTAACTAAAGCTGTAATTCAATAATTATTATTTTTCAATTCTAAATTCACTCATTCTAAATTCACTCATTCTAAATTCTGCATTCTAACTTCCCCATTCCCTATTTTCAAATTAGATTATGGGCAAAACATCATCAGTGTTAATAGATAATCAACCAACCAAAATCCTAGTGGTTGATAATCAATCAAGCAATCTGCGCTTTTTATCCAATATGCTAACTCAGCACGGATATAAGGTACAAAGAGCCATCTCTGGACAACTAGCACTGAATGCTGCGACTACAGCTCCCCCTGATTTGATTTTGCTGGATGTGATCATGCCTCAGATGAATGGCTATCAAGTCTGCGAACGACTTAAAGCCATGCCAGCAACTCAAGATATTCCCATAATTTTCTTGAGTGCTCTCCATGAAACTCCCGATAAAGTTAAAGGGTTTAAAGTTGGAGGAGTAGACTTTATTACCAAACCGTTTCAGGTGGAAGAAGTTTTAGCCCGTATTGAAAATCAGCTCACGATCCAAACTTTACAAAGACAATGTACTAATCAAAATTTCCGACTAAGACAAGAGATAGAAGAGCGGGTAGTTGCTGAGTTGAAGTTGCAAAAAACTCAACGGAAACTTTCAGCTTTAACTAAGGATTTAAAATTAGAAAAGGAACGATTTGAACTAGCTGGACAAGCTTCTAATAATGGCTTCTGGGATTGGAATCTAGAATCAGGAGAACTCTATTTATCTCCTCGTTGGAAAGAGATGCTGGGCTACACCGACGAAGAGCTAGCCAATGAACTAGCTACCTGGGAAAATCTGGTCTTTCCTGCCGATAAAGAAGCTGCCTACAAACTCGCTACAGCATACAACACTGGTGTAGTCTCCTGCTTCGAGTTGAGGCAACGCTTCTATCACAAAAATGGTTCCACCGTCCACGTCCTTTCACGAGCGATTCACTTAAAAAATGAAGCAGGAAAAGTGGTTCGCATGATTGGAGCTCATATTAACATCACAGAAACTATTAATAACCTCAAGACCCTCGAATATTCCCAATCCTTACTCGAAGGTGTATTACATACTTCCCTAGATGGGATGATGGCGTTCTCGGCAATTCGGAATAATCAGGGACAAATCATTGACTTTCGCTGGCTTTTGCTCAACCCTGCTGCAGAAAAAATGGTAGGACGTACAGCAGAGGAGTTAGTAGGAAAGCAACTACTGGTAGAAATGCCAGGTAATCTTGAAACGGGGTTGTTTGCTCTTTATGCTTCTGTAGTGGAAACCGGTAGACCTCAAGAGCAAGAATTTTATTATGAACATGAGGGTATAGAGGCTTACCTACAGATTGTAGCAGTGAAATTGGGGGACGGCTTCGCGGTGACAGTTCGTGATATTACCCAACGCAAGCAAGAGGAAGAGCGTTTGAAATTACTGGAGCGAGCAGTCGCAACTTCTAGCAACGGCATTATCATTAGCGATGCACAACAGCCAGATAACCCAATAATTTACGTCAATTCAGGATTTGAGCGTATCACCGGTTACTCTGCAGAGGAAGTTATTGGCAAAAACTGCCGTTTTTTACAAGGCAACAATCAACAGCAGCTTGCGGTTGAAAAGCTGCGAGGCGCAATTAACCAAGGGAAAGAGGGTCAGTTTGTTCTGTGTAACTATCGCAAAGATGGTAGGGCATTTTGGAACGAATGTTCGATTACCCCAGTCCGAGATGAGACAGGTAAGTTAACTAACTATATTGGGATTCAGACCGACATCACAGAGCGCATTGCTGCAGAGCAAGCACTAAGAGAGAGTGAGGCTCGCTTCCGGGCTATGGCAGACAGCACGAGCGTGCTAATGTGGGTATCTGGAATTGGTGGTCAGTCTACATTTTTCAACAAAACTTGGTTGAAATTTACGGGACGTTCCCTAGAAGAGGAATTAGGCTCAGGCTGGCTAGAAAATGTCCATCCTAACGATCAACAGTACTATCTAGAGACTTTCTTAACAGCATTAGAGCGTCGAGAGAGTTTTGAGGTGGAATACCGTCTGTTTCATGCTGATGGTGAGTATCGCTGGATTGTCGCTGCTGGCAAACCCCGATTTACCCCTGATGGTAGTTTTGCTGGTTACATCGGTTCTGGCTTTGACATCACACAGCGTAAGCAAGCAGAACTCGAACTCGAGAATGCTAAAGCTGTAATGGAAAGACAAATTCAGCGATCTTTACTGCTCCATCAAATTACTCAAGAGATTCGTTCTAGTTTAAAACCAGAAGAAATCTTTCAAACAGCAGCTACCCAAATCGGTCAAGCTTTCCAGGTAAGTAGTTGTTTAATTCATACCTATATTGAGCTTCCTCCTCCTAGAATTATCGGTGTAGCAGAGTACAAACAACCAGGGATAAAGTCGATTCAGAAGGTAGAATTTCCCGTTAAGGGCAATCCTCATGCCCAGATGGTTCTAGCACAAGACCAAGTAGCTATTTCCAATGACGTTTATTCTGACCCTCTGCTAGCAAAATTTTCCACTTTATTCCACAGATGCGGTCTTAAATCAATGCTAGCAGTCCGTACTTCCTATCAGGGCAAGCCAAATGGGATGATTGTGATACATCAGTGCGATCGCTTCCGCCACTGGAAGGAAGAAGAAATTGAACTCCTACAATCAGTGGCAAATCAAATGGGAATTGCCATCGCCCAAGCCAATCTCCTAGAACAGGAAAAACAGCGACGCCGAGAACTTGATAGGCAAAATCAGCAACTACAGCAAGAAATCCGAGAGCGCCAAATGGTTGAGGAGGCTCTGAGAAAGAGTGAGGAACGGTGGCAATTAGCTCTGTGCGGTACAGGTGATGGTATTTGGGACTGGAATATCAAAACCGATGAAGCTTTCATGTCTGTTCGGTGGAAAGAAATGCTGGGCTATGAGGATCACGAAATTGCTAACCATAAACATGAATGGCACAGTCGCATTCATCCTGAAGATCTTGCCTGGGTAATGGATGCGGTACAAGATCACCTCGCTCGGGTTACCCCCCACTACATTGCCGAGCATCGCCTACAGTGCAAAGACGGTAACTACAGATGGTTTCTCGCACGGGGACAGGGGCAATGGGATGAAAAAGGTAAACCGATTCGCCTACTTGGCTCGATTACTGATATCACTGAGGGCAAACTGGCAGGGGAAGCTTTGCAGCGCCGAGCCAATAGAGACAGTTTCTTAAGCAGTATTTCCCGGCAATTTCTTGATCGAGATCTAGACTCGGCCATCAATTATACCCTCCAAGCAATTGGCGAATTCATTGGCAGCGATCGCTGCTACATTTGCCAGTATCACAACCAACAAAGTCAAGTTAGCATGACCTACGAGTGGTATCGTCAAGCTATTGAGCCATCAATGGCTTATTATCAGGAAGTAAAGGTTAAGAATTTCCGCTGGCTCCATCGGCAGCTCACCAGGCATCATCTCCTCAACATACCACAGGTTCAAGAGCTCTCAGCAGCAACCACAGCAGAGAAGGCAAAGCTACAACAGTTATCTATCCAGTCACTACTCATCGTACCAATGAGTATGAGTAACACGAAAAAAGCAGTTGGATTCATTGGTATAGATGCCGTCTGCTCACCCAGAGTATGGACTCAAGAAGATATTAGCTTACTTAGATTTGTCGGTGAATTAATTGCCATTGCTCAAAGTAGGCATCAGGCTCAAGAACAACTGAGAGCTTCCCAACAAAGACTTTCCTTTTTAGTAGAGCAAACGCCATTAGCCGTTATTGAATTTTCTCCGGACTGGAGGGTTGTCACTTGGAATCCAGCCGCTGAAGAAATCTTTGGCTATACCTGTGATGAAGTCATTGGTAATCACGGTGAATTTCTGGTACCTGAAACTGCAACAGAGCAAGTGCGTAAAATCTATAGCGAACTGCTCATCCAGCCAGGGAGCAACTATAGTATCAATGAAAACCTTACCAAAGATGGTAGAGTCATCACCTGCGAGTGGTACAATGTACAGCTAGTGGATGAAAATGCTTCTGTAATTGGCTTTGCCTCAATTGCTGTAGATATCACCGAGCGTCAGCAGAGGGAGTTATTACGCAAGACTCAAAACAAAGTCCTAAGAATGGTTGCCGAAGACCGTTCTTTGTACGAAGTTTTACTGGAATTAACCAGGCAAGTCGCTCAGTTGGCCCCCCATCTGTGCTCATCTATTCTGTTAACTTCCGAAGATGGGAAGTATTTGCATCCTTACGTCGGTCAGAAAATACCCAATACCTGGGAGCAAGTGATTAATCCACTGCCCATTGAGCCAGTTTCTGGTTCCTGCGGTACTGCGGCTTACTTCGGTATGCGCATGATTGTCGAAGATATTGCTACCGATCCCTTATGTGGGTCTTTAAAAGAGCAAGCCTTAGCTCATAATCTCAGAGCCTGGTGGTCTGAGCCAATTAAATCCGATACTAGCAAAGTTTTAGGGACTTTTGCCATGTATCTGAATGAGTCGCGATCGCCGGATGAGAGAGAATTAGAAATGCTCGAATCCCTAGCTAGAATTGCGTCCCTAGTTATTCAACGCAAGCAAGCAGAAGCAGAGCTACACCAAGCAAAAGAAGCAGCAGAAGCAGCATCCCATGCCAAAAGCCAATTCCTCTCAAAAATGACTCATGAACTGCGTACCCCCCTCAACGCGATCTTAGGCTTTACCCAGGTAATGGCTCGTGACAGTTCTCTAAGAGCAGAGCACCAAGAACATCTACTCATCATCAATCGCAGCGGTGAGCATTTGCTGGATCTGATTAATGAGATCTTGTCAATGTCTAAAATTGAAGCTGGTCAACTTATCCTCAATGAAAATCGCTTTGATCTCTATCAGCTACTCTATTCAATCGAAGAGATGTTGAGACTCAAAGCCAATTTCAAAGGCTTACAGCTGTTCTTTGAATGTGCTCCTGACTTACCCCAATATATCCAAACAGACGAAGGCAAATTACGTCAAGTCCTAATTAATCTTCTCGGCAACGCTATTAAGTTTACTACTGAAGGTAGTGTGATGCTGCGTGTGAGACTAGCAACTGGGGAGACACGGGGACACGGAGATGAGGAAAAGATTCCCAAACAACAAACAACCAATAACAAACAACCAATAACAATTATCTTTGAAGTTGAAGACACTGGTCCTGGGATTGCTCCAGAAGAATTAGAGCAATTATTTGACCCATTTATGCAGACTAAAACGGGTCTTCAATCAATGAAAGGGACTGGCTTAGGTTTAACCATTAGCCAACAATTTATACACCTGATGGGCGGAGAAATTAGTGTCAGCAGCACCCTATCTCAGGGAGCAACTTTTACCTTTACTATTCAGGTTAATCAGACAACTACAGCTGATAACCAGATAATAACTTCCACACAACGAGTAATTGGCTTAGAGCCAAATCAACCTAACTATCGCATTCTTGTAGTTGAGGATGTAATAGAAAACCGGAAGGTTTTAGTTGAGCTACTCGAACCCTTAGGGTTTGAGGTATGGGAAGCTTCCAATGGAGAAGAAGCAATTGCTTTGTGGGAGAGTTGGCAACCTCATCTCATCTGGATGGATATCCAAATGCCAATCATGGACGGCTATGAGGCGACTAAACAGATTAAATCCAGAGAAAGGGAGATGGGGAGACGCAGTAACGAGGGAACTGAGGGAGATAATATAGCTACATTTTCTTCCCAAACAACAAACAACCAACAACCAACAACCAATACTATCATTATTGCTCTGACTGCCAGTGCCTTTGAAGAACAGCGAGAAGCTATATTATCAGCTGGGTGCGACGACTTCGTACATAAACCATTCCGCGAAGAAGTCCTCTTTGAAAAAATGGCAACTCATTTGGGAGTACGTTATACCTATGAAAAGAATTTATCAACAAACTCAACCAGAGAGGAGATACCAGGATTGAAAGATTTTAACCAAAGTGGTTCTTCCGCTGTAGGGATAACCAGCTTACGATCTTCAGATTTGAAGGTAATGTCTTCTGAATGGTTAGCACAGTTACACTTGGCTGCATCAGAAATCGATGATCGGCAAGTTCTTCAGTTAATTGAACAAATTCCTCCAACTCAAGCAACTCTTGCTGAGACTCTCACCAACTTGGTCGATAACTTTCGCCTAGACATCATTATCAATTGTAGCGATGAGGCACAAAAACCATCTTGCTCTTGAGGGAGTATCCTGAAGGGGTTGACATCATTACTGTTTTCGTTTTAAGTATGACGCTACTTTAAATTTTTGGTATAACTGCACCTTTGTCTATGGTAGATTTTTGGATGGTTAGTAAAGTAATCTTGCAGCCAATTGCAGCCTCGTTCCAGCAATTCATCTAAACCTTCAACCTGCCACAATCGCACCACACCATCCTTGCCTGCTGTAGCTACATACTTGCCATCGGGGCTAAAGTTAGCACTGTAGATTCTGTCCTGGTGTCCTCTAAATTGAGTAATCTGTAGTCCTGATAATAGCAAGAGCTTTGCTGTGCCATCCTGTCCTGCTGTAACCAAGCGTTGCCCATCGGGACTAAAGCTGACACTCAAAACCCCCCCTTGATTAGTATTAAATTTAGCTACTTGCTTCCCAGACAAGTCCCACAGTCGAACTGTTGTATCTGTTCCAGCAGTAACTAGGCGCTCTCCATCTGGACTAAAGTTCATACTTAAGACCCCACCCTGCTTAGTCTTAAATTGCTCTAGTTGCTGCCCTGACAAACTCCAAAGTCTTACTATGCCATCCTTGCCTGCGGTAGCTAAGCGTTGCCCGTCTGGACTAAAGCTGATACTCCAGATAGACTGATGACCTGTTAATTGAGCTAGTTGTTGCCCTGATAAGTTCCAGATGTAAGCCACACCATCTTTGCCTGCGGTAGCCAAAAGTTTTCCATCTGGGCTAAAACTAATACTGTGGATGGGAGCTTGGTGAGCTTCCAATTTGATCAACTCTTGTCCAGATAAATTCCAGATGTGAGCTGTACCATCCATCCCTGCGGTAGCTAGATGTTGTCCATCGGGACTAAAAGTTAGCTGACTCTGAGGCTTGCTGAGTATAGCTAACTGTTTGCCAGATAGATTCCAGAGTCGGACTTTACCATCCTCTCCAGCTGTGGCTAAATATTCTCCCTCAGGACTAAAGCTTACCTGCCAAACTTCACCTTGATGACCTTTCAATTCCAGTAGATGGCTTCTGGATAGGTTATCTGGTTCAGACAAATCCCAAAGGCGGAGAGTGCTATCTAATCCTGTGGTGGCTAAATTCTTGCCATCTGGACTAAACTGCGTACTATAGATCCAGTTTTGGTGACCATTGAATTGAGCCAACTGTTGCCCCGACAAGTCCCACAGTCGAGCAGTACCGTCTGCTCCCCCTGTAGCTAGGCGTTCTCCATCTGGGCTAAAATTCACACTGTAGACCCAATCTCGGCTACTCTTCCATTGAGCCAACTGTTCCCCAGAAAGATTCCAGCGTCGAACGGTGCCATCTTTTCCTGTAGTAGCTAAGCTCTCACCGTCTCGACTAAAACTGAGGCTGAAAACTGAACCTTGATGGCCATTGAATTGAGTCAACTGTTGGCCGGATAAGTTCCATAAACGAGCAGTGCCGTCTTCTCCTGTGGTAGCTAGGCTCTCACCATCTCGACTGAAACTTAGACTCCAGACTTCCCCTTGATGGCCGTTGAATTGAGCTAATTGTTGCCCGGATAAGTTCCACAAGCGGGCAGTCCCATCCTCTCCCGCCGTAGCTAAGTACTGTCCATCTGGACTGAAACTCACACCGTAAACTTCCTCTTGATGAGTGTTGAATTGAGCTAACTGCTGCCCGGATAAGTTCCACAAGCGGGTAGTCCCATCCTCTCCCGCCGTAGCTAAGTACTGCCCATCAGGGCTAAAACTTACACTGTAGACCTCTCCCTGATGACCTTTGAATCGACGGGGTCGTTTCTTTGATAAGTCCCACAACCGGACAGTGCTATTCTCTCCTGCTGTAGCTAAGTACTGCCCATCGGGACTAAAACTTACGCTGTAGACTTCCCCTTGATGAGTGTCAAATTGATTGCGTTCATGGATATTATCGAGAATCGTTTGTAAAACCCACAAAGGACTAATAGCAGGATATTTGTCTAGAGGGAGCTGTTGCTCTCCAATTAGTTCTTTCAAGTCTTGCCCAGCCTTCATGGCTGAGAGTAAAGCTTCGATTTCTCCTGATTCAAATTGTCGCAGGGCACTTACTCCTGCCTGCTCTAGCTTCATGCCTGTACGTGCTTCTTTGAGTGCCCAATGAGACCACATCCCTACAGCTAAGGCTAACACTGAGCTAACAGCCAATCCTGTCAAACCAATACGAAGCAGCCGCCAAGCCTTCTTTTGGGCTTTGGTGAGTATCCCGTTAGCCTGTTGTTGTGCAACGAGTGCAATTTGCACTCCTCGCTTATCCAATTCTTGGCTAGCTGCCAGGTAACGGTAATCCAGATTGCTCAAGCTTTTGTCTGCTGCCCAAATCAAGGCATCCTGCAAGGCTCTGCCACGCAGTAGGCGTGATTCATCCTGACAGTCGGAAGCTAACCAAGCTGTGATTGCTTCTGAGTAGGGTCTTAGCTTTCCTAATTCATTTTCTACCCAATTGTGGTCAAAAACCTCCCGATAAATGCGATTACTAACTCTTAATTTGCCTTCTTGTTTAACTACTAATCCTGATAGCAACAATTCTGTTTCTCCTGGATTTTCACCAAGAGAAATTGCTTCCTGTTGCCAAATACGCTGATATAGTCCCAGGAGCTGCCCAGCAGTGTGCTTATCCCTCAGCACACGATCGCGTATGGTTTTGAGATGCTCTGGTTCATCCTGAAATTGCCAGTTTTCAATTATTTGCGATCGCACAATCTGGGGAATCAGGGAATTGGGAATTGGGAATTGGGAATTGGGAATTGGGGAGGGGATTTGTTGTACTACTAGTTGGCATAGCTTCTGAGTTAGAAATGGTTGACCCCCTGTCCAAGCTAAGATTTCTTGCAGCAGTGCCTCTGACTTTTCTACGGTAGTTGCCAATCCTTGAGCTAAAGGCAAAGCTGCAGGCATTTGAAACCCAGTTAGATGAATTGCTCTGCCAATATTAAACGGTGTCCTACTTTTATCTGCAATCAAATCCGATGGCGTTGCTACTCCAATCAGGGTGAACGTTAGGCGCTGATAAGCTGGATTATCAACCCGTTTGTTATAGCAAGCTCTCAGCAGAGCAAAAAAATCATCAACTGGAAAATTTAGGCTAATAACGCTATCTATTTCATCGATAAAAATAGCAATATTCTGCTCAATTTCTGCTAAAAGTATTTCTTCAATAAAATCACCTAATCTTTGCAAGAGAGACAAATTTTCCCGCTCACGCCACCATTTGCCTAATTTAGTTCTTCCTGATACAGAAACAGGTAAACTGATAGTCAAACTTTTAATAAATCCCAAATACCATTGTTCAGGAGTAATATTCTGACTCCCAATAGCAGTAATATCAATAGCTACACAAGCAAATCCTTCAGCTTGCAGTTGTTGCATCGTTTGTACCCGCAAGCTAGACTTACCCATCTGTCGGGAGTTGAGCACATAGCAGAATTCCCCAGCCCTCAGTGCTTTGTAGAGCTCCTCATCTGCCTGTCGCCTCACATAAGTAGGAGCATCAATCGGCAAACTACCACCAATTTGATATTGGTAATTTGATATTGGTAGTTTGCTTTTCATAGTTCATAAATTGCTAATGGCTAATGGCTAATGGCTAATTGTCAATTGTTAATTGTTAATTGTCTCCCCAGCTCCCCCAGCTCCTCCTGCCCTCTGCTTTCTGCCTCCTATGATGTTAAGCGATCGCAAAAATACTGCTGGTACAAATCGCAACGACAGGTTACCTCATTCCCTTGAAAGTGTACCAATCCCATGCTGTGTAACTTAAAAGCTACTTCTGATTCCAAGCGTACTGGTTCGGTGGTGGAAACCACTTGCCACATGCCTGCGGCAAGTTCTGGATTTTGTTGGAGATTCCACAAGTGCCGTCGCAGATGATCACTATAAAGTCCTGCTTCTGTAGGAGCTGTTTGCAACAACTCCTCCAAGGCAATATCTTGCCGCGCTAGATGATAGAGGGCTAATCTTACCAGATAAGGATGCCCTCCCACCATTGCCATTAGGGGGACAAAATCCTCAGTCTCACCTTTAAGTCCATGCAATTTTGCCAAATCGTACACCTGTTGATCAGTAAATGGGTGTAACTCCACGGGCAACCCTACGTTAAATGGGGATTGGTTAATCTCCATTGGCACATAAACTTCTGTTGAATGCACCACCACCAAGCGCAGTTTTTTCCAGATATCTCTACTCTTCGCCTGCTCATGCCAAGCTCGCAGTAGGGCAAAAAAGTCAGCAGCAATTTCAGGATATTGGAAGATAGAATCTACCTCATCTAAACCCAAAACTAGGGGAGTAGCGATATTTTCCAGCAAATATTCTTCAAAGTAAGCAGTGCAGTTATCCTTGCTGCCAAAAATCTCATCCCAATGATCATTCAGCTGATTTGGTAACCTTAGTCGCCGCCCGATGCTGGCACAAAACCATCTTAAAAATTTATCTAAGTCACTAAAAACTTTACTATCTGCGAGTTGAAAACTTAATGGTACAGTACGATAACCCTGTTCTCCTGCCTCATGGAGAATTCTTGCCATCAGGGTAGTTTTCCCCATTTGTTTAGGAGCCTTAATACGGATTAATGCCCCTGGTTGAATAATGGTTTCGTAACAACGAGATTCAATGGGAGGTCGTTCCACATAAAAAACCGAAGCTACATCCAGTTGTTCCTCTGGCAATTCTGGCATTGCCGTTGGTAGAGGTGGACTATCGAGAGTTTCCCCAGCTAAGGGGATATGTGGTTCAGTTTCCGTCCCTTCTTCTAGGGTAGTGCCTGCTACCAAGATATCCAGAACTTCTTGAATAAGGGTTGGAGTATCCGCTTCTGATTGCCACTCCCGCTGCTGAATCCGGTCTAGATAACCCCTAAGATTGTAATTGAGGGGTGCATTTCGGGGAAAGTTGACCCTTATGGGTAAAATCACCGGCTTACCTTCAGGATCAGCATCCCTTAATTCTCTGGCTCTTCGGACTTCCTCCGTTACCATTTCACTAGTAGCAGAGGGTTCCGATAACAGCAGCAGCAAGTAATCACACTGCTTTAATTCTGCCTCAATGCGTTGGGGCCAATTCTCTCCTAGTTGAATACTTCCCCCTGCCATAAAAGCTTCATGCCCAGCAGCTGTTAAAGCTTGGTAAAGTTTCTGAGCTAGACTCAAATCAGGTTCTTGAGCACGGTAGGAGAGAAATACTCTTTTCTGGGTAATGGCTACAGGATCTGGATAAAGAATTTGGTAAACTGGCACGAGTTCCGAGAACCCTTTCAACTGCCGTAACCCTAAGTAAGTAACAGAAGAGTTTAGACTACTTTTGACTACATCATAAACAGTTTGGGAAAAACAAATACCTCTTGGTGCTGCTAAAGTTTGTAGGCGCGCCGCTATATTCACCCCAGTACCCATGACATCACTGCCATTGAACAACACATCTCCCAAATGAATACCAATCCGATGGTAGAGAACGTCTGACTCCGGCAGTTCACCTGCTACTGTAGCCAAGGCTTTTTGTATTTCTATAGCACAGGAGACAGCTTGTTGAGCACTGACAAAGTACATCAACAAGCCATCCCCCAAGGATTTGAGTAGCTGCCCCTCAAATTCCTGACACAGCTGCTCCATCAACTGAAAGTCCCGCTGAATGAGAGCTAACGTCCGCATTTCATCAGCCGCCATCTTGGCGGTAAAGGACTCCACATCGGTAAAAACAATAGCAGCTAAGGCTCTGTCTCCTCTGAGATTTGAGGGTGGGGTCACATTTTCCATTAATTTCATGGGTACTCTGCATCCCAATTTTGCAGCAAGATCAGTTGTTAATGCTGACATAGCTTCCCTTTCTTTATCTGCTTTTATTTCCCTCAGGAAGACAGGCTTGCATCTTTATCTACATGTTCACATGCCTGTATTACGGATAACCGAACTGTGGCTAGGGTAAATTTTTGTTCCCAGCTATATTACTTATCGCTTTTGTTTGTGCTCTTTACGCAAACTTTACAAAAAGCGACGGGGAAGGCAGGGGAGCTGGGGGAGCTGAGGGAGATGGGGAAGCTGGGGAAGTTGGGGAGCTAGAGGAGATATTTACACTTAGCAATTAGCAATTAGCAATTAGCAATTAGCAATTAGCAATTCTCAATTGTTGTCATTGTTATTGTCATTGTCATCATCATTATCATTGCCGTTTCCAAAACCTTCAGAGAAACCCCGGAAGACATCAAATATCCCTAATAGGGAGTCGAGGGGGTCTAATATCTGGCCTACAGTATCGGTGAACACGGTTAGTCCGGAGCGATTGATCACAATAATATCATCGGGCCGCAGGGGAGGATTGGTTTCCTCATTGACTCCTGCTTCAAAATCCACTGATATTTTCCGCTTTTCTACGGTGCCATTGCGGTTGAGGCGAATCAACTCTACAGAACCGCGATTAGCACGAACTTCATCAAATCCTCCAGCTGCTAAAATTGCGTCATTCAAAGGAGCATTCGGTCTAACTTCTACTACTCCGGGAGTGTCTACTTCCCCAACCACATTTACTTGGATAATATCAGGGGCAAAGCTTGAATCAGCTAACTCAGTTACCTCATCGGCAAAAGGCTCTTGAGCTGTCGGCACAATTACCAAGTCTCCTTCTTGCAACAGGATATTTTGAGAGAAGTCACCTCCTTTCAACAGTTGCCATAAATCAACATTAATCACTTGCTGTGAGCCGCTTTTGGTTAGCCGTTGCACCTGAATATTACGCATATCCGCTAATTGGGTGACACCCCCAGCAGCTTGGAGAGCTTGGGCGACTCTTGGTGGATCACCAGGTCCTCCACCTTCAGCCACAGCATTAGTGGTTCCTGAGACGATATAAGGTCCTGGGCGCTCTACTTCTCCGGTGACTGCAATCTTAACGGGTCTGGTTTCCTCTGGCGCAAAACTAGCAGTTGCCAATAGGGTATTCTCTACTGTATCCACACTAGTAGTAGAGGGGATGAAAATTTCGTCTCCATCCCTCAAACTAATATCTTGACTAAGATTCCCGTTTTGGAACAAGTCCCAAAGATTGAGATTACAAGGGGCGGCATTGCGACGTCGAAGACGCACCTCACGAACGGCGGCAGCACGGGTAATACCCCCAGCTAGGTTAATAGCTTCGGTTAGCTTAGGAAAATTGTTCTCATCAGTTAGGGGTATGGTGTAAGAACCAGAACGAGTTACTTCTCCAGCTACGGCAATGCTCATGGGACGTGCTGCCACAAGTGTCAGGGTAACCAGAGGTCGTTTGAGGGTTTTATTATATCGACGGGTAATTTCTGCATTGGCGGCGGGGATGGTTAATCCCTGAACAGAAATATTGCCAATGGCTGGTAAGTTGATAGTACCATCCACCAATACCTCAAACTCACCACTGTATTCAGGAACATTAAAAACATCCACACGGAGTTGATCCCCTGCTCCGAGGAGATAAGCTTCTTCGACTGGTGTTGTATTAATGCCAGTGGAGTTGACAGATACACAAGGTGGTAATTGTCTCAGGGGTACTGTGTTAATTCCTTTGGAGGTGGCAGGATCAGGAAGGGGTAATGCTGACGGTGAGAGAATGTTAACCCCATCGGGAGGGTTAGGTGTCAAAGCAGGAAGTTGTGCTCTTACTGGAGCAGGTACAACAGCTACAATACTTAGTACAATTAAACTCGTAAGTGGTCGAGTCGGATGTTTTTTGGAAGTGCCTCGATTAAGTACCATATAATTCAACTTATGATCAATTAAGCCTAGACTAACCTGAGTAACTGGGCTTTGGCTGTAAGCTGTCCTCTATATTTGGGATTTGAGGCTTGATAAGAAAAATTAAGTAGTTAGGCACAATCAACAATAAGTCGGAATTCCTCCCTATCTAAAGTAAAGATGGAAAGGAATGCCAACTGCCAACTTAGTTGGTAAATAGTACAGATATAGAATGTTACATCTGTGCTACTATTTTTCCCAAAGAACCAACAATAAATAACACAAAGTTACCATCCCTCTGAGGGTAGGGATGAGTTAAAAAGATAAAATAAAAAAATTAATCAACCTTCACTCTACGATTTGCACGTTAACTGCTTGAGGACCACGACGACCTTCTTCAATGTCAAAAACAACACGTTGGTCATTTGCTAATGACTGTAAACCACCTAAAGCACTTACATGAACAAAAATATCTTTACCACCGTCGTCTGGTTTGATAAAGCCAAAACCTTTAGTCTCATTAAAAAACTTAACGGCACCTGATTGTTGCGACATACATTACGCTCACTTATTGGTTCATTTTAAACTAGAGCCTGGGAGTCTACGAAAGAACAAGCATTTCAGCCATTTTTTCAGCCCCTCGCAATTATAGCGTTTTTTGTTGTAGCTTGAGTACGAATAACAAAACCTAAGATTCAATAGCATTGGGAAGGTCTCAGATAAAAATGATCATAGTTTTTGGCAGCATTAACCTGGATTTGGTAACCAAGACCCCTCGGTTACCAACTACAGGTGAAACTTTGCGAGGCTATGAGTTCTTTACTGCTGCTGGTGGGAAAGGAGCAAATCAAGCGGTGGCAGCTGCGCGACTAGGTATCTCGACTAAATTGGTGGGACGTCTGGGGGATGATGATTTTGGACGCCAGCTACACCATAATTTACAGAGAACAGGTGTTGATATAGAGGGAATTTTGATAGATGTGGCAACCAGTTCTGGCGTTGCGGTAATTATTGTTGATGATGCTGGCGAAAACCAAATTATCCTCATCGCTGGTGCTAATGAGCGGTTGGGGGAAGCAGATGTAAAACGTCTTAAGAATCTGTTGCCAGCAGCAGCTGTGTTACTCATGCAGTTGGAGATTCCGCTGTCAGCTGTTTTGTCAGCAGCATTAGCAGCACGGCAAGCAGGTGTGCCAGTCATTCTGGATCCTGCACCTGTTCAGGAACTTCCACCGGAACTCTACCAAAGCGTGGATATCCTTACTCCGAATCAATTAGAAGCTACTCAATTGGTTGGTTTTCCTGTAGATGGGCAAGAAACAGCAGCTCAAGCTGCAAGGGTTTTGCAGCAACGAGGTGTTGGTAAAGTAATTGTTAAACTAGGAGCTCAAGGAGCTTTCTGTGTTACTGAGTCGGAAAGTTTTTTTGTCCCTGCTTTCCCAGTTCAGGCAGTTGATACTGTAGCAGCCGGTGATGCCTTCAATGGTGCTCTGGCAGTTGCTTTAACTAAGGGTCTATCTTTAAGACAAGCAGTGGTATGGGGGGCAGCAGCTGGTGCCATTTCTGCTACACAAGCTGGAGCTCAAACTTCCCTACCTGATTTAGAGACTTTCAATACCTTTCTTCAGAAAAATGGTTTAGGGGTAAGCTGAAAGATTAGGCTGATACTCAATCCAGTTTCCATACTCGCCTAACACTCTATCCCTCTTCCCCTAACTGGTTGTATTTCTTGAGAATTTCTTCGGCATAATCGTAGTTTATACTCACTGCAACTGCACTATGCCTTAGAGTCCACCCCATCAACACTTTCCATAGTAAATACCATCTTCTTGATTCTACGTAATCTGGAGTTTTATTGTACTTCTGCTTTAGCTCCTCAAAACTCAGATGTGGCAGTACTTTAGCTTTTTAGGGCTCTTATTTATCCCAAATAAATTTCTTATATTATAAGTGTGTTTTCATAACCGGATTTAGTATGATTGCTTCAAGTGGGGAACAGGGAATAGTAGAACAGAGGGTGCAAAAACAGAATATTTGTAAGAGACACATGAAATCATCAAAATCCAAACGCCAATCATCTGATTCCAATCCCTCTGGTAATCGTATTGCATACCAGGAGTTTGGTTCTAATAGTAATCCAGCTGCTGTGGAACGAGCAGTTCAGGAACTTCCCCCTCATCAACAGAATTTGCGCCTACAAGCTTCCCGGAAGGGACGTAAAGGAAAAACTGTAACAATAATCACTGGCTTTCAATCTCAGCCTGAAACCTTAAGCAAGCTCCTCAAACAGCTCAAAAGCCACTGTGGTAGCGGTGGTACAGTTAAGGAAAATACTCTAGAAATACAAGGAGACCATACTCAAAAACTGGTGCAATTTTTGACTAAGCTGGGCTACAAAGTAAAAATTAGTGGTGGCTCGACGAAAAAATAGGTTTTTCTTCTCCTATCTCTTCCGTTTTCAATAAAAGAGTGACTTACTTCTGTTCAAAAGCTGTTTTCAATTTTCAATTTTAAAACTAGTAGTTCACCAAGCTAACTTTGCTGGGTTATATAGATTATTAGTAAGCTAATTTCATGATTTGGAGGGTGGCATCATGGGAAAAAAATATATCGTAGACTTAGATGAGGCAGAGATTTCACAACTGCACTCGCTAACTAAAACAGGTAAGCACTCAGCACGAAGCATTACCCGCGCAAACATTCTTCTACTGGCAAGTGAGGGTTATTCCGATAATGAGATCGCTTCAACTCTAAGAGTTAATGTTTCCACTATTAAGCGCACCCGTCAAAAATTAGTTGCAGGAGGGCTAAAATATGCAATTAAAGACCGTCCAGATCTACCAAAGCCTCTTAAATCCCACCAGCTTGCTGATTGTATTAGTAGAGTGTTCATTATTGCCTACAAGGAATCAACCCAGTTACTTGAAGAAACCTTGGCAAAAGAAGGCTTCTCGTGTGAGGTTCTTAGACAAGAAAAACAACCAGAAACTAAGAATTTCTCACCGAGCTATCTTTGCTTACTCAATCATCAACGCGCTTGGGAGAAAGCAGCACAGCAGATTAAACCAACTCTAATTGTTGAAGCAGATTTTGTCCCAGTGCTGGGATTGGGGAAACTTCCCTTACCTTTTAATCCCTATCAGACTGATGTAGGAGTTTCTTGGCTTTATACTTGTGCTCCTCAAGTATATTACGTCTGTGCAGATGGTTATGCCCAGGGGTTTTCCACTTCAATGGTTGCCTACATTGTCACTCCTTATGCTGCTGAGTACCTAATTGGATTAGCAGAGGTGGTAAAACAAAAACATGGCACTAGGAACTACTCTAGTTGGGACTCCCAGATTGATTCGATTCTACTTGCTAAACAACTGAATAATTACATTCCCTTTCGCAACTATGGTGAACATGGGGGACTACCCAATCTAGAGCATCACCATAATGGCTTGAGCAAAACTCATAGAGCAGATGTTCTCTATGGAAAGCTGGCTTTTGTCCCCTCTTATGCTTTAGGTGGAGGAAACAGCCAACTGAAATTTTTGTTTGCAAGGCTTAAAGCTCGTCTCAAGGGAATTGCTCGTTTAGCAATGGGAAAATTTCTGCGGATACCAGTTATCAGGGGTTCTAGCACACCTGGTAGATTAATTAATTTTGCAGTACGTCGACACTTATCGATGCGGCTTTAGAATATTTTTTCAGAGTTATACCAAAAAATTCAAAGTGTAGCGTCATACTTAAACAAAAACAAAAACCTAGAATATGTATGTACAGATTGAAAAAACCCCTTCTTAGTATAAGTAAGAAAGAGGTTCTGGAGAAAGAATTGAACCTGGCACTGAGCTATTTTCCCGTGGGGCAACCCCCAAAGTATCTTCGCCGCTGCAACGTTTCACTACCGAGTTCGGGATGGGGTCGGAGTGGTACCATCGCGCTAATAGCAC
>JAAHGL010000130.1 GCA_010692635.1 Symploca sp. SIO2C1 | reverse complement strand
TTTCCTTGCACTTTCATGGGAAATCCCTGAGTAACCTTGGAGAATGGAAGTGCTCACCCACGAGGATAAATGCTTCATTCCTTCTTACTTGTTACTTTTTACTTGTTACTTGTTACTTATTCAGCAAACCCTAGTTAGACATCTCAGGGCGAAGCATTCGGACTGAAAATAATAGGGTTTGAGAGGTAAATTATCGCCTGAATGCTTCGCCCCTACATCTAGTTCTGGTTAGTGAATCGGTGTTCTAGGAAATAGCTTGACAAATTGCTCTTGTGCTTAACTTGTCACCAATGTATTCAGCAAGCTCTATTCAGATTGATAGCGTGCCTTAACTATCTCGTAAGAATCCCAAATATTCTTATCAGTCAAAGACTTGACTAACTTGATATATTCAGCATGAGTCCAAGCTAAAGGAGTGGCACTATTAGTTCCTTCCCCAAGAGCATAGTTATAAGTTTCATTGGAACCCACTCCATCCCAAACTTGTTCAGCAAGCATGAAACTATCATTAGCAAAATATTCCATACCGCGAACATAAGTATCACGGAGTTGGGTTACCTCAGCATCACTAATAGTGCCTTCATTATCCACCTTAGCTAACTCATAATGACCTCGTTCTCCTGTGAAGAAAGGCCAAACCCGTCCCCGTTGATTAGGAGCCCCACCAAGATAGCTACCACCATCATTAGTCCGTTCCCCATAACCATCATGGCCATAGCGTCTGAAACCTGGATACTGATTACCATCAAAGGTGAAATCGTACCTTACCCTTAAGTCTTCTGGGGTAGTGATATTATCCAAGGTACAGACACTCGCGACAATATTAGGATCATTTCCTTTTGTGACACCGTAACGTACTAGTTCCAAGAAACCACCATCTATCACATTGCGTTCATCAATGGCAGTTAATCCGTTACTAGCACCAATGATCCCACCGGGATAAATACCACCATCATTAGGATTGGCATTAGGAGTAATTCTCAGGAAATATTGACCAGGTGTACTACAGAATGTATCAGTCCCATTGGTGGTGAACATAAAGTTGTCCAAATTGCTCTGATATTGATCAGCTTTACTGAAGTAAAAAGAGGCAGCACCAGGATCATTGGCGGCATTCTGAGCAATATCTGCTGCTGTTAGCAAACCTGTAATAGTTGCCGCTGTGGTAGAAGGAGAATAACCTGCTTGTTCCTCCCAACGTTCTTGCTGAGTAAAAGGCGGCGTAATAGTAGTTTGGTTACTATTGATGTTGACATTCCCTCCATTAGCCAGAAATTCAGCAGCAGGCTTCAACATGAGGTTATACCAATTAGTGATTTCACTATCAGATAGAATTCCGGCTTGCCATAACTTCCAACCCAACATAATCGGCATGGCAGTTTGGTCTAACTGTACCTGAATCCATTCTAGTGTTCCATCAACATGAGTTTTCTGTAAAAACCAACCTGTTGCTCCATTATTTCCTGGGGTGGAAGATTTTACTTGTACTTTGGGTAAATATTCAAAAGCTACTAGGGGGGTTTGGGTATCTCCTAAGGCTAAAAAAGCCATGGCTACTTGATAGAAATCCCTCGGCCAAACTGCACGATATCCAGTGGCAAAGGTATCTGCATTAATGGTGTCACCCCAAGGAACAGACAAAGAGGCAATTAAGGCTCCTGCATTATTTTTATCCTCCATGATTTTTAAGACTAAGGCACTGGCATAAAGTTCTTTGCCGTTATCCCCTGTATTAGCAATCATGGCTGGCAGATTACTGAGACTAGCCAAATAGTCTTCCCATCCCACAGCAGAACCTGTTCCATTATATTTGGCTAACAAACTCTCATAGCCTTCATTTAAAGAAGCATCAGCTTGAGCAGTTGCTTCCTCATAGTTGCTGCCAAATCCCACAACCAAATCAAAGGTACGGGTTTCTCCTGCATTCAGGGTTGGTAATTGAGCCATCATAGCTACATTACCTAGTCTGTTCTGATCTGTATAGTCATAGGTCCAATCCATGAACCCATTATCATTTAAGTCTTGATAGCCATCAGTGCTACCCACATATCCAGCAGAGGTTTTCTCAAAGTTCAGATTACTTTTAAGACTCAAATAAACATTGTCTGCTCCGTTACGAGCATTGAGACTATCTCCAGAAACAAATGCTACGTCATCATTGCCTATATTTCCCATGTGAGGATTGACGAGGATATAGGGGGTAACATTATCTTCATTGGCTGTAAAGATTACCCTGGTAAACAAAGTTTGCCGGTCTGGATCAGTAAAGACGTGTTTTTCAATGGTATATTTCCCGTCTTTATCCTGATTCACAACACGATAAGCAGGGGAGAGTGGCCGACCACTACTATCTTTGTCTAGATAGTCTACACTGCTATTAGTGGCTACTTTTTCTTCATCAAAAAAACCATTACCTGTCACCAAGAACTGTAAGTCCTTAATTTGAGCTTGATCAATTTCTCCAAAGGCAGTTTCTGTTACAATTCCTTGCGCTAAAGAAAACCAAACCTTAGAGATAGTATTAGTTGGACCATCATCCTGATAGGTTTTGTTGACATACTGTTCATAGGAAGTGCCTATGCCTTGCTTTCCGGCATAAGACCAAACGGAGGTATTTCCTGGTGCACCAGGAGCTTGACCACCTCCAGCGGCCCAAGCAACATTAGTTCCTAATAACCAAGCAGCACACAAGACGATAAAGTAGACCAATAACCAACGTTTTAGGTTCATAAATGCACTTTTCAGTAAATATGAAATTTTTTGTTCCTAATGGGTGTTATAGCAAAAATTTAAAGTTGTGACATACCTCCTGCAAGAGAGTTAGATTCTAGATGGTTGAAGATAAACTACCGCAAAAGTTTCAATGGCTTCCGATTTTCCTTTGAGCTGTAAAGAACCCACTGCTTGACATTGAATCTGCTCTTGAACTGCCCTGAAAGTTGTCGAACCAATCAAAATTTGACCTGGTTTAGCCTGACTTTCTAAACGAGCTGCCACGTTTACTACATCACCTAACACTGTATAGTCCATACGGCGATCGCTACCAATACAACCCGCCATAACTTCACCAGTATTAATACCAATTCCCACCTGAATCGGATCAGCATAATTACTAAGTTGGTTCATCTGAGCTACTTTTTGCTGAATATCAATAGCACATTGAACTGCTCTTAGCTCTTGATCAGTTTGATTGATAGGCGCACCAAACACTACCATAATTGCATCCCCAATAAATTTATCAATAGTGCCTTCTTGTTGAAAAATTAAATCGATAATTTCGCGAAAATACTCATTAACTTCCAAAAATAAATCCTTGGGAGAATAGCTTTCAGAGCGAGTTGTGAAGTTGCGAATGTCACAAAATAAACAGGTAACGTAACGCTTTTCCCCTTCGACAATTTTCTCAAAATCTTCACGGGAGACAATTCGCTCTACAACTTGTTGTGTTACAAAGCGACTAAACATACTCTGAATTTGAGCAGAGCGGAAACTTTCCTGCTCCCAAAGATGTTGTAATCGGAGCAAAGGATTTTGAAATACCTTCCGCTTGAATGTTTCAATACCAACTAATCCGGATTCCACTAAGTTCCGGACACAGTCGTTCATGGAGAAATATTTAGTAGCAGGGGGTCGATGTAAAGTGGTATCTTGCAAATACTCTGTTAAAATAGGGCGAACTTGATCATCAATCCATAGCACTTCGTAAGCTGCACATCGTCCTTTGGTACCGCGCTCGTCACACAGTTGACAGCCAACTTCTCGATTTAGTTTCTTTGGCTGTTGAGCATCTGGATAAATTAGACGAGTGTCTTCCAGGTTAGCAGTAAAAGTCTGTGCACAATTTCTACATAGACAAGGTAGTAAGATCTGCGATACTATACCCTTAAGGTTGCTTAAGATATCTTGGTTGTTCCATCCTGCTCCTTGGAGGTTGTAGGTAATATCAATCCCCACCAAAGGTGTATCAATGCAGATAAAAACCCAGTAACCCCGTTTTAAAGCAGCCAGTACTGCTTCATCATTGTCACCAGTCAATAGATCAACAATGATTCCTGAGGATAAGGGTACTTGATTGAGCTTTTCACTCCAGGCTTCCTCCAAAGATTGATGATTGCCAGAAACATCAACTACTTGAAAATCCCAATCTTCCGGCAGTTCAATTTTGCTAGAAAATGTCTTATCATCTGTGACAAAGGTCATTGGTAGTCCTAAATCTGCTGCTTCTTTTGCGATCGCTACCAATGTTGTTGTCTTTCCTGTACCAGGTTGTCCCGTTACAGCAAACAGTCCTGGAGAATCCTTGAGGATATTCTGAATAAGTGTTAGGGCGAAGGAAAAGCCTGTTAACTCTTTAAGCCGACCAGGTCGATGAGGACTCATGTTAATTTTTTAATATTAATACCAGTGTCTTTGATAGAACTATATTATTGAGATAATAATTAAAGCAGAGTAAGTAACAAAAAAAAGGTTCCAAACTTCACAAGATTCAAGGACACAAAATTGGAAGGATTGACATCCAAAGGTTTTAAGTAGACTGATACTTTTTCAGGGGGAAATAGTTCAAAATCTAACTCACAAACGTTTTCAGGATTACTGCTAGTTGTATAATGAGGAATAAATTTATTATTTTCAGGCATAGTATAAAGCTTTATCTAAAATTTTACTATTTATAACAAAAAAAGTTAGGGATAATCCTGAGATTTTTCTGCTAATATATCTATTAATAAAGGATTGTTGAAGGAAACGGATCGGATTACTAGCAATCTTTATCAACTCTTTAAATATTTATTTAAAGTTAATTAATTATGCGAAAAAAATAGCAATAATGTAAAGTTTATGTAAAGCAATAGTTGTATAAAATCAAGTTTACAAATAGCACACAAACTTGAAATGTCACCAATGTGACAACAGATTAAGTCACTCTACCCTCAATATCCTTGCTTGCAGAAAAATCCTTTGGCATGTCAATGGTTTTAACAAACTATTGAGGAAGAGCCAGAAACTAAATATTACTTCAAGTTTCTTAATAAAAGTTATCTTTTGGCATATCCTCTTGCCGTAGTCTATCCCAGAGACTAATGACTAATGACCAATGACCCGAACAGTAATAAAACTTAAAACTTGGATTGAGCAGATAGACCTAATCCAGTAGTACGCTGTAAAACTAGAGCGCAAGGGAAAAACTCTTATGGTTCAACGTGGTTCAAAAGTTCGGATTCTCAGAAAAGAATCTTACTGGTATCAGGATGTCGGCACAGTCGCATCTATCGACAAGAGCGGCATCAAATACCCAGTGATTGTTCGCTTTGATCGCAACAACTACGCTGGTTATAGCGGTGGTGCTGGTGCTTATGGCGTTAACACCAATAATTTTGGTACGGATGAAGTCGTGGAGGTTGAACCTCCAAAGAAAAAGTAAGTAAACCAGTACCAAAAGTTAAGGAATAACGTTTTCGTGCCAGAATTGCCTGAAGTTGAAACAGTTCGCCTGGGTCTAAATCAGGTAACTTTGGCACAGCCGATTAGGGGTGGAGATGTGTTGCTCTCTCGCAGCATCGCTCACCCCTTTAATGTGGATGAGTTTTTGGAAGGGATCAAGAAAGTCTCCATTACCGATTGGCAGCGGCGAGGCAAATACTTACTAGCTAAGCTTGCCAAGTCAGACAATGCTGATGGTGGTTGGTTAGGTGTACACCTGCGAATGACCGGTCAGCTACTGTGGGTAAATCAAGAGGAACCATTACAAAAGCATACGCGAGTGCGATTGTTCTTCCCTGATAACAGGGAATTACGCTTTGTTGACATCAGGACTTTTGGTAAGATGTGGTGGATAATGCCTTCACAGACACCAGAAAGTATCATTACTGGTCTTCAGAAACTCGGACCAGAACCTTTCTCTGATGAATTTTCGGTTGAATATTTGGTGAGAAAGCTACATCGTCGCCAGCGGTTAATTAAAGCAGCATTGCTGGATCAATCCCTAGTGGCAGGGTTAGGTAACATCTATGCAGATGAAGTCTTATTTTTGAGTGGTATTCGCCCAGAAACCCTTTGTAAGGCTTTGAATAGGGAACAGATTGAAGAACTACACAGAGCAATTATCAAAGTTTTACAAACAGCTATTGAGTCCGGTGGCACGACTTTTAGTAATTTTCTCAATGTGCTGGGGGTAAATGGCAATTATAAAGGCATTGCCTGGGTATATGGCCGCACAGGAGAGCCTTGCCGTGTCTGTAGCACTCCCATTGAGCGTCTCAAGTTGGCGGGACGTTCCTCTCATTTTTGTCCAAATTGTCAGCAGTAAAGGTAAGCTCTGAAGAAACAAGGCAGGAGGCATAAGGCAGAACCCACCCCTAACCCCTCCGAGGAGGGGAACAGAAGGGGTGAGCGAAAAAAAGGGTGGGGAGCTGGGGGAGCTGGGGGAGCTGAGGGAGCTGAGGGAGAAGAGAGAACTTATAATTTTTGGATACTTAGCTAGGAAATCCCACCCAAAATTTCGTTCACCCGGAACAGAAGGGAAGAGGGTTTGACTTGTTTCTTCTATTCATTACGTGGAACTGGCATCTTGCCAGTTGCTCTTCATTATCAACTAAGACTCAAATCACTCAAAAATGGTGTTAAACTCACCAATTTTCTTGACTATTGTCAATGTACATTTCTGCAAAATCTCTGAAACTATCAATAGTTAAATACACCCCTGATAGACGCCCTCCGCCCCGAGCTGAGGGTTTTTGCTTAAAAAAATGAATAATAACAAGCTACGCATCGCAACATTCAACTTAGAAAATCTGGATGATAAGCCTGAACAGAAGCCAACACTGGAGGAGCGCATTGCCATAATGCGACCTCAACTACTCAGACTAGATGCCGATATTCTCTGTTTGCAAGAAATTCACGGACAGGAGGAGGAGGGACAGCCTCGTAGGTTATTAGCTCTACAACAACTCCTAGAGGAAACACCTTATTCCGACTACTATCAAGCATCAACAGTGACTCAGGATGGCAAGCAAGTTTACGACAAACGTAACTTAGTCATTCTCAGCCGCTTCGAGATTATTGAACATGAACAGTTCAAGCACAAATATGCAAAACCTCCTCTGTATCAAAAGGTAACAGCAATTCCAGAGGAAGAAGAAGCAAAGCAAGTAAGCTGGGAAAGACCAATCCTACATGCCAGAATTAAATTGCCTGGTAGTCAGATACTAGAAGTAATTAACATACACTTGAAATCCAAGCGTCCAGATAATATTCCAGGACAAAAGGTAAACCACTACACTTGGAAAAGTTCTTCTGGTTGGGCTGAGGGTTTCTTTTTATCCTCAATGAAACGAGTTGGACAGGCTCTAGAGATGCGCATATTTATCGATCGCTTGTTTGATGCTAATGAAGATGCTCTCATTGCTGTCTGTGGTGATTTTAATGCTGAATCTGATGAAGTACCAGTGCAGGCGATTTGCGGAGATGTGGAGAGTACGGGCAATCATCAGCTAGCTAAGCGGGTTCTGATACCCTGTGAGCAAACTATCCCTGAGTCTTCTCGTTTTACCTTACTACACCGTGGTAAGGGGAATATGTTAGATCATTTGTTGGTTTCTCGGATGTTGTTAGCACACTACAAAGGTGCTGAAATTCACAATGAGTTACTGCACGATGAATCAATTGCTTTTGCAAGCGATGAGAAGTTTCCAGAATCAGATCATGCACCTGTCATTGCTGAGTTTAATTTGTAAGTATTGATGGTGTATCCTACACCAAAAGAGAAGTCAAAAAAACAAGAGTGGACTATTTTTTTGAACTATTAGCAATTAGCAATTAGCCATTAGCCATTAGCCATTAGCCATTAGCCATTAGCTTTGAGCGTTTTTCTCAAGAGTTATTTGTTATTTGTCGAGGAATATAAAAACTAGCAATAATTCCCACCATCAACCACCAAAGGGTCATAAGTTGAGGGCGATACCAAACAGTATCTACTAAACCGTGAGCAAGCATCCCAGAGATGCCCGCAATCGATGCTATTAGCCAAAATCCCTGAGAATTACCCACTTCCCGCAGACGCTTTAATTGCTCGACTCCTTGGTTAAAAATAACTACCAGTAACCACAGAAAACACAACAAGCCAATAAAGCCAGTTTCCACTGCAATTTCTAGGAAGATGGAATAGGCGCTCAAGGCAGTGAAACGGGGGCGTTGGTAGAGGGGATAAATTTTATTAAAAGCATCATTTCCCGGTCCTATACCACGGATAGGTCGATCGCGAATCATATCCAATACTGCTGACCAAACATTAATCCGGAAGTTATTACTACTATCTTCTCGTCCTACAAAGATACTAGCAACGCGATCGCGTATCGGTTCCACAAACAGTATTGCTAATGCCAACACTGCTGCTGAACTACCCAACAGCGCTGGCATTGCCCAAGGACGCAACTTGGGAGGTAACTGAACACTATACCAGTACACCAGTAGTACGAGGAAGACAAAAATACATGCCAAAAAACCAATCCAACCGCCACGACTGTAGGTAAGTATTAAAGCGGTTGAGTTGACAAGAAACATAGTTAGTGCTAGTGCTTTAGGTAGCCACCTTTTCCAATTGAAAATAGCGGCAAAACTTAAACTAACTGCCGGAATGAGATATCCAGCTAGCAAATTCGGGTTACCGAGATAGCTATAAATCCTAGTCAAGTTGGCAGAATCCGAGGTGGGATCAACCCAAGTTGCTAGAGCCTCGACCCCAAAAATATACTGCCGTAGTCCGTAAACACTAACAATTAGTGAAATATGGAGAAATAGGGTAATAATCCAGCAACGAAGGCGAGGGGAGCGCAGTACCCTTGCCAACAAGGCAAACAGCAACAAGTAAAGGGTTAGCTTCACCAAGCCTTCACGAGCTGCTAGCTTCACTGGAGAGAGGGCTGTTGCTACTACGTTAATTGCCCAATACAGCAACACCAATAGATGAATTGGTGTCACCTGAGGAGCCCATCCTTTGGCATACCCTGTATGATCTGATAGGGTCAGTAAAACCCAAAAAGCTCCACAACCAATTAACAAAAACCCAATCAGGGCATTGGCAACGAAGGGGGCTAGGGCAAAAATTGTAGCCAGTAACAATGCCCCTATCGGTTCAGCCCACTGCAACAACCAGCTACCTTGACGCCAAACTTGCAGTAGTCCTACCAGCTTATATAAATAGCTACCACCCCGCCATTGATACAGGCGTAAATTTGCTAGGGTAAATTGTTGCCACACTGAATTGTTTTTTGTCCTTTGTTGTTTGTTGTTTGTTGTTTGTTGTTTGTTGTTTGGGAATGGGGAATTGGGAATGGGGAATGGGGAATTGCTAATTGCTAATTGCTAATTGCTAATTGGAAATGTCTCCCTGTCTATCAGTCTCCCCAGCTCCCCCATCTCCCCATCTCCCTATTTCCCCATCTCCTTCCAGGCAGGGTGAGATAGCAAAGAGGCAATTACTCGGACACCTCGTAGTTGATTGGAAAGGGGCAGATGACCTAGCGGTGCACTGAGGTCCCAAGTAAACTCTTGGGGATAGCGAGTCCAGTTGTTTCCTTTCTTCCAGCCTATTTTAGGCCATAGCTTGTCCCAGTTTTTGCCCAAAGAGAGCCAAAGCTCTCGCTGCACGGAAAAGCCAAATTTGCCTTGAGAGTGAATTAACCAAAGGCTATTAATAGTTTGTAAATCAGCAACTGGGAAGCTATCTACTTCAGAAAAGTACAACCATTTTCTCTCTATAGCTGTTGCTCCTGCTAATTCACAGAGTTTTTCTATGGTAATACGATCAGCTGCCAGAAAGTCTTGTTGCAGGAGCATCTGTTGCAACTTCGTGTAGTCAATGGCAGCCTCAGAACGCAAAGGTACTATCCCTGTGGGAAAATGGGCTTGCAGAAATTCTTTGATGTTTGGGGTATCAGCCTCATAGAGAATTTGGTAAGCAAGACCAGCAGCGAGGTTAGTAGGATTTGCCCGTTGCTCCTGTAAAAATGCGATTAAAACTTCTAGCCCAGGAATACCTGTGTTGCCAAGTTCCCGAATCAACTGGAGTTGTTTTTTTTCTGAACTTGACTGGAGCTGTTGTTGCAGCTCGGCAATTTTGGTAGAGGCTTCTGGTACTGAGGCAGTCGTTTGATCTATCATGAAGCGACTTGGAGTGACGTTGGAGATAGGGAATAGGGACTAGAAACAACGAATGGCTATGATTTAAGAAAAAATCACGACCCGATAACTATTTAACCTTACAACGGGAGTTCTACCCAATTATCAATTATCCATTATCCATTATCCATTGGTAAGTTGGGTGAAGCTTTCGCGGAACCCAATTCAATATGAATTGAAGACTGTAGGGGCGCACTGACGTGCGCCCAGCCACCCGCGTAGCATCGAACTAATTGCCTGACCCCACAACCCACACCCTACACCCAGTCTCCTTTGCACGCCTTGTTGTCACCCGATCAGATTCAGCTCAGTAGGCTACTTGGTCTTCTTTGTCACTGTCTTAATCAGCTCATTGATTGACTGGAGCTGAATTTTGGATAAGTTGTGAAATTGGTTGTCTTGATTCGAGAATAGTGTGAACATAGTTGACTTTTCACAAAATCAAGTATCCGATTAAAATTTAAACTCAGCCTGATAACTGCTATCCTCACACTCGTGACCAAAAGTGAAAATAGTCTTAGAGAATATCCATAAGTCTTATGGCAAGAAGACAATTGTTAATCGTGTCAACATTTCGGTTGCCCAAGGGGAAGTAGTAGGATTGCTTGGTCCTAATGGTGCTGGTAAAACTACCACCTTTTACATCGCCACCGGCTTGGAAAAACCGAACCAGGGTAAAGTCTGGCTTGACAATCTCGATATTACAGCTCTATCAATCAACAGACGAGCTCATCTGGGTATTGGCTATCTTCCTCAAGAACCCAGCATCTTCCGTCACCTGAGTGTACAGGATAATATTCTACTTGTGCTCGAACAAACTGGTGTACCTAGAGTTGAGTGGCGCTTAAGACTGGGGCAATTGCTCAAAGAATTTCGTTTAGAAAAAGTGGCATATACTATAGGAAATCAAGTTTCTGGAGGCGAGCGACGTCGGACAGAACTGGCAAGAGCCTTAGCTGCTGGTATTGATGGGCCAAAATTTTTGCTTCTGGATGAGCCATTTGCTGGTGTGGATCCGATTGCCGTCTCTGAGATTCAATTAATTGTTGAGGGGTTGCGCGATCGCCACATGGGGATTTTAATTACGGATCACAATGTCCGAGAAACTTTGGCAATTACTGATCGAGCCTATATTATGCGAGATGGACAAATCCTTGCTTCTGGCAATGCTGAGGAACTTTACAATAATCCCTTAGTACGGCAGCACTACTTAGGTGAGCAGTTTCAGCAATAAAACGAATTCTGGGGAATTATTTTGTCAAAAAATCTTTTTTTATTTCTTCTTTTACGAATAGATTTTAGACCAAATTAATCAATTATCCATTATCAATTATCCATTATCAATTATCCATTATCAATTATCCATTATCAATTATCCATTATCAATTATCCATTATCAATTATCCATTATCAATTATCCATTATCAATTATCCATTATCAATTATCAATTATCCATTATCCATTATCCATTATCCATTGTCCATTGATAAACTTGACACAGACTTAAATGAAATAATGATATTCGGTAAATCTAAGTCCCTCATTTCCCTGATCCCTGGTTTATCGGTGATGGATCGATACATTATCACTGAGTTAATTCCACCTTTTTTGTTTGGCATAGGGATCTTTTCTTCCATTGGGGTAACGGTCGGTAAAGTATTTTACATAATGCGGGAAGCCATAGATGAAGGCTTACCAATTTCACTGGTTTTGAAAATCTTGTTGTTAAGTCTGCCTCAGTTTATCGCCTATGCCTTTCCCACAGCAGTACTTCTTGCTACTTTATTGACCTATAGTCGTCTCTCTAGTGATAGTGAAGTTGTTGCCCTGCGTAGTTGTGGTGTGAGTAGTTATCGCCTAGTTCTACCAGCCTTGGTCATGAGTTTACTGGTTACTGGTGTCACTTTTATCTTTAATGAACAGGTAGTACCTGCGGCTAACTACCAAGGAACTATTCTCCTCAAGCAAGCTCTGCACGAAGAACAGCCATCTTTTCAAGAAAACAATATTCTATATACTGAATACGGGGAAGTTACGCGACCCGATGGTCAAACAGTCAGATCTCTAAAGCGCTTATTCTATGCAGATCAATTTGACGGTGAGCGTATGAAAGGATTAACTGTTCTAGATTGGTCTCAGCAGGGTCTTAACCAAATTGTTACCTCTGAATCAGCGGAATGGAATCCCGGTGAAAGTACCTGGAAATTTTTCAAAGGCACTATCTATCTGATCTCTCCTGATGCCTCTTACCGTGATATCCTGAGATTTGAGAATCAGCAGCTTCAACTTCCTAGAACACCTCTAGATTTAGCTCGTCGAGGTCGTGATTACGATGAGATGAATATTGCTCAGACTAGAGAACGTATAAAACTAGAGCGATTGAGCAATAATGAATCGAAAATTCGTAAACTCAATATTCGCCTGCAACAAAAATTTGCCCTGCCTTTTGCTTGTCTTATTTTCGGTTTGGTAGGGGGAGCTTTAGGCAATAGTCCACGTCGTACCAATAAAGCAACTGGTTTTGGTATTTGTGTGGTAGTAGTTTTTGCTTATTATATGCTGCTTGCTGTTGGCGATGCTCTGGGATTGAGCAATTATGTACCACCTATAGTAGCTGCTTGGTTACCCAATTCATTCGGTTTATTGATAGGGGGATGGCTATTATTCAAAGTAGCGAGATAGTATAGAGTGAAAAATAATGAATAATGAATAATGGATAATGGATAATGGATAATGGATAATGGATAATGGATAATGGATAATGAATAATTACAAGAAGGTTAAAACCGAGAGGATTCAATATAAGTAAATCTCAAGCGCACTTTTTTCTCCTTAAAAGGAGAGGCTTTAAACCGGATTGATTAATTATCAATTATCAATTATCAATTATCAATTATCAATTATCAATTATCAATTATCAATTATCAATTGGTAACAAATCTACCCTTGTGAGCTATGTCACGTGCTAGAAAGCCTCCTGCCTACCTTCGCTATCTTAAAGCCCGACTTAAGCCTCTTGGAAGACCTGGATTTTGGGCATCAACTGCTGTACTGTTGTTGGTGCTGATTGCTACTGGGTATTATTGGCAACACCCAGAGTTGTTGAAGACGCTGATTAATAATCAAGCTACTGACTCTGATGAACTAACGGATGATCCAAATGAACTAATAGATGATCCAAACCTCTCTTCTGAAGAACTAGCTGCTGTTATGGCTGATATTGAGAGTTCTTCGGTGCTGTTGGAAGAATTTGATAGTATCAGAGCCTTAACTACGATTAATCAACCAAACCAGAAATCTGAGAAAAAGAAGCAAGAAGGTTTGTTCTCTCAACTCATCAATCAGCAGGGAAAGAACGACTCCAAACAAAAGTTAGCCTCTCCAATTTTAGGGAGCAAGCCTCCTCAGCAAAAAAATAGCGGTAATCCCTTTATCCAATCTACTCAAGAATTGGAAAATCCGGGTCTTGTATCCACCAGGAATAATTTGCTCAACAATTCTTTTGGCAATAGCTTACTGCAAAATAGCCAAAACCCTAGTCAAGATTCTGCCTCATTTACAGGGGGAACAATTACCAACCCGATTTTTGGCTTAAATTCACCTAATGCTATCAAGAGAAACCAAAGTGAAACACAAGTAAGTCCTTTGCCAATTACAGCTACAAACTCTTCTACAGCTACTAACGAAGCTGAATCTTCTGATAATCAAGAGGATCAGGTATCACCGCAGACTTCTACTTATCCTTTTAGTGATCCAGGACAAACTACCTCTTCTCCTATCTCTGTACCAAGCACACCTAAATTCCCACGTTCTCGACCGAGACCGACAACTTCTACTTATTCTAATCCCTACAATAGTTCCTTTCCCTCTCAGTCAATTCCCAGTGTACCAACAGCTTTACCTATCAAACCAGTAACACCAATAGTACCGGGTAACAATGGGCAGTATTCTACTCAACCCTCTGCTCAACCCAATATAGTCCCTGATAACGAATCTGCGTCCCAATTTGGAGATTCAGGGTTAAAGCCGAGTCAACTGGATGAGTCTGTTTTTGATGCTTCTCCTTAACAGCTATAGAATTTAGAATTTAGAATTTACGCATAATGTGAATTAGATACCCAAAACAGACAATATCAATTGCCGTAGGGGCGGGTTTAGGATCACCGTCAACACATTTGGTGAAAGTCTTAATACAAAACCCGCCCAAGCGATAACCAAGGGAATTTAGAATTGGGGATTGGTTGCATTAACCTGGGGGTGGCGTTGGGCGGGTTTTGATCCCAATATTCGGGTCAAATGGGTTGGTTTGTCGCTAAACCCGCCCCTACGATATGTACAATTGAATTCATATTAGACGTAATTTAGAATTTAGAATTGGGATATATCCCTATCTCCCCAATTTCCCCATCTCCGCGTCTCCGCGTCTTCCCTATCTCCCCTGCATGCAACTCTTATTTGTTAGTCCCTTGATTTACCCATGCAATTAGTTGCTCTAGTTCATCTTTTGCCATGTGTCGGACATTATCTTCTGAGGGGAAGACTTGTTGTTCAACTTCCTTTCTATATTTTTCAATAGTATCAAGGGTAAGAGTCTGATAGTCCTGATATTTTTTTGCTAGCTTGAGCTTGTAAGGAGTAATACCTAAAATATCGTTGACGATCAGAACTTGTCCATCTGTAAACCTACCTGAACCAATGCCGATTGTTGGCACTTTAGAGTTTTGACTAATAATTTGGCCTAACTCTTCAGGAATTAACTCCAGCACCAGCATAAATATACCTAGTTGCTCTAAAGTTGCTGCACCTGCAATTAATTCCTTAGCCTGCTCAAATTTTTTCCCTTGTACGATTTTCTTTTGTTGGGTTTGCGGGAGTAAGCCAAGATGACCACAAACTTCTACATTATGCTTGATTAGATACTTAACTACTTCCTCTCTTACTCCTTCTAACTTAACGCCATCAGCACCATGAGATATTAGTATTTTGGCATTATCTAGAGCTTGCTGGGGAGTTTCATAGGAACCATAGGGCAAATCAGCTAGAATGTAACTCTGGTTTACTCCTCGTCGGACAGCTTTTAGATGATGAGCTATATCATCCATCGTTACTTCCGTTTCATCTTGGTAACCGAGAATGTTAGTCCCTACGCTGTCCCCTACAAACATCATATCGACTCCAGCTTGCTCTTCCAGGAGGGCAGTGGGGTAATCATAGCAAGTTAGTGCTACAATTTTTTGCTGAGTTTGCTTTTTGTTTAAGAGATACTCGGAATTTTTCTTCATCTATCTTCGCGGCAGGAGACCCTCACTTTTAGCGATGGGTTATTGAACTAAAACCCCACGTTAGCGTGGAAACCAACATCTTTTTGTAAATGCTGCATTAACTATTATGTCAAAAACAGCTTGTCTCATATCATGTCGGCATAATTGCCCATAATAAAAACTTCTCCGCGTCAGCCCTAGGGCTTGCTGTATAAGTGTGAAAGCTATGCCAGACTTGGATTTCAAGGATTTTTGGGATAAATAAGTGCAAGGAAATTATACCTTTTGGCTCAAAAAGCTTGCACAATGGAAACAATCTGGGAGCTAATCGAGGGGTAATACCAAATCCGCTTTACCAAGGGTCTATTAAAAAAAATCAAAGCCTTTGTCTGGAAAAGATTTGGGGATTTTGATAAGTACCCCACAATAACCGGATTTGGTATAATTCACTCATTACTCATTACTCATTACTCATTACTTCAAAACCCGAATCAATCGACTTTTTCAGCAAACCCTAACTATGGGTATTCAACCCGACATGATATCAAATACCGGTTTGAGCTTAATCAATCTGCCAGTTGAAAGGCAAGCGTGCATAGACACCTCTAGGATCATTGATAGTTGTGAGCATCTCCAACTCCTTTTGTAGTTTCAGCAATTCTGTAGTTAGTGGAGCTGGAAGCTTGAGGTTTTGTACATCTGCCTCACTAGTGAGCTTTTTCAAAATCTTTTCTTCTAAGCTAGGAACTTCTTGGTACTCTTGGAGTTGCCAATCATCTCCTAGCTCCGCCTGCTTCGCTGCATACTCAATTGCCTGATCAATGCCACCAATTTCATCTACCAAACCCAGCTTCTTGGCATCTACACCAGACCAAACTCTTCCCTGAGCAATCTCTTCTACCTTTTGTCTGGGTATTTTCCGAGACTCTGCCACTTTATCAAGAAACTGATTATAAATCTGGTCAACAAATTTTTGGTAAATTGCCAGCTCTTGCTCCGTTTTCGGGCGAGTAATTGTTTGGCTATCGGCAAAACGACTAGTTTTCACCACATCCCAGGTAATACCATTTTGATTAGCTATTTCCTGGATATTGAGTAGTAAGCCAAAGACACCAATAGAACCTGTGATAGTAGTCGGTTCTGCAAAAATGCGATCGCCATAGGTAGCAATCCAGTAACCGCCAGATGCGGCAACATCTCCCATAGAAATAATAATCGGCTTCTGTTCGCTGGTGAGTACCACTTCCCGCTGGATAATCTCCGATGCCGTAGCACTCCCACCAGGACTATTTATCCGTAATACTACTGCCTTGACATCTTTATCTAGTCGCAGTTTGCGTAACTCTTTCGATAGGCTTTCACTACCTATCTGTTGGGAGCCGCCTTGACCACCAACTATACTACCTTCGGCATATACTAAAGCAATTTTATTTTCTGAATAGGATTTTTTGATATTGGGGCTGTCAACGTCAGCATAGGTAGTAAGCTTTATTTGTTGGAATGATTTATCCTCTTTGCTATTACCAGTAAGTTCTTTGAGCTCGTCAACCACTTCATCAAAGTAGGCAACTTGATCCACCAAACCACGCTCAAGAGCTTCTGTTGCTAAGAGAACCCCTTGAGAATCTGCAATACCTTGTAACTGTTTTGGTGTGAGTTCGCGGCTTTTGCCAACGGTTGAGAGAAATTCACCCCACAGAGCCCACAACAAGGCTCTAGTCTGTTCCTTACTTTCTGGACTAAGCTGCTCTACTAGGAATGGTTCCACTGCTGATTTGTATTTCCCTACTCGCACCACTTGAACACCAATGCCAAATTTCTCCAGTGCCCCCTTTAAGAATTGTTGCTGTGAGCTAAAACCATCGATTTCTATAGTCCCTATTGGGTTAAGAAAAACCTTATCTGCTATGGAACTGAGGTAATATTCCTTTTCTCCCAAATCAACATCGTAGGTAATGATTTGCTTACCAGCAGCTTGGAAACGTTCCAAGGCTTTCCTTACCTCTTTGAGGGTAGCAAAACCAGTGCTGCTACCGGCATCATCCTTAGAACCATTTAAATAAAGAGCAACAATTCGTTTATCCTTAGCTGCCTTGTCGAGAGTATCGAGAACCGTGCGTAGAGTAATACTAGTATCCTCTTCATTAGATAGAGCCCTCCCAATCGCCTCATTGGTTCCTAAGGTTGGCTCTGTATCCGTGATGTTTAAAGACAAGTCGAAAACTAGTACTGATTTATCCTTAACTTGTGGCCCAGTATCTCTTGAAGCCACAGCAATTAATAAAAAGATCAGTCCACCAGCACCTAAACTAAAAAATAAAATCAGGCTTGTCAGGCTGCCAACCAGGCTGGCAAAGGTTTGCTTGAGAAATTCACGCATTGGGGAATGGGGAATGGAGAATGGGAATGGGGAATGACTGGTATTCCCCACAGTTCTATCCTGACATACTCCTAGACTTCGATCAGCGTTCAGCTCTCAACTATGAGCCAGAGGGCTACGAAGGATATAATGTTGTCGCGATCGCATCTATTGTCTCCCTGAGCAGCACAAGATTACCCATCTTCTTTTCTTCCTTCGTGTCCTTTGTGCCTTTGTGGTTCATTCAATCAGGAAAAGAGAAGCACAGAGTTGAGATTTTCCGCCCTGGTGAGGAAGTGGTTGTTTTGAGTGATGGTGATATTCTGAGTATTCCCGATTTACTTCCAGGTTTTGAGGTACCCGTTTCTGATTTATGGTCTCCTGAGTTTTAAAGCTATCAGCTACTAGCTTTCAGCTTCAGCTCGGAAGCTTACCTGTGTCCAAAGGGTTCCTTATTACTTGCCGTAATAAAAAGCGATCTCCTTATCCTTTAACGGAACAAAATCTGCATCAATTAACTTCTGGTTAAGATCGGCTTGGGGAATGTGCTTCGCTCCAATGCGGACAATCCGGGAACGCATCGAATTGGTGACACCACTGCGCTGACGACCTGCTTCCAATGCCATTACTTGGTTGTACAATTCTAGTTTTGTAGGTGGAATCGGTGTGCCATCCAGGTCTATGCCTTGGGCAATTGCAGCGTCTACAGCATCTGCACCTGTGGAGGACTCAGAAGTATTAGAAGTCATAAGAAAAGTGACTATAAAAGCTTGCAAAGGCTATTTTATCAATGGATAATGGATAATTGATAATGGATAATTGATTAATTTGGTCTAAAACGTCTTCGTTTATGAAGAAATAAAAAAGATTTTCCTTGATTTCAATCCTCTTCTTTTAAGGAGATGTAATTATCCATTGTCAAGAAAGTGAAAGCGATTTGCTAAGACCATGGCGCATTTCTACTCAAAACCTGAGATAGTACATTAATTCTGAGACTAACTGGGAATTAAGGTCAAGGCGTCGCTGGAAATCAGCAAGATTGCGGTACAAGCCATGCTCAAGGCGATTTTGGGCGATCGCTCTGGCGAGAAATAAGTCAATTGCTGGTACTTTCGTAAGTTGTTCTACTGAAGCCGCATTAGCATTGATTTGCTGAGGCATCAAGAGGCTTTCGGGATCGTAGTAACAAAAATCCAGAATCGGTTCTAAAGGTCTCAGACGTCCTACTGATACACTAAGAACTGCGGCAATGTCTTCCAGACAGTAAAACTGAACGCCGCTGTTGGTAAGTTCAACCAGCAGTCGCGCTTGATGAATTGAAACCCCTGGCAATCTCAACCAGTCATCTACACTAGCTTGATTAACATCAATTTTGACACCCAAAGCTGCTGCGATCGCAATTTCTTGGGCTGATTGTAGTCGATAGTAAGGATCATTTTGAATCCGCATCCGAATTGATTGTTGATTCGGATACAGTCTAGTTGTCGGTGAGAGCCAGTCAAATAGTGCCATCAGACTTCATGCAATCCTGTCAAGCAATTGCCTGCGCTTTTGCTCAAATTCATACTCAGACACTAACCCCTCCTGGCGTAAGCTGTCTAGTTGTCGTAGAGCATCAGCTACTGCTCCTACTTGCGCGGGATCAACCACAGGTGTTGGATTAATATTTTCTGAGATCTCAGGTACTAATCCACAGTTAAATTTGCGATCAAATTCATCCTGACTTTGTCCCAAATACCAAACCCCTTCAATCGCACTAGCAATGTTGGGAATAGGTGTCCACCACAGTAGTAAATATATTACCCCCCACAGTGGTTGCCCCAAATACAGCTTGTGGAATCCGGAAACGGGTAGCACTACTCCACTGAAGGCTAGCAGGGCCGCAATTTTTCTACTTTTTGGTTTGCTCGACATCTTTGTTCTTATCTGTAGGAATGGCTATGTCCACAAAAATAAGCAGTGCTTCATCTTTCTATGATATTGAGAATTGGGAATTGGGAATTGGGAATTGGGAATTGGGAATTGTCTCCCCATCGTTTTTTGTGAGAAGCTTCCCAGAAACTATTAGACCGGAGGTGAGATCCGGTAAAGTTATAGCTAGTGAGCAACCAACTAAGGGGTGAGGTGAAAAAAGGTGTGGGAGAGCTTTTTTGAGTAATGAGTAATGAGTAATGAGTAATGAGTAATGAGGGTCGAAACTTTTGTCAAATCCTCTTCCCTTGTGTTCCCCTCCTCGCTCCCCTCCTGGGAGGGGCGGGGGCTGACAAGGGTAGGTTTTTAATATTTCGCTGAAGATGAGACAAGGGAGGAAAGTAGGAAAGTAGACAAGGAAGATTTTTCACGAAAAACTGGGCTTTTGGTGCGTCTTGGATTTTTGATAACCGAAC
>JAAHGL010000013.1 GCA_010692635.1 Symploca sp. SIO2C1 | reverse complement strand
TGGTAACACCAGTGATGGAATGAATGAACCACAAAGGCACAAAGAGCACAAAGTAAGAGGGTGAGAATATGGAAGTATCGCAATCAGTTTTATTTTATCTAGGGATTAGTCTTGGCGCTGTTTTAAGTATTCTTTTAATCATTTGGCTAGTTCTGTTTGTTCGGTTATTTTTTGGCACTAAAGGACTACCGGAATCAATATCCAATTTTTTTAACCTCATTGTTGAAGGGGAAATTGACAGAGCCTATCAACTTACTACCGAAGATTTTCGCTCTCAAAACACTAAAAAGCAGTTTATCAAATTTATCAAGACTAATAAAATAAAACAGTATAAGCGCGTCAGGATGTCTACTCCAAGCATCAAGGGGAAAAATTGCACCATAGAAGTAACAGTGATCACTAAATCTGGGATAGAAATTCCTGTAAAAATGGGATTTATAAAAAAAAGTAAAGAGTGGGAAGTTGATCTGCTAGAAAATAGCTAGACAGGAACGGAAGAAGTAATGAGTAATGAGTAATGAGTGCTGTAGGGTGCTGTTAGCGATAGCGTAACGCACGATCTCTTGGACACCAACCGAAGGAATAAAATAAAGTTAGCTGAATCAATACCTTAAAGCCACAAAACTGAGGCAAGTTTATGCAATCACTACTAAATAATCGCTATAGAGTAATCCGCACTCTCGGAAGTGGTGGGTTTGGTGAAACTTTTCTGGCAGAAGATACCCACATGCCTTCTGGTCGTCATTGTGTGATTAAGCAACTTAAACCTGTGACTAATAATCCACAAGTATACCAGTTGGTGCAAACCCGGTTTGGGCGAGAAGCAGCTATTCTTGAAGAACTAGGAGCGGGTAGTCCCCAGATTCCAAATTTATACGCTTATTTTTCTGAGAACGGACAATTTTACTTAATTCAAGAATTTATTGAAGGTGCAACTCTCACCAATCTGGTACAACAACAGGGTTCATTTAGCGAAGGTTCAGTGCAGAAAATATTGCTCAATATTTTGCCTGTACTAGATTATGTCCATAGTAAGCAGATTGTACACCGAGATATTAAGCCAGATAACATTATTTTGCGCTCCTCCGATGGCTTGCCTGTTTTGATTGATTTTGGCGCGGTGAGAGAAACCATGGGAACAGTGGTAAATTCTCAAGGAAATTCCACTAGCTCCATTGTTATTGGTACCCCCGGATTTATGCCTTCCGAGCAAGCAGTGGGACGACCAATGTATTCTAGTGATTTGTATAGTTTAGGCTTAACAGCAATTTATTTGTTAAGTGGTAAGCTGCCTCAACAGTTAGAAACAGAACCCCTAACAGGTGAGATTATTTGGCAAAAAGATGCTGCGATCGCTAACTCTAATTTAGCAGCAGTTTTGGATAAAGCAATCAAGTCTCATGGACGCGATCGCTACTCCACGGCTAGAGAAATGCTTGATGCTTTGAAGGGTTCAACTGCTCCCATGCCATCAACTATTCCTGCGGCTCCCATACCACCAACGATTCCTGCTCCCATACCACCAACTATTCCGTCTCCAACACCAGCGGCAACCCAATCATCCAGTAGAACCAATTCCCATGTTCCAACCCAGGCGGTATCTCCGAGAAAAGTACAACCGACTAACTATCCTCCTGCTAATCAAGGAAGTAGCAGAGGTATAATTATTGCTAGTGCGATCGCAGGTAGTTTAATTGGTGGTTCTATTATCGCTGGTCTTATACTCACTAAGAGATCTGAGGAAATCTCACAAACCGTTCAGCCAACTCCTACACCCTCACCTATTGTTTCTCCTTCACCCGTAACACCACCCTCACCTGTAACACCAGCTTCACCAAACCCACCGCCTACAGTCTCACCTTCACCTTCACCTTCATCTCCACCAACTCCACCACCAATCTCTTCTGATTTAGATCAAGTTTTTCCCAGTTACATTGCTTCTGCCTTATCTCCAGAAGATGTTTTTACTAAATGTCCCGGTAATACGAACCTTCACCTTGTAGGAGAAACTGCTTCGTTTCATTTTGCTGTCTGTGGGGGAAATCGACGTCCTAGATTCTATATCGGACAAGATAAAAGTAGTGGTAATGGTATTGAAGTTCCTTGGAGAGGAAGGGAAGGTTTTCAGAATGGAACCTATAAATATGAGGTTCCTGGCTTGAGGAACACAGATTTCACAGATGCTAGCCTGCGGGTATATCGAGGAGAAGAGATACTGGTGGATGAAAAAGTAACCAACTTATACAAGCGTCAACAGCTAGGGAATTGAGAATGGCTAATTGCTAATGGCTAATGGCTAATTGCTAATGGCTAATGGCTAATTGCTAATGGCTAATGGCTAATGGCTAATTGCTAATTGCTAATTGCTAATTGAAAGTTTTTCCTTTGTCTCCCCCAGCTTCCCCAGTTCCCCAACTCCCCCAGCTTCCTCAGTTCCCCAACTCCCCCAGCTCCCCCAGCTCCCCCAGCTTCCCTAGTTCCCCAACTCCCCCAGCTCCCCCAGCTTCCCAGCTTCCCCAGCTTCCCCAGCTTTCTAAGTTGATGCTAATGTTAAGTTAAGTATCAAAATGTGGGTTTTCTTTACGACGAGGCAGAATGCTGCATTAGCAAACTGTTACCCCACATTGAAGTTGGCAACATCAAGTATCACAAACATTAGGGTATGGTTACTAAAGTACAAAAGACAGAAGCCGAGTGGAAACAGCAGCTGACACCAGAACAGTTCCAGGTTACTAGAAAGAAAGGTACGGAAAGAGCTTTCACCGGAGAATACTACAATAACAAGGAAAAGGGCATCTACAAATGTATCTGCTGCGATATAGAGCTGTTCAACTCAGACACCAAGTATGATTCTGGCACAGGTTGGCCGAGTTTCTGGGAGCCTTCAGAAGCAGAAAATGTCAAAGAAGAAGCAGATAACAGTTTGTTCATGCGACGCACTGAAGTGCTATGTGCTGTCTGTGACGCTCATTTGGGACATGTATTTAACGATGGCCCTAAACCAACAGGTTTGCGTTACTGTATGAATTCTGCTGCTCTGAAATTCGAGAAGCAAGAGTGAGCTCTGAAGAAACACGCTCATGCGCTAATGGCTAATGGCTAATGGCTAATGGCTAATCTTTTAAGAAACAAGGCAGGAGGGAAGAGGTCGGTTGGGTGAAGCGATAGCGCAACCCAACGCTCCTCCTACATTATGTTGGGTTTCACTTCGTTCCACCCAGTCATGGAAAAAGTCAACGTTTCAACCCGGTTTGACAAAATATGAGCTTGTAACTTGACAAAGAAAGAATCAAGACTGCTGTTTTCATAGGTTGGTATCATAAACAATAACCAAAGTTATACCTAAATTCTACTGGAAAACTCATCCCACGCTGATTCTAGGAATACAGGTGTGGGGCTTCTTGCCAATTAAGTTAAACTAATGCTCACTGAAATTCTTCCTTTTAAAATCGAGCTAAATACAACAATGATTGCGGGTGCAGCTTTGTGGTCTTTGGCACTATACTTAGGTTTCTCCCCCTTGAGTGAATGGGTGATGGAGCAACTACAGCGCTGGTTTAACTTTGCTGAGCGATCGCTATATACTTCACAAGAGGAGTTTGAAAGAACCCGCAATGCTAGGGAAGCTCAAAATGCCTTCTATGCTTCAATGTTTAGCATCGTGCCTTTTTTAGTGGTGGGAGCGCTTTGTAACTGGGGAGTTGAATGGAGCTTAGGTGGCAGCTGGGCAATTAGTATGGGTATCCTTGCTTGTATGGGTTGTGGTGTTTATGAACTAGGGCGTCGTAATTCTAATTAGTTATTGGTTATTGGTTGTTGGTTATTAGTCATTGGTCATTGGTGTAGTTCATTCTGTACTCTTAATCTTCCTGCTTTACCAAGATGTACCGCCGGATAATTCAACTCATCTTGCTAGCACTTTTGGGGCTAATTACTAGCTTATCTGTTCCGGTACTGTCAGCTCAACAGATACCAGAAACGGCTGAGATAATTCCACTAGTGCAGCACAGCAGCAATAACCAAAGCGTGAAAAAAAGTCAAAAAGCTTACCGTACAAGCTTTCTTCCTTCCTGCCTCCTGTTCCCCTCCTTGGAGGGATTAGGGATGGTTTCTGCCTCCTGCCTTCTTGCACTAGACTCTGTTGGCAAACAGGCTCTCAACTCCAATGCTCGATCGCTACTACAACAGGGGATAAATTTCTATGAAGCTCAACAGTACTCAGCAGCGGTAGAAATCTGGCTGCAAGCAGCAGCTGTCTTTGCAACTGAAGAGGATAACCTAAGTCTGGCATTGGTGCAGAGTAATCTTTCTCTAGCTTATCAACATCTAGGATACTGGCAGGAGGCTCAAAAAGCGATCGCTAAAAGTTTGGATTTACTTAAAAATCAGCCAAACTCAGCTAACACCCAAACTTACTTAGAAATTTACGCCAAAGCCTTGAATACTAAAGGGCGCTGGCAATGGACAAAGGGAGAGTTGGAAGAAGCTCTAGCAACCTGGAAGCAAGCTGCTGCTAACTACGCCCAAGCTGACAATCAGAAGGGAGTTATTACTAGTTTAATTAACCAAGCCAAAGCTCTACAGGGTTTGGGAGTAAACAGTCAGGCAAAAAAAACCTTATACCAGGTTGCCCAAGTTCTAGAAACATCATCAGACTCTCAACTGCAAGCTATAGGATTGAGGAACCTAGGTAAAGCTTACAGGGAAGTTGGTAGCCTCAAAAAGTCTCAGCAATTTTTAGCAGCAAGTTTGGCAGTAGCGGAAAAGTTTGCCCTCCCGAAAGCCAAAATTTCGGCTTGGCTGGAATTAGGTAATACGGAGCAAGCGTTGGGTAAGCTAGCAATAGCTATTGGCAATCAAAAAGAAGCTCAAGATTATTATCAAACTGCTCTAAGTCACTATCAACAAGCAGCTACCACATCTGACTCACCGCTTCTGCAACTTCAAGCCCAACTCAATCAGCTAAGTTTGTTCGTAGAGACAGGAAAATCGTTAAATACAGCTCCACTATTACCAGAAATCAAAAATGCGATCGCGTTTCTACCTCCAAGTCGTACAACTATCTACGCCCAACTCAATTTTGCCCGGAGTTTGACTTGTATCAGAAGTCTCCAAGATGGTATGAAAAGAAGGCAGAACAATGAAGGAATCTTCCCTTCTGCCTCCTGCCTCCTGCCTTCTGCCTCACAAGGCGAAAGACTGATAGAAGTCCCTTCCTGGCAAGAAATTGCTCAAATTTTAGTAACAGCTGTTCAACAGTCTAAAAGCTTGCAAGATCACAGAGCACAATCCTATGCTCTCGGACAATTAGGGAGTCTCTATGAGCTGACTGGGCAATTATCTGAAGCTCAAAAGCTAACCCAGCAAGCCCTCAAAGCTCTTATCTTATCCCAGGAACTGCAATCCCCTGATATTCGCTACCTCTGGGAATGGCAGTTAGGGCGTTTATTCAAACAACAGGGAGATACCCAAAGCGCACTAGAACATTACACCAAAGCCATCAAAACCCTCACTTCTGTTCGATATGACTTGATTACCATCAATGACATGCAATTTTCCTTTCGAGAAAATGTCGAACCTATTTATCGGCAGCTAGTGGATTTGCTCTTACAATCAGAACCAAAGGAAACAGAACTAGCTCAAGCCCGTGAGGTAATAGAGGAGTTACAACTAGCTGAACTAGAAGACTATCTACGGTGTAGTTTACTAAACAATAAAGCTATCACAATAGACAAGCTGGTGAATCAGAGTAATGCTACAGCAGCTGTCATCTATCCAATTATTTTGGATGGTCGTCTGGAGATCATTCTGAAGTTACCTCAGCAACCCTTACGCCACTACCAAACTAGTTTATCACAGCAGGAGTTTGACCATACCATTGCCCAACTGCGGGAAAATCTCAAATTAATCCACACCCTGAAACAAGTTCAGAGTTTGTCTCAACAGCTGTATAACTGGTTGATACAACCAATTGAGTCAACTCTCAACCAGAGTAAGATTCAAACTTTAGTATTTGTCCTAGACGGGGACTTGCGCAATGTTCCCATGTCAATCCTCTATGATGGTCAACAGTATTTGCTAGAAAAGTATAGTGTTGCCCTAACAACTGGTTTAGAATTATTAGACCCTAAACCTTTGGAACGCAAAAGCTTAAGGGTTTTAACTGCTGGACTCACGGAAGCTCGTCACGGCTACTCCTCCCTAGAATATGTTGACGATGAGTTGGAACAAATTGAATCTCAGGTGTCAGGTGAACTCCTAATTAGGGCTTGCTGCATAAGTGTGGAAGCCATGCCAGACAAGAATTTCAAGCATTTTTACCCTGAAAAAGTGCAAGGAAATTGTATCGATGGGTTCAATTTCCTTGCACTTTCATGGGAAATCCCTGAGTAACCTTGGAGAATGGAAGTGCTCACCCACGAGGATAAATGCTTCATTCCTTCTTACTTGTTACTTTTTACTTGTTACTTGTTACTTATTCAGCAAACCCTACTTATGTACTAGAGTGTAATTGAAATGACGATTGCAAAACTTTCCACTTGGAGAGCATGGAATATACGGGTACATTGGAAATGCTTTATGAAGATGCCAACATCGAATCAGCCACAGTGGATTGAGCAATTAAATCAAAGCCATCCAGTCTCAAACCTATCTTGCCCATCCCCATACACCAATGCTCCATACTCTTCCCATCGTTCCACCTCTTCAGCAGAAAGTTCAGGAGTCTGAAAAACACTCAAGTTTTCCTCCAATTCTGCTGGGGTTTGTGGTGCGGTTAAAGCCAAGCGTACTGCTTTTTGATGTAGTGCATAGCGATAACAATCAGCCGCTGTCGGAATTTCTCCTTGCCAATTTGGATGCCCTTGTAGAAGTTTTCCCCAACGAGTACAAGTAAACGCTACAACTGGAATATCAGCTTGTTGTGCCATCGGGAAAACCTGTTCTTGTGCCTTGGGGTGAGCCATATTGTAGCGATGCATGAGCAGCTCACATTTACCACTGTTAATCAACTCTAGAGCGATCGCGCGATTATGGGTAGTTGCTCCTACGTAACGGATCAAACCTCTTTCTTTCCACTCACATAGTTCATCCAGAACAACCCCAACCTGAGTAATGTCATCTGAAGGATTGATATACTCAGCAAAAAAGACATCCACCACATCAACATCTAGGTAGCGACGCACCTGTTCTAGATATTGTCGCAGCTGATCCAAATTGCGATCGCTACTACCTGTTGCTACCAATACCTGCTCCCGTTGAGTTGCCACTATTGGCTTTAAGCCACTCAGCAATTTTTCATGGGAGAGATTGTAAAAAAAGAAATAATTAATCCCTGCTTCCAATGCCAGTGCAGCACAAGATGTATCCATAGCCTGGTGTCCTCCTAAACCCAGGATACTTGCAGGCTGTCCTTGAAGGGTTTCTACATCCATGTTCTGTGCTCCTAGTTTGAATCATAAGAATTGGATTATTATTTTAAGGAATAAACATAGCCACGAAAGGTATTTCTTTTTCTAGGCATTGGACTCAATAACCTCACTCAGATTGCCAAGATAGGGAATTGCACCATGACAAAACAAGAAAAACCCCTCACAGACAAAGCACTCATCAAAGAAGTCTGTCGGCGAATTCGGGTTGCTCGAAGCTACTGGGATGCTCATAATAATGCTGCTTGTCGCGGAGAAAGGGAGCGAGCCTTAGCTCTTTACAATACCCTAACCAAAGAACAAAAAGACCAGATTCCGCAACAGTTAAGAGTATGGTTGCGTTATCGTAGTGAAAAATACTTTGGAGCACACCAAACACCACCCAAGTCGAAACGAAAGCGGCGGAAATGATTAGGTTTCAGATTAAGCAATCATTCTCACCCTAATAGTTTGCTATGTGATATGAACGATCACCTACGGTGGTGCCTTAGGCAATCGCACTATTGTCCTGGGTTATTATTGTGCAACCAAGCCCTAAAATCATCCAGGGTTGAGAAATCTAACAGTGCCTCAGCCAATTCTTCGAGTTTCTCTAAAGGTAATGCCTTGATTTGCGACTCCAATTTTGTCGGAAGCTTACCTACTTTTCGGCTCAACAGCTTCAACACTAATGTTTGTCCTTCTTGCTCGAGACCTTCTTGATAAACTCTTGTATCTTTGATGCTTTCAGCTAGTCCTAACATTTCGGCAATCTCCTGACGGCTCAATAAGGGAAATTTATACACCATTGTAGTCTCTAGCAATTCTATGATAGTTGCTTTGGGAAATGGCAAAGATTGCTGTTCTACTTGTGACAACAGTTGTTTGGCTCTGGCTGGGGTTCGTTTCTGGGATGCGACAATCAGCTGCATTAGTCCTATGGCTACTGAAAATGGTTGCATCTGTTCTAGTTCATTGAGGTAAAAACGCTGGACTTGAGAACTTTCTAGTAATAAGCTATACAGTCCTACATCCTCTGGTTCTAGGGATTTACTCGGAAAAATCACCACAGCCTGCCAGTTGGTGAACTCGGGGTTCTGTTGCAGAAACACAAATAGTTCTGCAAACAAGCGATGGTAAATCCGCTCATCCTCTTGAAATTGAACCTCGACAAAAAATACGGTGGGGTTTGCTCGCCTTTTCTTTCCCTTAGAATAGCGTTTTGAAAGGAAAGCGATCGATTCCTGCCAATCCAGAAAATGGCAACGAGCGACAATCGCTGGAAAAGCGATCGCACTAGGTAGAGAGAAGGAGTAAACATCACCACAGAGTCACAGAGGACACAGAGAATGTATGTTCTTCTTTTCTCCCTTCGTGCTCTTTGTGTCTTTGTGGTTTATTCAATTCCACCACCAAGAGAGGGAGGAATCCTCCATCAATACCCAAGATAAAAAATGCAAGGTTTTTGTCTCTTATGGCTCAAAAACCTTGCACTAATGATAGCAAAAAAAGGAAGATTATTCTGAAGTCAAGTAGGTATTTTGTAGAACCCTACCTACTTTTACCAGAAGTTTAATACCGTTTGCTGATCGTAATATTGACCGTTTGTGACTCGTCAGTGTATGGATCTGGGACGTTTTGCACAAAACCCAACTCTTCATAGGGAGGTGTTTGTTCATTAATGTGTTGAATACCTTCGTAGGTTTCTACCTCTCTGGTTGTTCCCAAATCATAATTCAATGTATAGGAGCCTCCTTCATATGGGGCAACATCTACAACTACCACGTTGTCTTCTGGTAGCTCTACCACTATGGCATCATACAAATCTAGATTCTCATTGGGGCAAACATAATTGTCCCCGGTTAAATCACACATTGTGGGTATGGCACTTGCTACTCCTGAGAAGCTTAGGAGTAAGACAAAAGCCAGTAAGAAGGAGGAACAAATTTTGAGGATGGTTTTCATTATTTTACCTCTTGGTTGTATTTAGATAAAACTAGCTAAAATCTAGGTAGTTTTACTGAGATCATAATGATTTGACTCACCAATACTTTCAAGCAAAGTTAGTAAATTTAAGAATAAAAATAGTGAGGCTTTATACGGAAAGCAATACAGACTGTGATGTCAAGTTAGTAAAGTTAAGAATAAAAATCGTTTATCCTTGAACCCATAAAGAATACAAAGTTGTCAAGTAAAGTTAGTAAACTTAAGAGAAAAGTTAAGCCTGCTAAAATTAGGTGTTAAGTAGGTGGGCATAAATAAACTCACATGGGCAGGGCGGGTTTTGAAGGAGAGAAACAGTACATGTAGCAAGCATCTTAGCTAAACCCGCCCCTACAAATCCAATGATCGTTTTTTTTCACCTACTTACTTAGGTGTTAGGCAATGGTGACAAGTTAAACGGTTGTGCATTTTGTCAACTCCCATATATGGTGCTTGAAGGCTCAAAAAACACTATATATGGAAATACTCAAGAGGTTGAAAAATTGTATTCTTCTTCCTCAGCTTCCTCAGCTTCCCCAGCTCCCTTGACAACGACATTTTTACCTGAACTTGTCACCAATGGGTGTTAAAGGAGCGATCGCTTGGCACTTGCATAATCTCGGAGCACAGGTTGCAGGACAAAGTAGTCGCCTTGCTTCTCGATTAGCGCTAGTCCTGCTAACTCCTCTAAAACTTCGATTATTGTCTGTAATGCCATCAATGGGGGAGATTGATCTAGAAGCTCCTGGAAGGTGGTAGGATCCGGTTGTTGAGCTAAGTGGCAGAGCAAGAGTTGTTCAGGGGCAGATAAAGCTCGAAATTGCTGGTCTAACTGTTGGTAGATCTCTCCATAGAGCTTAACGTTATACTGCAAAAACTCCGGGATTTTACTGTTAAAGAGGTTGTGAATCGTCGTTACCGCAATTTTCAGGAATAGAGGATTCCCACCATAATAGTTGATCAAATTTTCCCAGTCTGTTGGGGTTCCTTGTAAGGTTCCTCCCTTATTGCATAATGTTTTACCGTCCTCCAGGCTTAACCCTTGCAAGCACAAGAGTCGCCTAGGGGAACTCTCCCCAATAACATGCTTCATGTCTGGCAGTTTCTGGCAAGTGGTTACCAGCACACAGCTAGTATGAGGAACCTCTCCCAACCGTTTGAGCAATCTTCGATACCACTCCCAGTCCGGTATCTTGCTGTTAGTGTTAGCCTGACTTTCAGCTTCGGAGGCTTGCAGCACCTGCTCTACCCCATCTAGCACTAATAGACAACGAACCTTTCGCAAACATTGCACTAGTCTAGAGAGCTTGCCTTGGACAGTATTAGGTAATTCATCCCAGGCAGAATAGGGGAAAGACTCAATCAATTCTGTCAGGAACTCTCGGATGGGAGGCAGAGTAGATAGCGATCGCCAAATTACCAGCTCGAACTTATCATGAAGTTGGTCTACTAACTTGGCTGCCAGCCAGGTTTTGCCAATCCCTCCTTGACCGGATACCATGACTAATCGACAATGTTCCCAGACAATCCATTGTTTAAGTTGGGCTAGCTCCGTTGTGCGTCCACAAAAATCGGTAATGTCTGGAACTTCTCCCCAAATATCATAGCTGGGAATGGTTTGAGAGTGGTTAAAAAGACTTTTAGAAGTAGCATAAGTCTCCATTTTCCCCTTGAGGAATTGAGGCTTTTGATAATCCTCAGTCCGTAAGGTTATGTTAAAGGCACTGAAGCAAAGCCGCAATGTTCGCTTGTCAACCTTAACATCTCGATTAAAGACTTTGCCCAAGGTATGGGGATCTAAACCTGTTAGTTGCCCCAACTCTTCTACGGTATAAGGCTCACCATAATTTTCCTGGTGTTCTGAATCGCGTCTGGCTTGCAGGATTTTGGCTAAGCCTTGATCGCTCAACACCACACCTCGTTGACGCTTCTGTGATGATCGTTTTAAATTTAGCACAACTTGCATTACGTGGGATGAGCTTAATTCTGTTTTCAATCCCTCTATCTATTAAGACGAGCTCACAAAGCAATTCAGGCCATTTTTTCGAGTTAGGGGCAATTTTTTTCAAAATCTGGTCATAACTCAAAAAAATGGCCTCAAAAAATGGTGATTTAGCAACAAAACTTTATAAATCGGCTATGCAGGATATGAGGAGATTGAACCACAGAGGCACAGAGGACACAAAGAATGTATTTTCTTCCTTCGTGTTCTTCGTGTCTTTGTGGTTCATTCAACTCCACCGCAAGAATCCCCCTGATCCTCAACCCGTATTCCGCATCCCAGCAGCAATACCATTAATAGTTAACAGCGCCCCTCGCAGCAACTCTCCTTTGCTGTAGCGGGAGTGGATTACCCCAGATGCTGTTTGGTTGTTGTGTTGCCGCAGGCGTTTGAGCAAGGACACCTGTAGGAAGCCAAGGGGAACAATTGTACCATTGCGCAGTTGTACCGACCGTTGTAAATCTGGATCACCATCCAGAAGTTTTTTGTGACCTGTAATTGAGAGCACTAACTCACTAGTGAGATTGAATTCCAGAGCAATCTGCTCAAACAGCAGTTCAAAGCGTTCCGTGTCCTCTGGTTTTGACAATTCCCGCACATAGTGGTGAGCCATTTGCAGATCTACTTTGGATAAGGTCATTTCTACCTTAGAAATAGCCATTCGGAAAAAGGGCCACTTAAAATTGAAGTAGCGCAGTAGTTTCAAATTTTCCTCAGGGTCTTCCTTTAAAAACTCTTCGAGAGCTGTCCCCACACCATACCAAGCAGGTAGTAAAAAGCGGCTCTGAGTCCAGCTAAAGACCCAGGGAATTGCCCGGAGAGAACTTAAATCTTTTTTACCACTTTTCCGCCGCGCTGGTCGGGAACTAATTTGCAACTGACTGATTTCTTGAATCGGGGTCACATTGTGGAAGAAATCCAGCAAGTCTGGTTGTTCGTAAATCAAAGCACGGTAATGTTTACGCGATCGCGCTGCTAATTCTTCCATGATTTGGTTCCAAGGCTCGATATCATCAAAGCCGGTTCCCAGCAGACTAGCTTGAACCACAGCTGTGGCTACTGTCTCCAGATTATAGAGAGCCAGTTCCGGTTGGGAATACTTAGAGGCTAAAACTTCTCCCTGCTCCGTAATCTTAATGCGCCCGTTGATACTACTACTCGGTTGTGAGAGGATAGCTTTATAAGCTGGGCCTCCGCCGCGACCGACTGAGCCTCCCCGCCCGTGGAAGATGCGTAAAGCTACCCCATATTCCTGGGCAACTTTTTGTAGTGCTTTCTGAGCTTTGTGAATTTCCCAGTTACTACTAAGGAAGCCAGAATCCTTATTACTGTCAGAGTAACCCAGCATTACCTCTTGCAGGTTGGTTGTAGATAACTGCTCACTATTTGCTGATTTATAACCACCAGCTAAGCAGGCGCGATACAAGGGTAACTCAAACAGAGACGTCATTACTGTTGGAGCACGCTTCAAATCATCCACTGTTTCAAATAGTGGTACTACCCGAATACTGCTAGTGCCTGTTGCCGGATCGTAGAGTCCGGCTTCCTTGGCTAGTAATAGTACTTCTAGAAGGTCACTGACGTCGTGACTCATACTAATAATGTAAGTATGAGAGATGCGACAACTAAACTCCTCTTGCAGCTGCCGCAGCATCCGGAAAGTTTCAATGGTTTCAACCGTTTTCTCGGAAAATGGTAATTCTCCTGGGATTAAGGGACGTCGAGTTTGTAATTCCGTTGCCAACCACAGCGATCGCTCTGCTTCTGATAGATCATTGTAAGGCTTGGGCAAAATTTGCAGATAATCAGTGATCTCGTTGAGAGCATCTGAGTGGGTGGTACTTTCTTGTCTGAAATCTAGGTGTACCAAGTTAAAGCCATAAATTTCTACCTGACAAATTAGATACTCCAATTCTCGACAGCTCAACCCGGTTTCAGCTAAATTGCGCTCAATTAACTGCAATTCTGCCAAAAACTCAGCTCCAGAGCGGTAGATAGTGGGACTAGAAATATCGGGAAACTCTTGTTGTGGTCCCTCTTCCTTATTATTGTAGAGACGGCGATTGTAGAGATGTCGGTTGCGATCGCGGGTATTTTCTAGCCGTTGTTGTACATGGGTGAGCTTGAGTCGGTAAGGTTCTTGCCGATAGCGAATGGCAACCCGTTCATAAACCTCTGGCATTTGGGAGCGGTCCTGCTCTAGAGATTCCAAGAGCTCCGGTAAAACATCACTCCAGTGTAACGACAAGCTCAGCAACTTGATCAAACGGTCTACTGACTCAATATATTCACCCAGAACTAAATCCCGCTGATAACAGGCAGTTTGCCAAGTGACTTGAGGTGTTACCGAAGGATTGCCATCTCTATCTGAACCAACCCAAGAGCCAAACTGACAAAAGTCTTTTGCTGGGGGTTTGAGCCAAGGAAAAGAAGTATTTAAGGCTTGTTTTAGGCGGTAATACAATTGAGGTATTGCCTCAAACAGCACATCTTGGAAGTAGCGGAGGGTGTAATCGACCTCGTCGAGCACTGTTGGTTTAATTTGATGCAGCTCATCAGTGCGCCACCAGAGACGAATCTCTTCTTTAAGTCGTTCAATATATTCCTCTATTTCCCAGGAAGAGGTTAAACCTAATGCTCTTGATGCTTCCTCGGCTTGATCTAGCTCTTGCAGGATCTTAGCAATGCGTCGCTGTTTACCCCGAATTGTGTGGCGGACAATTTCTGTGGGGTGAGCTGTAAAGACTAATCGAATATCGAGATGCTTCAACAGGCGCTCAATATACTGAGGCGGCACATTCAGCTTGCGTAAATTAGGGAATAGCCAGTGAAATGTACCTAAATCTTGTTGCTGCTCCTTGTCTTCTTGCCAACTTTTTTCTAGTAAATCTGCAACTGGACCAACATTTTGTGATTCTTCCTCTGTAGTGTTAACAGATGAGCTTACCAAAGTTTCTTTTTTAGTTAGGGAGGTTGTTAAACTTTGTGAATCTGTCCCTCCTTGAACTTTGTAGGTGGCACGTCTTGAAAGCTTTTGACCCCGCTGTTCATAATTTTGCTCAACAATATTAATCAGCTGGAAATAAAGGGCAAAAGCTCGTGATGCCCGGATTGCCGCATTAAGGTCAAGTTTTTCGATAACTTGGACTACAGAGGATTCTGGATCTGCAGTTATCTGTCCTTCTGGGGAGCACAAATCTCGCAGCTGGTTGAGCAAATCCACAAGTTCCTGCCCACATTCAGTGCACAGAACAGATTCCCAACAATCTTCAATAATTGTGAGGCGATGTCGTAGAAAAGATTCGGAGGGAGAAGGCACAGCAAATTCCTGTTCAGATGATTGAAGAAGAGAACTCATAAAATCTATCCTCAGCTAGATTAATTTTACACATTCTACGGGTATAAACTTTTCGCAAAGTAATTTTATGATGGCGAATCTGGGAAGTGGAGAATCGGTAAGCGTTCCCCTCGAAACAATTCCTCGCTGTTAATGCCTGTCTCTTGTAACCAGGAAAAGACAGCTTGAGTTGAGAGTATACCTAGGAGCATCGGACCAGCTGCTAGACTTAAAAGTAATTCGGTGGCAAGTACTGATTTATCCGTGTTGAAAGCGGCAGCTTGTTGCTGTTTGTCAGAAAGAGGTGACATTGCTTATTGAGTTATATAGGTATTTTTGGGGTTTAGAGACTGATGATGAAAAATTTTTTTCATCGGAACTACCTGAGAGTCTTTCTTAGTCAACAATATTTTTCTAGGTAATAATGGCGGATATCTGGCTGAATCTTGGTTGAATAGAGATTTGAAAGTTTTTTGCATAGGATTATTTTAGATCTAGTCATTACAGTTGCTGCATAGATAATTCCTTTGGAACAGGCTTAGCTTTTCCGGTAGATTTATGGTAGGGTTGGCATTCGACGTTGGGGAATAAGTCACCCTAACTAATAATGGGGCAAAGCTATACCTCATTAATGCCCTCCTTGATCAAGAGGATGTAGGAAAGTGACTAATTGTCAATTCCCAAATCAAGGTTTTCGTAATTGAACATAAAATCATCTATCAAAAGGAGTATATATAAATATTGGTCATTGGTACAAAGGACAAATAACAAGTGACGTGTAATCCTAGGTAATGTCAGTCGTGGGATTAGCTTAATGGTTCGTTATCAGTCAAGGTAAGCACTTTGTAATGTTGGATGTCACTCAGCATTCCCCAAAAGATCCCGTGTTGCAAGCACACCCAAGAGAAGCACCCCCTAAGGGTATTGCTACCCATTCGTCTTCCCTTGCTCAGTGGGTACATGATGCTATGGGGCAACCAGGTGTCTGCTTAAAAATTAGATTGCGGGGCAATAACCTGCACATTCTTTGTGAGAGGGACCAAGGCCTAGAAGCTAAAAAGATGGTGAGCCTTTTGATTAAAGGGCTCAAAGGACAGCAGGGAAAAGCTAAATTGCCGATTGATCCGGCAAATCCTATAGAAGAGATTACCGTTTATGGACGCACTTTGGGCAAAGAGCGCCCAGACTGGATCAAACAAATTAAGCTCAAGCAGCCCCCAAGGGATAGGGCTAAGGTATCTGAAACATCAGCTTTAGAAGCAACAGATGGCTCAACTACCCCTCAAGAGTTGAGGAGTGAGGAAGAAAGTATCCCTGGTTCAGAATCAGCAGAAGCGATCGCTAACTACCTACAGGAACCTCTTCGTACTCTAGGGGTTAATGTTAAAGTAATTGCCCAAAACCTACCAGAAGCATCAGCACAGAATGAAACATCAGAAGTAAGCGAACAACAGATAACTGAAGAATCCCAGCCATCGGTTAACCAACGTCTTTGGGTAATTTGTAATTCTGACTACAGTCCTGATTCATCCCTGTTAGCGAATCTTGTAATCGAACAATTACGGAACCTGCGCCTCGAAGGATTCCGAGATGCCGCAATTTGCTCTCAGGTTAGTGGGGAAGCCGCTCCAGAGTGGATGCTGCGGGTAGATTTGACTCCACCAGAAGTAATGCTCAAGGATTGGGCACATTGGGGAGATGTACAAGCGATCGCTTGGATGTTAAATCAAACTTTAGCATCACAAGGTCTGTTAGTACGAGCTGTCCAGAAAGAATCCACACTACACATATTTTGCAGCGTCTTGGTGGCCAAGAAAAACGCTACCCCAGATCAGCAAACAGCAGTAAAGTTGATTAAACCCCTATTGGAGTCCCTTGCCCCTCAAGGTATCCAAGGGATGACAATTTTTGGTGTTGAGTCCGATCATAACTCTCTAATTCCAGAGCAAGAAAAGCCAGCTTGGATTGACTGGCTCAACCTACCAGCAATAGGAAACCAGTCTCTAGCAACATCTGCTTATGACTTGGCTAAGCAGGGAAATCAAGAGGCCCTGACTTTCTTGTTAGAAAGGTTACTCAATCCAGATCTTGAACGGCGATTGGCAACCGGCGGCATTCAGGTTAAAATTCGCCGCAAACAAAACCTGTTGCATGTGATGAGTGAGGCACCGGTATGTCCACCCCAAGCTCAGGTAGGTTCACCCGTTGCCCGCTTTATCCGCGAGCTTGCCATTCCTGAGATTGTAGGAGTACGAGTTTATGGACGTCGTGCTGGTGCTACCTCCCCTTCCTGGAACCACGGTGTCAATTTTATCCATCGCCCCCGTCAAGTATCAGAAGCAACTCCAGAGTTTGCTCCTTCTGATGCCTACTTAAATGAGTTGGTGGCTCCCAGAGAAGCACTGCAAACTACTACTCTAACTACAACAGAATTTCAGACTGGTCTCAAGCAGATTGCTCAGGCAACAGCTGATAGAATCAAGCTTTGGTTGTGCTCTTCCCAGTTGTTTTTACCTGTAGAAGATAATCAAGAGCTAGCAAAAGTTAATCCGAGCTCTAGGAGTGGGTTGGGTAAGCTTTTCCCAGGAAATCGCCAAGGTAAGGTAAATCCAGCTAAATCCACTCCTACTGATCATTTCTCCTCAGCCCTAGGCATAAAAGTAGCCCTGGTTTGGGGTACTCTGGGACTATTAGTAACGATGCAAACTGATTGGTTGATTGGTCAACAACTGCGCTCTCAAGCTGAGTCTTTGTTAGGCTTACAGAAGCAAGGGAGTGAAATAAAATCAGTGTCTCTACCCCAAATGTCCTTGCAAAAAAACAGCAACCTGAATGCTGATGGGTTCAATGATTCTGGATTCACTACCAAAGGGGACAAGAAGGTAATTGTTAACTATACAGATAATGCTAATCAGGAGATAGATAATTCCCTAACTCCAGAGAAATCTAGTGCGGCGACAGCGGCAATTTTAGCTGCAGCACGCTCTCCTAATCCGACTTTGAACAATCCCCTATTAGATCAAAAGCTGGCTCTTTATCAACAGCGATTACTTCAGGGAGGTTCTCCTGATATTTTGATTGTGGGTAGTTCTAGAGCACTCCGGGGTGTAGACCCCAAAGCTCTTGAAGATGCCTTAGCAACTCAAGGTTATCAGGATATTGAAGTATTTAACTTTGGCATCAACGGTGCTACAGCTCAAGTAGTAGACTTGATGACTCGTCGTTTGTTAACTCCAGAGCAACTGCCCAAATTGATTATTTGGGCCGATGGAGCCAGGGCATTTAATAGTGGTAGGGTAGATTCCACTTATAATGCGATCGCTACTTCTGTTGGCTATCAGAATTTAGCAGATGGAACTTTCCCTAATCTCAATAACTCACCAAGTCAAAAACAGAGCCAAACTGCTGAAATTTTGGCAACTTTGAGTAGGAGTTATCAGGAAATTGATAAGTTGCTCAATCAACAAGGTGCAGGAGTGTCAGCAACTTACCCTCAGCGAGACTTGCTTAAGTCTTTGATGCGAGAGCAGTTTGTTGGTTTAACAGCCTTCCTAGAACTTAATAATCCTTCCCCTAGTGAACTCTTTGAGGATGCTGAGAAAGTAGCTTCTGCGGAAGAATTTATCAACTTAGATGGTTTCCTACCGCTATCAGTACGCTTTGATCCGGTTACCTATTACCAGGAACATCCCAAAGTTATCGGTGCTTATGACAGAGACTATGAATCTTTTCAACTGAGTGGTAAGCAAGATATTGCAGTGGAATCACTTCTACAATTTACCCAAGAACATGATATTAGTCTGGCCTTTGTTAACCTACCCCTAACTAAAGAATATTTGGATCCAGTACGTATAAAATACGAAGAAGAATTTCAGCATTATATGCGCAGCTTGAGTGTAGAAAGGAATTTGATCTTTCGAGATTTAACTAAATTGTTACTTACCCAACCTGAGAATTTTTCTGACCCCAGTCACCTCAACCGCTATGGTGCCCACAAAGTATCCTACCAGCTAGCTCAAGACTCCACAATTCCTTGGTCATTAGTTCTTAGTAGGTAATACTTTCAAGAAACACGCTCATGCGCTAATGGCTAATGGCTAATGGCTAATGGCTAATGGCTAATAGCTAATCTCTGAAGAAACACCGAGTCTCCGAGTCAGGAGAGAAGAGAATTTGAGCTTGTTTCTTCAGAAAATAACCTCCCTAATAAAATCATTTCAATCTCCACTTCATATATTCATCCTGAGGGACATAATTACCATTACAAGTTTCAATTAAATTCTTAATCTGTTCAAGGTAATTTGGTGCAACAGTTATGACAATGACTTGCTCTTCCTTTAAAGATAGTTTAATTAATGCAGAAGATTGATTAATTCTAGTAGAATAATCATCACCTCCAATGCATCTATAACTTACCCTAGTTGACCAAGGATTAATAGAGAGATGCTCTGCAAAATTTTTGGCATCATTCACTTGTGGGAAAATTACGGCAAAGATTACGGATAACATATTGCTTTAGTTTACCAACGATATTCAAATAGTTAATGGGCTATGAGATAAAGAGAAAACTTCATGAATTCTTCATGAATTAGTGGCAATTAAAACTACTATTCAGGCTATAAAAGACCTAATAACAATAATGGTTTTAGTACGATTATGCCATCTGTTTTCTCTTTGACCTTACATACTAAAATAACTTTTATCTATGCAAATAAGTTCAGTAATTCTACTGAAATTGCCGTATTTCTAAATTCTAAATTCTAAATTCTAAATTCTAAATTCTCTTAGTCAGGACAAAATTGACAGGTGTCTTATACTTATATCTTGCTATACTACACCTGCCAAAATAAAAGTACTGAGATTGTCTTAGGAGAGAATCATGGGACTAGAGCGAAAAATGTGGAGGGGAATGTTTACCCCTGGTGAAGTAGTTGAACTCAGGCAAATGTGTTTTACCCCTGGACGGGTATTTGAACCGGGGAAGTATATAGCTGGTGAATTACCAGATGTTGCTTTTGAAATGGGTTTAGTTGAGCAACTACCTCCTGTTAAAGGCAAAAATGCTCAAATCGAAGATAGTGAAACTTCTTGAGAAGATGATAATTAAAAAGAAAACAACTGAGGAAGACAGATGAGCGCGATCGCATTCTATTGACACTCCCCGCACGCTTCGTGACGGGGATTCTAAGTTCATCGTAGCCACTTGCGCTAGCAGGCTTGCGCCAACTAGAGTAGAGGTTGCTACTCCCTTAGCGTTACTTCGGGTATGCCCTACCCTAGATTTGGCTTTGTGCAAAGTATTCTATCCACTGCCTAAACTGATACCAACTAGCATCATTAATTGACTTGGCAAGAGAGTGGTTTTTGAGTATATTGCTAACTCTTAAGTCTTCGTAGGCCACTAAGTCGTTAGACTTGCATACGTTACGTGCCACCCTCTTGGCATGTTCATTCCCTTGCATACTTACTCTTAAGTGTTTCCGAGAATATCTCGCTGTTGCCTTACGGCGTCCGATTGAACCTTTTTGCTTTTTGTAGATGCAACACTGAGCTTGCTTGATGTCGGATTCAGCTTTTCTTAGGAATCTGGGATTGGGTTGAGTGTAACCATTAGAGTCAGTATAGAACGACTCCAAGCCCACATCCAACCCAATTTCATTACCTGTTTTTGGCTGGACATCAACACATTCAACATCAATGCAGAACTAGCAACTTAAATCACCTCCTTGCTGTATTTTAAATTATTCAACGCAACAAGTGAAACGATACATCGCCCAACAACCTTCTTAGGCAGACTCAAGTCTGCTTGCCCTTTTAGCTTTGTTGTCACTCCTTGAGCCTCTCAAATCATTAGTTTTCCTTTGTTGCCCTATCTCCCTATCTCCCCACCCTTCTGCCTCCTGACTTCAAAGTAGGGAGCGGTAGGGGCGAATGGCCATTCGCCCCTACTTTCATGCATGGTGGTGAAATTTTTTTCATGGGGACTGCCTTCTACCTTCTTCCACTAGGGTTACTACTGCTAATTTTTTAATCTTGAAGCATTTGACTAATTTCTTGCTCCTAAAGCGTTTGAATAGCATTTGCGTATCAGGCATAACAACTTATTCTTTGTTGATCACATAAAAAATTTGGGAAAGAATCAGGAATGCTGCTGTTGCGATTGGTAGATATTGATAGATAGACAATTGAGGACATTCAAAAAATAAGCAGTTTTGTGTAATGTTTCACTCTACTTTTACAAAAAAAGATAGTGAACACTTGAATATTGGCAAAAAAGAAGTATGAATCGGTTAAAACTAGCTTTAGGTCTTACTTTGTGCTTGTCCTCTCTTACTTGGAGTTCTTTATCTGCGACAGCACAAGGGGTTGAATCAGAAGTCTCAACAACAAAAAAAACACTGCAATTTATTCAGGAGTCATTATCCACCCAAAATCAACCAGATTTAACGAGGAGAGGTACTCCTGGCCCAGGTCGTCGCGAAGGTGCAGGAAGCCGTGGCTGTCCACCAGTGGAAAAGCCTCTGACGGCTTTAGTTCCTATCACAAAAAATTCCCAAAACATTGAGTATGTTTTGGGGACAACCACTGCTGAGTATCCAACTTTCTGGTTTTATGTTCCTTATAAATTAACACCTGAAAGTAAGGTAATGTTTGTGCTCACGGATGATCAAAGCAATGAGATATATACAGTAACTGGTTTAATTGTCAAGGGCACAACTCCTGGCATAATTAGCCTCCATCCTACTAAATTTTCCCTAAAAGTTGGGCGAAACTATCAGTGGTACTTCTACGTTGACTGCAATCCCACAGATTCATCTGAGTCTAATGAAAAAGTAGTTGTCAATGGATGGGTGCAACGGTTTCCTCTCCAGGAGACTCCTTCAGGAACGGCATTAGAACAGGCGGTAGCATATGGCAGAAAAGGGATGTGGTACGATGCTTTGACTATTGTCGGTGAGCAGCTGCGAGCCAACCCTCAAGATACCAGAATTAAAGCTAAGTGGACTGGTTTATTGCAGGCTATTGGTTTGGGAAATATTCCCTCAGAATCCCTACAGGAATTGAAGGTAGAAATTGAAGATTCACAAAAAGCGACGGGGAAGCCAACTCCTTAAAGGGGTTGGAGGAAATGTTGCCCCGCCGCTTTGTCATTTGTCAAGTGTCATTGGTCATTAGTACAAAGGAAAAAGGACTAATGACGCGAAATCCCACCTAATGCAGGGTGAGGTGAAAAAAGGTGTGGGAGAGCTTTTTTGAGTAATGAGTAATGAGTAATGAGTAATGAGGGTCGAAACTTTTGTCAAATCCTCTTTCCTTCTACCTCCTACCTCCTCCCTCATGTTTCTTGAGAGCCACTGTAAATTTCACCTCACCCCCTAATGCAAGTCGTAGGATAAGCTTAAAGCCAGTTGCCTATTAATACATAGGGAGCCCAATAACGAGGATGCTGATATCCTTCATTAAGTAGGGCTTGCTGAATAAGTCTAACAAACACAACCCTAAGATTATATGGTTATTTAACTTGGAAGTAAAGATAACTGCTTCTTGTTGATAATTACCCCAATAATAATCTTCATTAATAATTGACTCCCCAAAAAGCTATGTCTTTTTTGAAAACACAAAAAAAGGCAAAAAAATTACTTGTTACTTGTTACTTGTTACTTGTTACTTGTTACTTGTTACTTGTTACTTGTTACTTATTCAGCAAACCCTATTTAGGTGAATAGGGGCAGCTTAATTGCCCCTACCTCCCTTAGGCTTAAATTGTATAAGTCCTATCAATCATAACAATCACGATAGTTGAGTCTAATTTCTTCTTTGTGATTGTATTTTCATTCTTAACGCTGCCATTTCCTCTGGTGCTTGAGCCACTAATCGATTGCGGCTGTAGAGAAAAAAGTAGAGGAGTGCCACAACTAGGACAATCAAAATCCCCAAAATACCCGGTTGATAGTCAGGTACAGAAAGACAAGCAACCAAAGCAAAAATGGCTAAGCCACCCCCAATAACCGCACCCCAAATCCCTAGGGGACTAGTGTAGGGTCTTGGTAAATCAGGGCGAGAGACTTTTAGCTTGAGATAGCTAAGCATCACTAGCAGGTAGGAAATCAATGCTCCAAATACAGCCATATTCAAAATTATGGCATCCACTGAAAAGAACTGTTTTTCCCCTGCTGCATTGCTACTTGCACTAATTAGCATGACGCAGATAAACCCAATAGCAGCACCCAGGATTAATGCCCTATAAGGAGTATGATTTTTGCTAGTTACAGAAAACCAACGGGGTATATATCCAGCACGGGACAGGGAAAAAATTATACGTCCGTAGGCGAACATATTACCGTGAAGGCTAGCAATTAAACCACAAATCAGCGCTAAAGTTGTTACAAGTGTACTAGTGGCTCCCTCACCAAAATAAGCTTCTAAGCCATCTCCCAAGGGAACACCTGTTTCACCAATTGCAGCAGCACCACCACCAACACCAGAATTAAGTACTAAGGTAAAAACTGAAAGGATAATCAGGGTAAACATCCCTAAGATCATTCCTGTAGGCATATTCTTAGGCACTTCGCCGGTTTCTTCAGCTGTCATTGGGAGTTGCTCAATGGCGAGGTACAACCAGATAGCAAAAGGAATTGCTGCAAACACCCCCGTCCAACCTTTAGGTAACCAGTATGCTGATTGTCCCGGCTCTGGAGGAAGATTAAACAGCAGTTCTGGCTGAAAAACACCGGATACTAGCATACTTATGTAGAATATCCCCAGTACCATAATTGCTACTAGAGTGATCCACAAACACACATTTAAACTTAGTTCCAGACTCCAGATGTTCATCGTCAGGAAAGTGGCATAGGCAAACAGCCATATCAGGTAAACTGGCACTCCAGGAATCACATCCTTGAGGTATTGGCTTAAAGCAAAAACGACTGCTGCATTAGCCAGTACATACTCAATGCTGACAGTTATACCAGCGATATAACCCCAAAATGGTCCTAAGGCATTGCGGGTGAAGGAATAGAAACCACCTGCATGGGGAAATGTTGCTGTCAGTTCAGCAGTACTATAAACCATGCACAAGTACATAATTGCCATGAGGATAGTAGCGATCGCCATTCCCCAAAAGCCACCTACAATTAAGCCATAGTTCCAACCATAGAAATCACCCGAGATGACGGCACCAACACCTAAACCCCATAAAAGGAACCAATTAGCACTTCCTTTAAGTTGTCGCTGTCTCAGATAACTTTCGTGGACATTTTCGTAGGAAACAATTCCGTTAGTTTTTTGTACGGACATAGTTTATTTCCAATTGAGTTGTTCTATGGAAATTTTCACACTTTTGGCACAAAGATCCGGAAAAACCCTTAATACCTAGAAAAATTTAAGTTGGACACTATAAATCAAAAAATATAGTAATCTTTCCTTGGAATTGGGCAAAAAAGGCTTTGAGATAGGTTATACTATATTTCTTATTCACATATATTTTCAGCAAGTTTACCAGTAATTTAACCCGCTCACCTAGAACGTTGATTCTCTTATCATAAAATAATTACTAACCTCTCACTAGTGCCGCTGCGCGGAATTTAGAATTTAGAATTTAGAATGCTTATAGAGTAAGGATTATAACGATCTCAAACTGGTCAGTTACTTTTGCCGCGCTGCACTAGAAGCTTAAGCTCATCCCACGTAATGCAAGTCGTGGGATTTCGCGTCATTAGTCAAGTGTCAGAGAGTCCTTTGTACGCTTTGACCAATGACGCTTGAATAATGACTTGCCCGGCGGGGCAACATTTCATCCAACCCCTTTAAGAAGTTGGTTTCCCCGTCGCTTTTTGTGATATTTGCGCAGACTCCTCTTCGTTGACTCCTATTCAACGCTCACTACGACTGGTAAAGTGAAGACGACCAGAACCTAAGTACAAACCGGGACTATTTTCTCCGACAGAAAAGGCAGTGACTCCAAAATGATAAACACCACCAAAACTAGGATTATTTCTAGCTCTAATCAATACTGTTACCTTGTTACCAGGAGTTACTGGCTCCTCAAAAAAAATAGTTATTTCACTAGGGTTAGTCGGCTCACTCTCCACTTTAGCCAGGGGTATTGAAGAACCGCCATTCAAACCCTCGCCGAAGAAGGCTCTGCTCTTACTCCTCTCAAAACGGATCCGTTCTAAATTAGGCTTCTGGACAATAGAAACTGCCTGTAGAGTTTCTCCTGCATCTTCAGGTAACAAAATTGTGAACAGATACTCTGATGGTGTATTGGGAGACTTGAAGGTAGCAACTGACTTAATTAAACGTGGAGGTTTGTCAAAGAAAGTTCGCCCGTCTCCTAATTCAATGGTATAGGCAGGCAATTGAGATAAAGTACTCGGTAGCATGATGCCCAATACTATGGCACTAAAACCCAACAAACGAGCTTTGGTTGAATGAAATTTAGTTATCGCCATAATTCTTTGCCTTCTACCTGGAAGTTGCTATTTTGTAATTGTTAAAATTCCAGTTTCCTATATCGACAGCTGGAATCGACTTACTTAGGGCTTGCTGAATAAGTCGTAATTTTCGGGTTGCGACAGGTGTTAGGTTTTAGGTGTTAGGTTTTAGGTGGCGATCGCACGGCGCGGAATTAGGGGAAGCTGTTGGGATCGACACCGAGTTCTAAAAGGCGATCAAGTAGTTGTTGATTTTTCTGGCGTTCCGCCTCTAAAGCAACTTGGGTTTGTTCTTTTTCTGCCCGTTCCCGTTCTTTTTCTGCCCGTTCGCGATCGCGTTGCTCGACAATCTCGACATAAGAAACAAAACGCTCTCCATTCGGGTGAAATAATGCTAATTCTCCCTCGTCTGTGCTAAATGTTATCCCCAAATGCGGACTTCTCCAGCCTTCCATTGGGGCAATTTCAGTTAAGGTTTCTCCCTTTCGCCGCCAGCCTTGCAAGCGATTCTTTTTCGGGTCGTATAAGTAATATTCCTCTATGCCATGCTGTTGATAAAATTTAAACTTTTTCTCCATCTCCTGTTTCTTATTGCCCGGGGAAAGGATTTCAAACGCTACTTGCGGGGGTATATCGTCTTCTAACCATTGCTGGTAGGACCCTCGTTCGCCTTTCGGTCTGCCGAACACCACCATCACATCCGGTGCCTGTCTTTGGGGTTCTTCCAGTTCTTTGATTTGCTGTTGGGTGAGTTGCACCGGATACCAGAACAAATCGGCAGCAATAAAGACATCGGCTCTGTCTTTAAACAGAGCATCGAGACCCCCTTTTATGGTAAAAATATATCGTAATTGGGTAGTATTATCAGCCAAGGGTCTACCGTCACTATCGGGATAGAGCAGTTCGTCTGCAAGGGAGGGGGATGAGAGTTGTTGTACCATTGGCTCAATCCAATGCAAATTTAGGAATTCTTAGTTCAAAATAATGGTTTTGAATTTTGAATGCCTTGAATGGTTAATACTTTTGACCCCATTATACTACTGTCAGCACCCCGTGGGTAAATTGAGCAACGCGATGTCAATGCAGCCATTGTAATTTATTGTTAGAGTTTCTCCGTAGAACTTTAACCATATATGATAGTCCTATTGTGTAAAGCTTTAATCTATCATCGTGGATGAACTTTTGGTCAATAAAAATTGCTTCAAATTCGCACTTTTTGGCGCAAATATGCCTATCATTCCCTCAAAGTTAACTACGTTGCTAATGCAAGTTCCTGGAAAATTGGCAGTAGTAGATCGACATCCAGCACAAAGACAGTGAGCGGTGTTGTTTCCTGGGGAATAACTGCAACATGACTGGCGACATCTAGGGTATCAGCACGACGATAGGACTCTGGGAGAATACGGATCTGGGATGATGGCACTTCTATTAATAATGGAGTGTCTGCAACTGGAATACCATAGAGTTCACCGGTTGTATTCTTCACAATCACTAGATAACGACTTGATTTAGGTACACTGGTTTGACTAGATTTGAAAAATCGCCGATGTAAGTCTACAACAGTCACTTCGCTATCACCTAGGTGAGTGACTCCTACAGGTTGAACTCCACTTCCATAAACTGGTGTATATTTCAAGACTTTGTGGACAGAGTTGATGGACAAAGCAAGATTTAGCTTGCCCATACTGAAAACAAGTAATTTAAATAATGATGTTGTCATTTGTTATTTGGGAATTGGGAATTGGGAATTGGGAATTGGGAATTGGGAATAGATGTCGAATGTCGGATTTACCTAATACCTAACACCTAATACCTAATACCTAATACCTAATACCTAAAATTTGCTTGAGTTCTGCTACTAACTCTTGTTCTAAGAAAGGCTTAGTAAAGTAAGCCGTAGCACCTAAATGCTTTGCTAGCCATTGATGCTTCTCACTGCTGCGGGAGGTAAGCATCACTACAGGAATTTTTGATAGCTGGGAGTCTTGGCGACGATGACTAAGAAAGTCAAAGCCGTTCATATTGGGCATTTCAATATCACAAACCACCAAATTGACTGATGAGCTTTGTTGCAACTGTTCGATCGCTTCTCTGCCATCTCGCGCTTCCAAGACTCGAAAACCTACCCTTTCTAAAGTCAAGGCTAGGGTGCGCCGGAGGGTGACCGCATCATCAACTACTAGAATTGTAGGCGCTTGAGCTGCTCTAATGGTAGTTGAAGTTTGGTTGAAGGATGAATCTTGGTTGAGTGCTGTCGTGTCGTGAGTTGCGGTTGTAACTCCGGTGGCTCCTGTCGTTTGCTCCAGAGTCAAGTTAAGCAGAACAGTAGCATCAATTACAGGAATCAGAGTGCCATCCCCCAAAATGGTACAACCGTAAGCATAACTAGGGGGTGCGATCGCTGAGCCGAAAGGTTTGATTACCAGTTCTTGCTCAGTGCCTAGATTATCAATTTCCAGGGCAAAAACTTGCTGCTCTCCCCGCATGATCAACATTGGAGATGCCCAATCTTCGGGAGAGGTGACTCCGACTAAGGCTTGGCTAGTGGGGATTTCTGGCAATGGACAGGCATAGTTCAAAAGCTGGTCGAGTCGATAAACTGGGATAATGGTTTGATTCCAGTGCAAAAACCGTTGGTCTCCCGAGATTTTAATCTGATTAGGTTCAGGAACTACAATTTCTCCAATGCTGTCTGAAGGTAGTGCGAGGCTAGTAGTACCAACTAAGCAAACCAATAAATTAGCGATCGTTAGGGTTAACGGCAGGGTTAAAGTAAAAATTGTCCCCTGTCCAGGGGAAGAAGTTACGGAGACACTTCCCTTGAGCGCTCGCAATTGCGAGCGCACTATATCTAACCCGACTCCCCGCCCAGAAAGTTCACTAACCTGACTAGCAGTGGAAAATCCAGGCTGAAAAATGAATTCGCTGAGGCGAGCCTCAGAAATTGTTGCTAGTTCCTCTGCCGATAACCATCCCACTTCTACCGCACGGCTACCAATTTGTTCTAAATTGAGACCTTGACCATCATCAATAAGCTCAATTATGGTTTGACTACCCCTATGGTAGGCGCGAATTTCAATTTGACCAGTTTCTGGTTTAGAGTATTGACGTCTGATATCTGGGGATTCGATACCATGATCAAAGGCATTCCGGAGTAAGTGCACTAGTGGATCGTAGAGTTTTTCCAAGACAGCTTTGTCTACCAGCACCCCTGTACCACTCATTTTTAGATTGACAGGTTTGTGGTAAGTAGCAGAAAGATCCCGCAACAGTCGAGGAAAACGATTGAGCACTTCACCCAAAGGCAACATACGAGCCCACATCAGCTCATCCCGCAACTGAGTCTGCATTTGTCGCTGTTGTTCGAGGGTTTGATCAGATTGCTTAGCGAATAGAGCAATATCATTAACCGCTTCTTCCAGCTGTAGCATTTCTTCGAGGATACTTTGTAGCTGGGAGTGCAAAACTCCATAGTTATCCATTTCCAGGGAGTCAAAATCGGAAGAGTCCGTTGTCCATTGTCCGGTATTTGTTGTCTGCCAACTACCAACTTTGACTTCTTCCACTGACCACTGATTGCTAAATACTGACCAACCAACTAACATCTGATCTGATAGCTCCCGCAACTGAGACACCAGGTTGCCAAATCGGGAAAATCGATTCAGCAATCCTCGTACTGAACCCTGTAGTTGCTGATTCTTTAGGGACAGGCTATTGCGATTAATTGCAAATTCACCGATGAGATTATTCATCCTCTCTAATCGGTCTAAGTTAACCCGCACCGACAATTCAGAAGTGGGAGATACTTCAGCTGAGGGAGTTGGAGTTGATGCCTGCTTAAGTTCTTGAGGAAGCTTAACAGATTGACTTGTCTGGGATATCTCTTTAGAAGTGGACTGGAATGGGACTAAACTGCTCTCCTGCAATCTATCTGTAAGAGCTAACTGAGATGTTGATGCGGGGATGTCTTGGATAGGTGACAGACTCTCAAAGATCTCCCCAATCGATTGAAGAGCTTCTTCAAGGTTTGCTGGTGCTTCTGTAATTGGAGTAAGGTGAAAGTCTTGTTCAGTTTCTGGTTTCTCATCTTGTAGAGATGGAGTAGGAGTGACTTCCCTTGTCTCAAGTATCTCAACCTCAGGAGCAATAACAGTAGTGTCTGACACCTCTTGTGAAAGAGCGCTGACAATTTCCTCCAACTCCTCATCTAGCTCAGTACTTTGATGTATCACCGGTGTTTCTGCTAGTGCGGGATTATCTTCTGTATCTACCTTCAGAGCTGCAGCAAGTGAACTAAACGCTTCTTCTAAAGAAAGGGATTCTTCTGGGAATTGGGAATCGGGAATTGGGAATTGGGAATTTGGCATTTCTCCCTCAGCTCCCTCAGCTCCCCCAGCTCCCCAGCTCCCCATCTCTCCAGCTCCCTGCTCTCCGCATAAAGCTAATAAGGCAGCAGAAGGACTTCCTCCTTGAGTCGAGTCACCAGCCAGCACTGCCTCTCTACCTGTCTGAAAATCAACCAGCGCTAATTGAGTAATTTCTACTGCACGCTCTGGATTAGCATCTAGAGCCTGTTGAGCTGCTTGTGCGATCGCGCCAAATCCTGGTAGGTTTAGTAACTCAGCGAACCCAGCAAAAACCTCGGCTTGAGCTTGTAATTCTCCAGCTACCTCGTTGTCAGAGGGATTAGCCACAACCGTAGCCAGGCGTTTGAGTCCTTCCCCGATATCCACTTCAAAAATGGACAATGCTATATTAACCCCTAACTCTGAGGAACTGGGGATGTAATTATCGGCTTGGGTGAGAGCATCCCCCAGTTGTGCCTCTATCTGAGCAAAGATGGGTTCGGCAGTGGCTAAAGCTTGCTTGGCGTTAAAGTTACCTGATCTGATCTGCTCCATTAAAGGCAAACGCAAACAGTCGTAAGCTTGCAATATTTTGCTTTCTAGATCGATATTAATTTCTACAGATTCGTTGTAGAGAGCTTTAAAGATATTTTCTAAGCGGTGAGCCAAGATTTTAATTGTTTCTAACCCAACACTGGCAGAGCCTCCTTTAAGAGAGTGAGCGGCTCGCATTAAATCATGGATTTTGGCAGTACTGCGCTCCATGGAGAGCGTCAGTAAACCATGTTCAATTATCTGCAATAGCTCAGGAGCTTCTTCAATAAAGAACTGATATGCTTGGTCACGAATTTCTGGGTTAATAGTCATGGTTTGCTAATTGCTAATTGTTAATTGTTAATTGCTAATTGCTAATTGTTAATTGTTAATTGCTAATTGCTAATGGTTAATGGCTAATTGCTAATTGCTAATGGCTAATTGCTAATGGCTAATTGCTAATGGCTAATTGCTAATTGCTAATTGTTAATTGCTAATTGCTAATTGTTAATTGCTAATTGTTAATTGCTAATTGTTAATTGCTAATTGCTAATTGCTAATTGTTAATTGCTAATTGTTAATTGCTAATTGTTAATTGCTAATTGCTAATGGCTAATTGCTAATTGCTAATGGTTAATTGCTAGTTGCTAATTGTTAATTCCTATTGCCAATGGAATTTAAGTAGGCGTTGAGTTTAGGTGATAGTTCGTCAATGATTAGATTGAGTCTGCTTATTTGTTCATCCGTTAAGAGATTTCGCACATAGGCTCGTCGTAACCAGTTTATTGTTTCATACAGTGACCCTCTCGCAATCTTAACAAAGCGCCGATTATCTTGGAAGTTATATCTACCCTCACCTTCTGCGATATTAGCGCTGATACTATCAGCTGACCGAACAATCTGCTTGCCAATTGTATCTTTAGTAAAGTGGTCCCATCCCCTAACAATATTCCAAATCTCATCTGCTAATTTTTCAGAAAGTTTGTAAACTTCTAGTTTTTCAAAATTCGGTCTCCCCATATATTCTTATTAATTAGTACTTACGCATTGTACATAAATACTGTACTTAATTTGGCTATTTCAGCCATGTATAGTACCTGACATAGCAAAGACAATGAGCTAATTAGGGTTTTGGAAATCGCGTCAAGCGACCTAATTACGTGCTCCACATTATGGCTAATTTGTACAGTGCGTAACTCCTATTAATAACCATTAACTATTAACCATTAGCCATTAGCCATTAGCCATTAGCCATTAGCCATTAACCATTAGCCATTAACCATTAGCCATTAACCATTAGCCATTAACCATTAGCCATTAACCATTAGCCATTAACCATTAGCCATTAACCATTAGCCATTAACCATTAGCCATTAACCATTAGCTATTAGCCATTAACCATTAGCCATTAACCATTAGCCATTAACCATTAGCTATTAGCCATTAGCCATTAGCCATTAGCTAATTTTAAATTGACCGACTTCTTCTTGTAGCAGTTCAGCTACCTGGCGCAGTTGTTCAAAGGAAGAAGAAACAGTACTAGCTTCGGTCGAAGTTTGGGAAGCAATAGCAGCGACATCTGTCATAGTTTTGGTAACAGCTTCAGAAGCAGTTGATTGCACTGTTGCTGCTTTGGCGATCGCTTCTACTAATTGATTAATCTCCACAGAAGCAATGGTGATTTTGTTGAGACTCTGCCTGGTTTCATCCACCAGTTTTGTTCCTGTTACCACTTGCTCAGTACCAGCTTCCATTGCTGCTACCACTTCGTTGGTTTCTGTCTGAATGCTAGCCACCAGCTTTTCGATTTCAGCTGTAGCTTCTGCTGATTGCCGTGAGAGCGATCGCACTTCATCTGCTACTACCGCAAAGCCTCGACCTTCTTCCCCAGCGTGAGCCGCCTCAATGGATGCGTTGAGCGCTAGCAAGTTAGTTTGTTCCGTAAAACTACTAATTAGGTTCACTACTTGAGAAATCTTTTGGGAAGATTCCCCAAGACGTTTGACTTTTTTTGCTGTTTCTGCTACAGTTTGCCGAATTGTCATAATCCCTTCCACAGTTCGGTTCATGGCATCGTCCCCTTCTTCCACTGTCTGAGTTGCTTGTTGGACAACTGCTTCTGCTTGTTGGGCATTGGTAGCAACTAGTTGCACCGCTTGAGCCATTTCTCGTGCTTGCTCCAGCGCTACTGCAATTTCCTCCGCTTGCCGCAAGGCTTCTTGAGATAGAGACTGGACTACAGGTTCGTTGCTGCTGGTAGTGTCGGCTACCTGGCTGGCAGCAGCTTGCACTTGGGTAACAATTTTCCGTAAGTTACCAACTGTGGCATTGTAGGAATCAGCGATCGTACCGATTTCATCTTCGGTTACCTTAGCCCTGATTGTGAGGTCTCCTCGACTGATGGGGTCTACTTCCATCAGCAGTTCCAAAGCACGCTGTTGAAGTCTTTCTTTGAGCTGACGCTGTTCATCTTGAAGTTGGCGCTGTTCCTCTGCCAAAGATTCCGCTGTCTGTCGTGCGGCTGCTTCTTGCTCGGCTTTTTGACGGACTAGGTTCTCTTGTTGACGAATCTCTTCGAGGTTAGTCTCAATATTGTCAGCCATTTCATTAAAGGTACTGGCTAACTGACCCGTCTCATCTGTAGTCAAAGCCTCTGCTCGCAGTTGATAATTACCTTGGGAGAACTCTTGGGTAATGCGCTGCAACTCTTTGAGAGGTTCGGCAATGAGCCTTCCCAGAGTTACTGCTAAAAAGACGACCACAATTAATACCAATACAGACAAACTAATTTGCGTCAGCAAACTCCTCCTAATAATCTGACCGATAGCTATCTCTGGATCTCCAAAAGCTAAAATAGCCACAGGCTCACCAACAGAATTAGATAAGGCTTTAGCTGCTACGGTATAGGTACGGTTGCCTATAGGTAAGCGACTGTTAACTGTCTCCCCACCTGCTTCTGCTGCTTGTGCTAACACAGATGTATCAGCTAGGGGTATATTAACTTTTGCTTCCTCGGAGCTGGTTTTATCTATAGATGTGGCTAAGGCAAATTCTCCTGTAGGTTGGCGTAAATATACAGCACTGTAGCCTTCACCAATAAAAGCATCCACTGTTTTCTTAACAATGGGTAACTTGCCATTAACTATGTCCCCAGAAACTAGCGCCGCAATCGCTTCTCCTGTGTCTGGATCACTAACCGGTGTTACTGTGTAACGAATCACAGCATCTTGCTCAGTAAATCCCTCTGGTAGTGGTGGGGATTCTTGAGTAAGTTCAAACCAGCTAACAATTTCAGTGCTGGCAATTTGCTGAGGCTCTTGCAAAGCTTGACTAACTAATTTGTTCGGGTCGAAAATTTCTCCTGCTCGATTGGTATTGGCATTGATGATAATGCGCAAATTTTTGTCAACCAAAGTTGCATATTCAATGTTACGAGTTTTGATTTCATTCTGGAGAATTTCTTTGACCTGAGTTCGCAATTTCGGTGGTAACGGCGCACCTTCAGCCTGAGCTTCAGCAACTTCAATGATGGCTGGGTTTTCAGATTGACCCCGGAAGCCAAATTCCATTTGTTCGATTTTCGTGTTGTAGTTTAGCTCTGTAACAGCTAGTTCGGATTTAGTTTGGTTAATCAGCTGGGTGCGCAAACCGGCAACTAGTGCAACCGAACCAAAACCCACAACTCCTGCTAGAGAAATTAAAGTCAACAAAGGAAACAGCTGGGTTTTACGACCAATGGAGAGGTTGGAAAGTCCTTGTAGCATACCTGACTGACGTTCTTGAGCAGGTACAGAGCTAGGCTGATTTGATAGCTCAGATTCTGACCATTTAGATTCAGAGAAAGATGGTTCGTAACTCCAATGAATCTCATTCTTTGCATAATTATTGGTAGGTAGATTGGACTTATGGTCATCGAACTGACCATCATTAGTAATATTCTGGGAAATATCTTTAGGAGAAGATTGAGTCATAGAAGATACCTCGTTATTGAGAATTGAGAATTTTTTCTGCTATATAATGACCAATGACCAATGACCAATGACAAATAACTAACTAGGGTTTGCTGAATAAGTCGATTGATTCGGGTTTTGAAGTAATGAGTAATGAGTAATGAGTAATGAGTGATGAGTAATGAGTGAATTACCCCTCGATTAGCTCCCAGATTTGTTCAATTGTGCAAGCTTTTTGAGCCAAAAGGTATAATTTCCTTGCACTTATTTGGCTTGCAAAATGATTGAAAGCATAGTCTGGTATAGCTTCCACACTTATACAGCAAACCCTAACTAACCTTAAATCGACCAACTTCCTGTTGTAGAAATTGAGCAACTATTTGTAGTTGTTCAAAAGAAGAGGATACGGTACTGGCTTCGGTAGAAGTTTTCGAGGCAATTTCTGCTACATTGGTCATGGTTTTAGTAACTGACTCAGAAGCAGCAGATTGCACAATAGTTGCCTGGGCAATCGCTTCAACCAAGGTGCTAATTTCAGCAGAAGTGAGAGTAATTTTGTTAAGACTTCGACGAGTTTCTTCTACCAATTTAGTTCCTGTTGTTACCTGCTCAGTACCAGCTTCCATTGCTGCTACCACTTCATTCGTTTCTGCCTGAATACCTGCGACGAGCTGTTTAATTTCGGCTGTGGCTTCTGCTGATTGCCGTGCTAGCGATCGCACTTGGTTGGCAACAACGGCAAAGCCTCGACCTTCCTCCCCAGCTCTAGCTGCTTCCATAGAAGCGTTGAGCGCTAACAAGTTAGTTTGAGCGGCAAAGGTATTAATCAGCTTCACCACTGTAGAAATCCTTTGGGAAGACTCCCCAAGACGTTTGACTTTCTTAGCTGCTTCTGAGATGGTTTCCTGAACTGTTAGAATTCCCTCCACTGTTTGGTTCATAACAGCATCCCCTTCTTCCACTGTCTGAGCTGCTTGTTGAACAGCTACTTCCGCTTGCTGAGCACTAACAGCCACTAGTTGCACTGATTGGTCCATTTCTTGCGCCCGGTTGAGAGCCATGGCAATTTCCTCAGTTTGCCGTAAGGCTTCTTGGGAGAGTGCCTGTACTACAGGCTCGTTGCTAGTTGTAGTTTCAGTTACTTGCCTGGCTGCTGCTTGCACCTGAATGACAATTTGCCGCAAGTTTTCCACTGTCGCATTGTAGGAGTCTGCGATCGTGCCGATTTCATCTCCTGTGACGTTAGCTCGGGTGGTAAGGTCTCCCCTACCGACTGGCTCTACTTCCTCAAGTAATTCAAAAGCTCGCTGTTGTAGGTCTTCTTTAAGCTGGCGTTGCTCTTGGGCAAGTTTTTCCGTCTGTTCCAGGAGAATCACTCTATCTACAGAAAGTTCTAGCTGAGTAGCTAACTGTTGAAAGAAAGCAATTTCCGATAGCTGCCAATCGTGCTGAGCTGCACAGTGGTGAACACTCAGTAAACCAAACAACTCACCTTCATGAAGAATTGGCACTTCTATACTGGTTTTAATTGCTAGGCTCTCTGTAAACCCTAGCTGCTCAAAAGTCAAATCTACCGCCATCAGATCATTGTTGGGAACCACAGCACCCTGTTTGTAAATTTCCATGAGTTGCGGGGTAACAGGAGGATACTGAATTTGGTCATCGAGAGCCGAAGGGAAATCAGACGCCACCGATTCTGCTGTAACCTCCCCGCAAATGTCGAAGTTAAAGCGATAAATGAGTGCCCGATCCGCGTTTAAAAGTTCCCGAACTCCCTTCACCGTTGTCTCAAAGATTTCTTGTAAGGCTTGGGTACCAATAGAACGAGCACTGGTAACTTCGGCTAATAACTGTGCCTGTTCAGTTGCTAGTGCTTGTTCCTGCACAAAATTCTTGAGCTGAGCAGCCATATCGTTAATGTTTGCTCCCAATACAGCAAGTTCGTCTTGCCCTTGAACTGCTAATTGGGTATCCAATTCTCCTTGACCAATTTTCTCTACTGCGTCTGCAGCAGCTAGGAGGGGACGGGTAGCTCGGTTAGCAAGATTAGTAGCAATTCCCCCCACCAGCAAGGCAGTCAATCCAGTTCCAAAAGTTAGAGTTAGAAGTAATTGTCTTTGAGGTGCAAAGGCAATCTGTGCAGGCGTGGTAACTACTGCTTCCCATGGCAGCTTTGGCAAGCCTTCTAGTTCTCCAAACTGTGCATAGGCTAACAGCTTTTTACTTTTATCAATCTGGTCAGTAGTAATTAAACTACCTTTTTCTCCTGCTGCTTGCAGTTGCTCCCAGCCAGAAAAAACTGCCGAAGCTTCTTTCCGGTTCATATTATTTTCTTTGGCTAAGAAAATTTTTCCCACACCATCAGAAAAGTCAACCAAGTGATATTCGTCTCCCCCATCACCGAAGTTAGCAATCAACTCATCAAGAGCTTCAACCGGCATCCGCGCTCGAATAACTGCGATTGTCTTACCTGTGACTTGATCTTTAATAGGTGCAGCAAAGTAAATGGAAAATATGCCAACAGATTTGGAGATCGAAGGTTTGCTAATGAAAGGCTTATTGGTTTTAATAACAGCTTGAAAGTAATTGCGATCGCTGTGGTTGAGTAAGAAATCTCCTTCAGATTGGACAATCACGTCGCCGTTGAGATCGAATACAGCAATGCTGTTATAAACCTGGGAGAACTTGACGAAGTCGTTTAGCACTAGTTGCTTTTCTTCAACGGGAGTAATTTCCCTCAGTATCGGATCAGTTAAAATTGGCAGATCAGCTAGGATTTGAATATCGCCATAACGGCTACGCATGAAGCGTAATACCTTGTCTTCAATACCTGTAGCACGGGTGATTTTACTTGTCGAATATTCTCTAGTGATCGATTCGTTGGCAAACTGATAGGCAATAAATCCAGTCAGTAGCACTGGGATAGTACCAATAGCAATGGCTAGTGCAGCTGCTTTGGTTTGGAGGTTCCAGACTGAGCGCTGAGGTGTTCGTTGCTTTAGGGAAGAAGTATCTGGAGGCTCTGTTATAGGTTCCATCTCCTCTAATTCAAGCAAATTGATTGTTGCTTCCTCTGGGGAAGAGAATACTTGAGGAGAAGAGGAATAATTAGTCCCAGCAGTTTGCTGATCAACTTCAATACTATTAGAAGCTGGAGAGCGATTATTGTTAAAGTCTTTGGTAGAAATCTGAGTCATATCAGTTAATTGAAAATTGAGAATTGAGAATTGCTAATTGTCTTGAATTTCCATCTGATTTCTTGATTCTGAACTCCTGAAATTCTGTATTCTTTCTTCAATTAGGTACTGTTTACTATTCATGCCTTGGCATCGCTCTCATAATGGCTTCTCCATCCAGAACTGTTAACATTTCACCGTTAGCTTTCAGCCAGTAGCCGCGCAAAAATGGCACTAATTCAGCCGTCACTGTTGATGATGGCGGAGATTGAATCCCATCTGGATCGCATAACTCAATATCTTCTACCTGACTAACAACTAGCCCTAGCATCTGACTTTTAATCTTGGTCGAACTTTTATTAGCAGTATTAACACGTAGCACAACTGCTTTATGAACTGAAGTGCTACTAGTCTGTCGATACCAGGGGGTGAGTCCCACTAAATGACCTAAATCAACCATCCAAAGAATGTCACCCCGCCAGTTGTAGACACCCATTATCCAAGCTTTCATGTGGGGAATAGGTACAATCTGACCGATAGGAACAGTTAGTACCTCAGTCAGTTCTTGCAGCGGTAGTAGTGCTGTCGTATTACGCGCAAGATGCAACCGCAAAAACTGTTCCCTTGTGCTTCCTGAACTAGAGAGGCGATTAATGGCATTCCTACTTGGTGATGATAAAGATTTTGGGATTGATAAAGAATCGGACATAGTGAGAGCTTTTTTGAGTAATGAGTAATGAGTAATGAGTAATGAGTGAAGAAACTTTTGTCAAATCCTCTTCCCTTGGAGCCCTCTGCCTTGGAGCCTTATTTCTTGAAAGCCACTGTAAATTTCACCTCACCCGTAGGAAAGTAGACAAGGAAGATTTTTTACGAAAAACTGGGCTTTTGGTGCGTCTTGGATTTTTGATAACCGAACAGAAATTGGTACGTTTTTCCTCCCTTTTCACCTTGTCTACCTTGTCTTGTCCCAACCCGACAGTAAAAAACCTACCCTTGTGAGCTCTTATCAAGGGGGAGGTTGGAGGACCTACAAAATATGATCTACATCAAACCAATTAGACTTTAATTAGCTGTTTAACAGTGCGGACTAATTCTTCCTGGTCAATTGGCTTGGATAAGTAAGCATCTGCTCCCTGTTTCATTCCCCAAAATTTATCCATATCGCCTCCTTTTGTTGAACAAATAACGATAGGAATATTACTAGTACTGGTTTGATTTTTTAGTTCGCGACAAAGTTCAAAACCACTAAGACCTGGTAAGACAACATCTAGAACAATAATGTCAGGCTTCTGACCAGTAATTTTGGTTAAAGCTTCTTCTCCACTTTGGGCAATTAAGACGTTGATACCTCCTTGTTGGAGACAACTAGAGAGAACCTGCATATCCGTTAAGGAATCTTCAACCACTAGAGCAGTACCCATAACATTTACCTCATTAATAAACAACAAAAAATAGTTATTGGTCATTGGTCATTGGTCATTGGTTATTCAATAAACAACAGACAACAAACAACTAATGACAAAGGACAAACAACAAACAACTAATGACTAATAGCACGCTGCTTCAGATGCTTACCGAGCACATTTAGGACTTTCTCGGTATCAAATGGTTTGCTCACAAAATCTGAGGCTCCAGCAAAATTAGAGCGCAGTCGGTTAGCAAACCCATCATTTCCGGTTAAAATCACGATTGGGGTATCGCGGAAACTAGAAAGCTTGCGTAACTGAGTACAAATTTCATAACCGTTGGCATTTGGCATCACTAAGTCCAAAAAGATAAAATCTGGCTTGCGGGTTAACAAAATGCCAAGCGCTCGCACACCATCTTCCACACCTAAAAACCGATAACCTGCCGCTGTGAGCAGCTTTTCCATAGTGTGACGCACCTGAAAACTGTCATCCACACAAGCTACTAGCACTCCAGTAGACTCTTTTTTGGGTGGTACTTGGAAGTTCTCTCCACCAACTGGAGTTGCGAAATCCGGGATGTTAATTAGCTCGACCCATCCCAATTGAACGTAGGGCACAATTAAATGAGTTAGTGCAACTACATCTCGCTTCGTCTGCACAGCCAAATCCCGCAAAGTGCGGTGTCCATCTAGTAGCTTGGTGATGGTTTGGTAGATATCTGTCGAGCTGCGTTCCTGGAGTTGCTTTACTTGCTTAATTATAGGAGCTTGGTTGGGAGAATAATTGACAATCCTAGGCTCTTGCCAGGCTTGCCAGAGCCGCTGTACTTTAGCAATTGCTTCATCCACATCAATCAAGGGAAGTTGGCTAGATAACGAGTTATCTGGCTTGATTTGATGAGTTGCATCCTTTGCTTGCGCTATATCAAACAAAACTTCTGCAATGCAAGAGCGAATGATTTTGCTTGCTTGTACCTGAGTAATTTCTTGTCCTGCTATCCATAAACACAACAGCTGATATTCCCAGCAGTTAGTGAAATCTGTTGTATTGATACCCGCCAAAACATCTCGCCAAGCTAAGGTATTAGCAAGCATCTGAGGACAGTTAACAGCTAAATTTCTATGCCATCGTCTTACTCGATGAGTTCCACCCGTGGCATACATAATGCCTCCTTGATAGAGATAAAATAGCCATTCTTGTCCTTGGGAGTCTGTCAATACCAATTGACCACTGAACTGAAGCCGCTTTAAAGTTTTGAGAAAGCGAACTGGTTTGAACGCAGCCAATGGGTTAATAGAGACAAAAGGAGTAATTTGTTTAGCAGTCATCGCTATCCTCTTTCTGTGCCTGATCAACGGGTAAAAGTTTAGTAGCTGACACCCCATCAGGGTTTAAATTTCCCCTAGACATAGAATATAAAAGCTTTATCTCTGAAGCTTTTTTGTCTTCGGTGAAAGACTTAAATCATGTGATGCACTGATAAGCTAAAACGCATTTAAATTGGGATTTTTTAGCATCCTATTATCTATATCTCACAATTGAGTTGTAAATGTTGATATGATAATTTAAATGCTGAACTGCTTATAGATCGAAGAGCAGTGTTGATGCTGCAAACTTTATGTTTAACTAGCAGCCCAAATGGCATAGTCAATATTGGTATACCCTGATAACAACGCTTCCTTGTGGAAGTTACCTATAGCAAGCTTCGGTATTTGTTTAGAACTGGCGACTTCTAAAGGTTAAGAAAGTTATGCAATTAAAATTCAACCTAGAAAAATAGATGCCCTTGACACACTCACTCTTAGGATGAAGAGGGAGAATTTAGTCTGTGGTCTTTGGAGCTATTATCGTTTAGAGCAGTTGAGTCACACATAATCTGGAGCCAATTTAGATTGGTGATATCAAGGTTTTCGGAAACTAATTTGAATAGCGAGCATCGTCATTTGAACGAAATTGCTGGCTTTGATCACCTAATTCAGATCAAGCGTGGGCCTCAATTAAATAGTAATACATGTTTGACGTATGTTATACAAGTTAACTTACTTTTGTCCTTATTGTCTATCCGTATATTCTTCGACCAGATAGTTTTTTAGTCACAATTTCTGTGAAAGTTAAACAAACCTTGAGATAAAACTCAGCAAATGTGAAGTTGGAAGAAACTCAAAAACTTGCTCATAAGCACGTTTTGCTATACCGGAAGCTTGAAAAATCTCTGAAGAAATATTCCTTTGGAGTGAGGGAGTAGGGAACAGGGAAGAGGATTTCACCTTATAGCAGAAATTACCAGAAGAAAGGCAGAGGGCAGAAATCTTAAGAAAAACGTAAAAATACATCGCTTAGGGTAAATGCATCAAAAGTTACAGAAATAAGAGCAAAAATATTATTAAAAATCCATAATTGACTTGTTCGTTCTCAACAAGCACTGTTTATTCTCAATTATTTTCCCTGTTATCCTTGGTGGATTTGAGCTCTCTGGAAGTTCTCGTTGCGATCGCAAATGCTCCTTTTATTTTTGTTCAAAGTCAGGGGAAAATTCGTTGACACAGAACAATTGATGACTTGGCAGCTATGGCTGACCAAAACTCCAGTTAATATTAAAATATAAAATTCATTTTGTTCAAGTACTGATTCTGTTAATTCCAAAATTAACTATGCCTGAAGAACAACCAACTTCACAGGAAACACTAACGCTGGAACCCGGGACATTATGGACAAGCCTCACCAATCAAACTGCTCATGCACTCCAATGCAAAGCACTCCAATCAATACCAACAGAGTCAGAGTTTGTAGAGCAAGATGGTATTAGTTTTCTCGTTCGGATTTTGTCCAACCTAATACGTAAAGATAAAGCTAAGCAGAAGCAAGACAAAAAAGCTACCAACTCGGCAAAAGAGTTCAATCCATTCCTTCCCTACGAAGAAGACTTATTCGTTGCAGACATTTCCAATACACACTTATGTCTGTTAAACAAATTCAATGTTGTGGACTATCACCTACTCATCGTCACCCGCTCGTTTGAGGAGCAGGAAACCTTGCTAACTTTGCAGGATTTTGAGGCTATGTGGAGATGCCTAGCAGAATTCGAGGGCTTGGCATTCTATAACGGTGGTAAGATTGCCGGAGCTAGCCAGCGACACAAGCACCTGCAATTTGTTCCCTTACCACTCGCATCCAATGGACTGAAGATACCGATCGAACCTGCGATCGCTTCTGCTAGATTTAAGGGAACTATTGGGACTATACCGAGTTTTCCTTTTGTCCACGCTGTTGCTCGATTAGACCCCCTTTGGGCAAAATCTCCATTAGAAGCAGCTGCTGCAACAAGTCAGTGCTATCATAACCTACTCCGTGCAGTCGGCTGGCAAGGGGATGAAAGTACAAGGGGAAACAGACAATCTGGAGCCTACAATCTTTTGGCTACCAGGCAATGGATGCTGCTTGTGCCGCGATCCCAGGAGGATTTTGAGTCGATTTCTGTTAACTCCTTAGGATTTGGAGGTGCTCTTCTCGTTCGTAATGAGCAACAAATGCAGATTCTGAAAGACTTTGGTCCTATGAATATCCTCAAGAGCGTTGCTCAATCCCAGTGAGCTTATTAGGAAATACCCATAGAAAAACTGGGGAAGGTGGGGAGGGATTATACAAAATCTGCCTATAACCATCTTGTCGGCTTCAATCTTTTTGGTCCTCCTGCCTTCTGCCTTCTGCCTCCTGCCTTCTGCCTTCTGCCTTCTGCCTCCTGCCTTCTGCCTTCTGCCTTCTGCCTTCTGCCTTCTGCCTTCTGCCTTCTGCCTTCTGCCTTCTGCCTCCTGCCTTTCTCAACACGATTGACTTACCAAGGATGAGCCACCCAGCAGACTTACCCCAGTCAATTCAGTCTCTTTAAACTTTGCTCCAGTCCAATCTACTCCACGCAAATTTGCTCCAGTTAAGTTAACTTTTTGTAAGTCAGCCCCACTCAAGTCGGCTCCGCTCAAGTCGGCTCCAGTTAAGTTTACCTTGTGTAGGTTGGCTCCACTCAAGTTGGCTTTAGTTAGGTTTACGTTAGTTAAGTTAACCCCACGTAGATCCGCTCCATTCAGCTTTACCCTTCTGAGATTGGCTCCTTCTAGCGGAGTAGAATATAGCTTCGCCTCACTCAAGTCTCCCTCACTCAAGTTTGCCTCCGTCAAGTTAACTCCCACTAGCACAGTTTTGTTAAGCTTTGCCCCCTTCAAATTTGCCCATCTTAGGTTGACTCCACTCAGAACTCGTTTGCTTAGATCTACTCCAATAAAATCTCGTTTTCCTGCCTTATACAACCTCAACAGCTCATCAGGAGGTATATTCCGAGAGCGTCTGCTCTCATCTACCTGATTAATTAAAGACGTAGAAGCTTTGGATTGGTAGCGGTTGCCAGTGTCAGAGCGTCCCATATCTTCCTATTCCTGATCTATTAGGATGGTTTTAATCATCAGGCATTTCTCTAGGAAAGCTCTTGAGGTAGATCCTGAAAAAGCGTGAATTTGACTGGGGTCAATAGTAAGTTTTATCAGCTACAGCTGTAATGTGGTGCTTAAGGAACTGTGACTGGCATCACCTGAGTTGGGAGTTTGCTGCTATGTACTGGGCTGCCCTGTTGTGTTTTCTTCCCTCAGATGCATCCAACTTTTTGAGAGCTTAAATAAAATTCGAGAAGGTGCTCAGTTGTTTGTGAGGAGGAAACAACTGAGCACCTTAAATTATCAATGCCTAGGATGTTTTTCATTACCTATAGTATTTAAGGTGAACTCGGAGACATTAATCATGGTTAGTGAACAGGCGCGAGATAAATTTTGAGATTAGATTGAATTTACCACTAGACCGGTTTGATAGTTTACTACTTGAGAGAACTGTACCATCCGGCATAGTTGTTCCATTCAGATTTGCTCCAGTTAAGTCTGCTCCAGTTAGGTTGGCTCCAGTCAAATCTGCTCCTGCTAAGTTGGCATTGTGTAAATCAGCCCAAACTAAGTTGGCTCCACTTAAATCTGCTCCAGTTAGGTTTGCTCCACTTAAATCTGCCATACTCAAATTTGCCCTTGCTAGATTGACTCGCTTGAGTACAGAACCATTGAGCTCTGCTCCACGAAAGTTTACCAAACTCAGGTTGACTCCAGTCATGATTGAGTTACTGAGGTTGACTCTGGGAAAATCCAGTTCTCCTGCTGCATAGCTATCTAGAAGCTGCTCTGAAGATATTTTTTGAGTATTAGAAGTAGTAGCTAGAGATTGGAAACCGATTCCGAGGTATGAGATTTGCATGTCCGTGTTAAGTTATGTACTAATTTTCAATTATGTCCTGATATTTACAATTTTCAATTATTGACCCTAGAACACAACTGAAGTAAACCCTCTTTTAGAGTGAGATTGATCAGCTTTGAGGGTGATTTAATATTTATTTGTTTGTAATTTAAATCAGTAAATTATACTCATTTTTCGACTATTGTCCCCCTTTAAAAGGGTAGCAAAATCCCGTAAATAAGTCAAAATACATTCTAGGAAAAAGGTTTTGTATCAACGGATTCATTGATTTTTTTTCAATGAAGTACATAGGTAGAATGATGAAACTGATAATAATATTTTTTTTCTATTCTTAAAATTTAACAATTTGCTAATAGTTATTTTTTATTGAACCAGAGATAAAGAGGAAGTTTGCTATAAGTCATTGGTCATTAGTCTTTTGTACTAATGACCAAGGAAGGTGCTACGATTAAGAATTTATGGGAAAAAATGATTGTGCACAGGAAGATGAGATGTTGCATACTAGAGATATCTACCTTTTTTTAAGCTGGACGAAGCAACTATTAGGACGGTCTATTAGACGATTGACGCTGCGGCTGTTACACCTTCGAGCTCTGTATCAACACCGTGTAAAGACAAAACATCTGAGAAGGAAGAAAGAAGTTGCTCCAGCAACGCGATCGCTCTTTAAGCACTGGCGAATGTTATATCGAGCTAGCTGGCTGATCATCGGAGCAGTAATCTTAATGTTAGCGCCCTTGGCTTTGGGGGCTCTAGCACAAGGCTCTAACCCAGGTCCCTCCTATGACTTCCAGGATGTATTCTTTGCTTTTGTAATCCTCAGTTTTTTGCTGCTGATTGGGAGATGGATTCGCCAGAGTATTCCCTTGTTGCAAGCACTGTATTTACCCAGTTCAATTGTAACTGGGTTACTTGCCTTGCTGCTAGGGCCAGCAGTATTAGGTGCGATCGCAGGAGAGGACAACTTCCTTTCAACTGGCATTTTTTCCCAACCAGTGCTGGATGTTTGGAAACAAATCCCAGGGGTTTTTATCAATGTCGTCTTTGCAACTATTTTCCTTGGGGAATTTATTCCTAGTCCACGAGATATTTGGCGGCTGGCTTCACCCCAGGTAGCCTTTGGTCAGTCGATTGCCTGGGGACAATATGTTGTGGGACTATTACTAGCATTGACAGTATTGACTCCTGTCTTTGGACTTAGTCCCATCTCCGGTGCTTTGATTGAAATTGCTTTTGAAGGTGGTCATGGGACAGCTGCTGGCATGTCTGAAACCCTTACTAAGTTGGGCTTTGCAGAAGGACCGGATCTTGCTCTCGGCTTAGCTACAGTGGGAATTGTCAGCGGTGTTGTGGCGGGAGTAATGTTGGCGAATTGGGGACGTAATAAGGGACATCTCCCAGCCACCGAAGAGGGAAACCTGGAGGAGGAGCAGCTAAGGGAGAATCACCAAGAAAGTCCAGAAACGAGAACCAAAAGAGCCAGAATGATGCGCAGCTTGCTCATCGATCCCTTATCACTACACTTTGGTTTCGTCGCATTAGCGATTGCTATTGGCTGGCTCATCTTGCAAGGACTCAACTTCATCGAATCAGTAACCTGGAACAGAGGAGGTGATGGACTAGAGTTACTATCTGCTATTCCCCTATTTCCCCTAGCGTTGGTAGGTGGTATTATTGTGCAGCTTTTTCTAGAGCGTTTGCATCTAACTTATCTGATTGACCGTCGGTTAATGAATAACATTGGTGGACTAGCGCTGGATGTAACTATTGTCGCAGCTCTGGCCTCTATCTCCTTAGCTGTAATAGTCGGTAACTTCGGAGCATTTCTACTTTTGTCTGTAGCTGGCATTACCTGGAATATCCTCTGTTTTATTTATCTTGCTCCTCGAATCATTCCCACCTACTGGTTTGAGCGGGGGATTGGCGATATGGGACAATCAATGGGTGTCACTGCCACTGGCTTATTACTGATGCAGATGGTTGACCCTCACAAGCGTTCTGATGCCTTCGAGAGCTTTGCTTACAAACAGCTGTTCTTTGAACCGATTGTTGGGGGTGGTTTATTTACTGCTGCTGCACCGACTCTAATTGAACGATTTGGTCCGATTCCCATTTTGCTGCTGACGGTTGCTCTGCTTGCCTTTTGGTTAATCTTTGGTTTCTGGAACTACAGGCAAATAACTAATCACCAATAACTTCATCACAAAAGGACAAAGTACACAAAGGATTAACAATTAGCTAAAGGGATATTTTGGAATTTGGAAGTCCCTAATAGCTGTAGATGACTTTTTTGAGCTAGCAATGTTAAGATGACCAAGTTTTTCGTTCCTCAAAGGAGTCAAGAATTTGAATAAGGTTAGTCGTTGCCTCAAAACCTTGGCTTTACTAACTGTAGCAGCCTTTGTTTGGCAAAATCCCCTCGTTACCAAAGAAGCGATCGCACAACAACCAGCTTACCTATCTCCAGACTTCGACTCTATAGAAATCACTGTACCTCCTCCGGAAAGGAGAGATAATCGCATTTGTTCTGCTGATCTAGATGTAGTTATCGATTCTATTATCAAGAGTCGTAGCTTTGCCAGAGGGAGGTGGGGGATTCTGGTTGAATCTTTAAACGATAAGACTACCTTCTACAGCCACAACCCTGATTCACTTCTGATCCCTGCCTCCAACATCAAACTTTTGACTACCGCTGCAGCTTTACAAAAGTTTGACCCTAGAGCCAAGTATCGCTCCACCTCTCTAGGAGAATGGGTAAATGTAACTAATCTCAACAGCAACAATAACTATGCAGATGCTTTGCTACGTAGTATTGGAGGGCCACAGGCGGTTAAGCAAGCTCTAAGGCAGTTGGGAGTTAATGCCAACAGTTATCGGCAGGTAGATGGTTCTGGTTTGTCTCGGCAAAATGCCGCCACCCCTAGAGTCTTGGTAAACCTCCTGAGAGCGATGAATTTCACTAATACCAGAGAAGCTTTTTACTCTTCTTTACCTGTTGCCGGAGTGAGCGGTACCCTCAGAAATCGACTTCGCAATACTTCAGCTCAAGGAAGAGTCTCTGCTAAAACAGGTACTTTATGGGGAGTCAGAGCTTTATCTGGATATCTGGTTCATCCAGATTATGGAACAATTGTTTTTAGTATCCTGGTTAATCACCCAACAGAGTCAAGAGCTTTAGTGGGAGCGATCGATGAGATTGTCCTCCGATTGAGTCAGATAACCCCTTGTCGATAATAATCAAATAGAGAAGAATACATCAATGCTCAATTTCTAGATGCAAAATATACTGACCCAACTGGAGTTGGTTTGACCACAGTTCATATTCTAGCCGTAGACTATGGGGTAAGGGACGACCCTCTAACCGTAAATTCCGGGTATAATTCCGTAGGCAAAACGACTTATGTTCTTGGAGTTGGTTACTTTGTAACCAATATCGGTTAAAACCGTAAACTCCTTGCTCCCAAAAATGACGATAGCTCAATTTCTTGCTTTCCTGCATCGTCATTGTCACTCGGTAAGGTGAGATTTCTAGCCATAGGAGTCGGATAGCTTGAGGGTTTGGTTGTTGGTAATGGTAGCTTATGGCTGTCGGTTCCGGTTCCCAATCAGGAATAACTGGTTCCCTCAAAATTAGGTGAAATCGCTCTTGGTCTTTTTGATAAAGGGTTGCAGCAGTTTCGACTGTAGACCAAATTGGTAAGTCAGTGGAAACCAAGGAAAGACAGACAGGCAGGCTCTTATTCGTCAGCATCGAAATCTGAGAATAGAAGGGGACACAAATAGCATAACTTACCTTTTTGTAGAAAATTCCTCAGAGTGCTTGCCAAAATGTGTCTTTTATCGCTATCATTAGTAATTATGCGAACATTTGCTTCACAATCCTCAGTAGCTCAGTGGTAGAGCGGTCGGCTGTTAACCGATTGGTCGTAAGTTCGAATCTTACCTGGGGAGTTAGAAACTTACAGAATTTAGCGCAAAGCCCACGCTTTTTAAAGGTGGGATGTAGCGCAAGGCACTTTTAAGTGCCGTTTAAAAAATGTACTGCCGATAGTTAGAAGTGCTGTATAATCTACTAGGAGGTGAGAGGACTTGCAGCCGTAGGGCATACGGTGAAGATGCTTTCTGAGGGTAAAGCGGTGCGCTCCCTATGACGAAAGAATCCCACGGTTTTAGCGTAGCGTAACCCTGGGAGTGTCAAAAGATAAAATATCCAGTCCCTTTAGCAAGTTGTTAGTTGTTGGTTGTTTTAACAAAACAAATAACAAATAACTTACCAACCAAGCGGCGGGTGTCACACCGCCTGCTACGAAGATCAGAAACAAGTCAAATCCTTTTCCCTTCTGCCTTCTGCCTTGTTTCTTAAAGTTCTAACCTAACTTACCTTGCTCAATGAGAACCCGCTTAATTCTTGATATCCCCACCGTATCATTGGGGCTGAGCTTTACTCCTTCCCGCCACACAGCTAGTGCCTCATCTTGCTTGCCTTGTTGGTTGAAGGCATCTCCTAAATACCAGTATGCAATTGGTTTTTCGATTTTGAGACGAATTGCTTCTTGATACTCACAGATTGCTACCTCTACATCTCCTTGCGCCATAAGCACATTGGCTAAGTTCAAATGAACTACTGCTTGATCAGGATTTTCCTGCATCACTTCTCGATAAGCAGTGATTACTTCCTCTAACTTGTCTTCCTTAGATAAAACTGCTCCTATCTGCAAGGGAATTTCTGTATTTTGGGGAGTGCGGCGAATTAATCCTCGATATACAGCAATAGCCTCTGCTAGATTGCCTTGCTTAATTAGAGCTTCTCCCAATCCTAAATAACCATCGACATTTTTGGGTGAGTTATCGACTAATTTCCGGAAGACAGAAACCGCCTCATCAAACTTATCTTGCTTCACCAATATCTTTCCCAACAGCAAGGGAATCATTTCATTACTAGATTGGCGCTCAATCAGCTGACGAAAAACTACCTCAGCATTTTGGTAATCTTTTTGTTTGTATAGTTTTACTCCTTTTTGGAAAAGGGATGAAGTAACACTTGTCTTCTGTAAGAAAAAAGCAAGCACAGCTAAACTAACACCAACTACGGCGATAGCTATTAAATGTGTTTGTTGAGGAGTTTCAACCATAAAGTCAAATGTAGAATTTAGAATTTAGAATTTAGAATTTTTATTCTCAATTCTACATTATACATGAACAAAAAATTTACTCATTACTCATTACTCATTACTCATTACTCATTACTCATTAAAGGCTTGCTTCTTCTAAATATTCCTCTAAATCTTTGGTACGTTGTTCAGTTAATCGGGTAATGCAAGCAGCTTCAATCGTCGGTACAATTGAACCTCCTTCATATTGACTCTTTGCATATTCGCAATCAGCATCTCTAAACTTAATCCATTTTTGCTGCGCTTCTATCAATCTTTGTTCTTGAGGGGAGTCTTGGATTTTTGCCTGCAGTTGCTGATAAACCTCATTTAATTTTTTGTCTGCTGCTTGTGCCTCTAAAGCAGCACAAGCATTAATTTCTGTTTGAGTTTGGGCATTATCGCAGTCAAGGGATGTTTCCTTGCTGGCTAGTTCTTCATCTGTGATGGTGGTTGAGGTTTGTGCTGTGGTTTCGACTGCAGATTGAATTGCTGTACCTGTAGAAGATGTTGTGGTTGGTTGCTCAGGAGCAGCACATCCAGTGCTTAGGGCAATTAGAGCTGAGATAGCAGTCAATAGTCCGAGTTTTGTTGAAGTTAGCATCTTTTTTCCTAGTTCTCATTTGCTATGTTCAAGCTAGAAGACAAGCTATCGGGAAAAGCAGGTATTCCAGAAAAAAGAGTTTCCAGATAAATTGATAGCAACTAGCGATCGCACTTTTATCTTGTAAGTCTATATTGTAACTACGCCACCACAATAGAACTAATGCGGCTAGATGAGTTACGCCCAAAAAGAAAGGATTAACTGAAGTACTTAGGAACCAACCAGCTACCATCATCCCTAAATAACAAGTAGTTATTACCCACCTTGCTAAGTTAAACACCGCTGGCTTACCTAACCTAATCGTGAAAGTGGTGATATTGTACTGCTTGTCTCCCTCCATATCCGGGATATCTTTAAAAATCGCGATCGCAAAGGTAAATACTAAAATAAATAACGTCAATGCCCATACCGCAGGTGTTGGAATCATTACGGCTTTCCCCTGCAACACCCAACTGAAATGTAAAAACAGTCCTAAATTAACAATTGCCCCTCGTACAGAAAAAATACACACCGCTGCCCAAAAGGGGAACTGCTTCAACCGCACCGGTGGTAGAGAATAAGCGGTGCCAATTGCCAAACTAATACTTACCATTAAGAACAACCATGGTCCCAAAAATCCTGCCAATAGTAGTGCGAGGATGCCACTAAGAGCAATAATTAACTGGGCTTGTCGGCGAGAAAACTCACCTGCGGCAATTGGTAGATGGGGTTTATTAATTTGATCAATTTCAACATCTTCTAGTTGATTCAACCCGACAATATAAACATTGCCACACAAGCAAGCAATCCAACTCCCTAGTAGTTGCTCGAAACTCCCGAGTGTGAGATGAGCGCTAGTGGCTCTCAAGGCAACCGGATACAACGCCCAAACACTAAAGCTAGTGCCGATAATCGTATGGGGGCGGCAAAATTTCCACAAGGCATAGAGCCAATTAATTGGCTGCTCAAACAGGTTAAGTGGGGAAGAAGTAGATGCTGGGGGAGAAATCTGGCTCATGTATCGTTACAGAGGATAGTTTAGAAAGATTCTACTGCTGAGAATCCTTGTACTCAAGGATACTGTGGCTCAATGAACTGGGGGGGCAAAGCCCTCACCCCAATAAAATACTTGGCTAGCAAGCATTTCCCCTATTTCCCCATCTCCCTATTTCCCCAGGATTTTACGCTTCTTTGAGGTAATTCTCAATTCTCAAACAACAAATAACAAACAACAAATAACAAAGGACAAACAACAATTCCCAAATCAGCTAAGATGTCAAAGCACGAATAAACCGCAACAATATGGGGAAACAGCGGTGCGATTCCGGGGCTGTGCGGCAGCTGTAACAGGAGGAAAGGATGAAAGATGAAACAAGTTGAATTCTATTGGTGTAAAGGCGAATGGCGATTTGCACCTACTCTTGTCTTTTAGACTTCATAGTACCTCCTGAAGCCAGAATACCTAATTTGTTGCTTGTCCACTCTATTTCCTGCCTTGCACAGGAAGGGAGCTTAAAATTTTATGACTGTTATTGAGACAACAGATTTCACTAAGACATCACTATCTTTACCGCCCCTACCATTAAAACGTCCTTTATTAATGATTGGTCATGGTACTAGAGACAAAGAAGGGCGTCAGACTTTCCTTGATTTTGCTGATACCTACCGAAGCTTAGACTCCTCTCGACCTGTTTTGCCTTGCTTTTTGGAACTAACTGGTCCGACAATTCAAGATGGAGTAGACCAATGTGTGGAACAGGGCTACACAGAATTTTCTGTTTTACCGATTCTGCTGTTTGCTGCACGGCACAATAAGTTTGATGTCACCAACGAGTTAGATAGAGCCAGAGTCAGACATCCTCAGGTGAAGTTTTACTACGGGCGTCATTTTGGGATTAACCCCCAGATTCTGGATTTGTGGCGCTTGCGTCTTGCAAACCTTGATGAATCCTCAGGAAAAGAAGGCAGAAGGGAAGATACAGTTTTACTATTTGTAGGCAGAGGTTCAAGTGATCCCGATGCTAACGGCGACGTCTACAAAATGGCTCGCATCCTCTGGGAAGGTAGCGGTTACCAGACTGTGGAAACTTGTTTTATTGGTATCACCCATCCCCGCCTCGAAGAAGGCTTTCGTCGTGCTCGACTGTACCAACCTCAGCGCATTATTGTGGTTCCCTACTTCCTGTTTACTGGGGTGCTGGTGAAGAAAATTTTTGATATCACTGCTCAACAACAGGAGCAATATCCAGAAATTTCCCTGACTTGTCTACCGGAGATGGGAATTCAACCACAGCTGCTATCAGTACTCCGGGAGCGAGAAATTGAAACTCAGTTGGGACAAGTACAGATGAACTGTGAAATGTGTAAGTTCCGACTAGCAGCAGTTGGCAATGGTACTGTTCATGGACATGACCACCATCATCACCACAGTCATGGACATGACCACTCCCACAATCATTCTCATAATACCCCAGACCCTTATGCAGATGTGGAGCAATATCACCAAAGAATTTGGCAAGCTCCCTAGCCGGGTGTGGGGAGATGGGGAGATGGGGAGCTGGGGGAGCTGGGGAGCTGGGGGAGCTGGGGAGATAGGGAGCAATTAGCAATTAGCAATTAGCAATTAGCAATTAGCAATTAGCAATTCTCAAATAACAAATATGTCTAAAGAATTTCAAGTTGGCGATCGCGTCCGGATAATTGAGCTACCGCGCTATGTTAAAACGGCTGAGCCTATGCCGATGCTACGGCCTCCTAGTGTAATTCATTTGGGGGAAGAAGGAGTAATCCTTGACCGCCGTCCGGGAGGATTTTGGGGTGTTCGCTTTACTAAGGGAGCGTTTCTGATAGACAGTCAGTATATTGAAAAAATTGATAATTGATAATTGATAATTGATAATTGATAATTGATAATTAATAATTGATAATTGATAATTGATAATTGATAATTGATAATTGATAATTGGGAATTTATCCCTTGTCTCCTCCAGCTTCCCCATCTCCTCAGTTCCCCTCCTTGGAAGGGTTAGGGGTGGGTCATTGGTGTCAACTTAAGCCACAATCCTTGCCAATTGATTGTTTCAAGGGATTCTACTTCAACTGAGCGGGTAGCGTTATCCTACCTGATTAACAGGAGCATTCTCTTGCTTCCCCAGCTCCCTCAGCTCCCTCAGCTCCCTCAGCTCCCCCAGCTTCAAGCGCTTTTCAGCTTAAGTTGACACCAATGGGGGTGGGTTGCTCCCTACCTTCACAGGTCAATTTTCTCTATTGC
>JAAHGL010000129.1 GCA_010692635.1 Symploca sp. SIO2C1 | reverse complement strand
TCTGCAAATTAGCTCTCCTAAGATCTGCATCAACGAGTTCAACCCCGATGAGATTAGCATTGATGAGCTCAGCTTCCTGGAGGTTGGCATTACTAAGACTAGCATTGCTAAAATTAGCGCTAATAAGTTTAGTCCTACTCAGATCTGCCCTTTTTAGATTAGCTCCTCTCAGGTTAGCTCCTCTCAGGTTTAACCCTCTGAGATTAGCTTCACCAAGCTCTGGTACTATATATTGGTTTTTTTCTCTCCACTCCATCCAGCTAACTGCACCCTTTTTAAGTAGGGCAAAATGCTCTCTATTCGCCATTAGGTTAATCTTTAATCCTATTACCTAACACCTAACACCTAACACCTCATTTCAACTCCTTGTTGGTTCTGGAATACTAACATCGATAGATGTCACATCCGTCGAAAATATGTTGAGTGGTGGCTGTATTTCCTTGGTATTACCTACTACCAACGTAATAATGTCCTCCGGTTTGAGATATTTTTGAGCAACACGTTGGACATCTTCCACAGTTGTCTGTTCCACCCCTTGCAGATAGTCGAAGATAAAATCAGCCGGGTAGCCATAGTATTCATAGCGCATCAGCCTAGATAAAGTTTGGCTGGGATCTTGAAAGTTGAAGACAAATGAGTTGACTACCCCTTCCTTAGCTTGGGTTAGTTCTTGAGGAGTGATGGGTGTTGTACGGATTTTTTCAATTTCTGAGAGGACAGCTTTAATAAAGGGTACGGTAGCATCTGAACGGGTTTGTCCCCCAGCAAGAAATATACCTGGATAGTCATGACGGGGACTCCAGAAGCCATATACAGAATAAGCAAGTCCCTGACGAGATCGAACTTCGTTAAACAGACGTCCACCAAACCCGTTGAGTACCTCGTTTAATACTCCTAAAGTTGGATAGTCTGGGTTATTGAACTGACCACCTAAATGTCCTAAAAGAATATTACTCTGGGTTAGTTGGGGTTGATCTACCAAAAATACGCCTCCTCGCTTTTCCTGGGAAGCACCCGGTACTGTTTGTGCTTGAGGCTGGGATGCTGTTTGCCAACTGCCAAACTTCTCCTCAATCAGCTGGCGCATTTTGGCAGATTCAAAATCCCCAACAATACCCAAAATCATATTTTCCGGATGAAAATATTCCTCGTAGAACGCTACCAAATCTGATCGAGAAATCTGGTCGAGGGTTGTATACTCAACGGTGCGGGCATAAGGGCTACTCTCACCATAGATTAGTTTGGTAAATTCCCGGCTGGCAATATCTCCAGGATCATCATTACGACGGGCAATTTGCCCTGCCTGTTGCTTTTTCGCTAAATCCAGCTTGTCTTGGGTAAATGCCGGTTTTTGGATTACCTCAGCAAACAAATCAAAAACCTGCCCCAAGTCTTCACTCAGAGCACTAAAACTAGCACTACCAGAAGAACTCCCAATACCAGTTTCCACCAAAGCAGCTCGTTGTTCCAAGAGCTGATTGAGTTCATCCCCTGAATGTTCTGTAGTACCACCAGTGCGCATCACTGTTCCCACCAGCGTTGCCAAACCTACTTTTTCTGAAGGTTCGAGGCGATTGCCAGTTTTAATAATCGCCGTACCGCTCACTAGGGGTAGCTCATGGTCTTCCATCAGGTATACTACCATGCCGTTATCCAGCTCATAGCGAGTGTACTCTGGTAGCTGAATCTCTGGCAAAGGAGGAAACTCTAACTCAGTGTAATGCCGTGCAGTGTCAGCAGATGCTGGTAAGCGGAAGGCAACCACTAACAGCATCGTCATTACTAATAGTCCTACCCAGCGCAGAGTTTTGTTACGATTATGGATTAGTGATTGTCGATTGGTCATTGCTAATTGTTAATGGCTAATGGCTAATGGCTAATTGCCAATTGTTAATTACTAATTTTTATTGGTTGCTGGGTAAAATACGTCCAATAGTACGATTTTCTCGAGTGAAAGTCCCTTTGGCTACCCGCATAATATCTTCTTTAGTAACCGCTGATATGGTGTCTAGTTCCTTGAACAAGTTGCGCCAGTCACCGGTTTTAACTTGGTACTCTACCAAACTACGAGCCATACCCATATTGGAATCAAGAGAGCGCAATAAGCCAGCACGAGCCTGGGTTTTCACTCGCTCCAACTCCTGCTCTGATACTGGTTCCTGCTTAAGTCGCTCAATTTCCTCACGCAATCCTTCTTCTACTTCTTCTACTGTATGCCCTGGTGCTGTTAAGGCATAGAACAACATCAAGTTGGGATATTTCTCTCCAGGAAAGCCACTAAATCCTGCTGCAGACAGAGCTATTTGTTTTTTTTCTACTAGAGACTTATAGAGCCGAGATGTGCGACCATCACTAAGCAGACTAGCAATAATTTGATAAACTACATGGTCCGGGTGGTTGATTGCTGGTCGATGATACCCTTCTAAATACCAGGGTTGGGAAGGCAATTTTAACGTTACTTCCCTTGTTTGTTGCTGTGGTGGTTCAACAGCAGTTACTTTTGGTGGTGCTGGCTTAGCTTGGTAGCGTCCAAAGTAAAGTTGAGCTAGTTGTTTAACTTCTGTTGGATTAACATCTCCCACTACCGCAATGGTTAGGTTATTAGGAACATAGTAAGTCTCAAAAAACTGCTGTACATCGGCGCGGCTGAGGTTGCGGATATCTTCGTTATAGCCAATTACCGGACGCTTGTAGGGATGTACATCGAAGGCAGTGTCTAAGAAAGCTTCAATCATCTGACCGATGGGAGAGTTATCGGTACGCAGACGACGCTCTTCTAAGATAACCTCTTTTTCCTTATAAAATTCCCGAAACACTGGTTTGAGGAATCGCTCTGACTCCAAAGACATCCACAGTTCCAGTTTATTAGCAGGGAAGCTGTAGAAATAAAAGGTAGCATCAGTTGAGGTTGCTGCATTTAAGCCTACACCACCAGCTCTCTCAACAATTTGACCCATTTCATTTTGCTTAACATATTTATTTGCCTCGGCTTGTATCTTAGTAAACTCCTCCTGTAACTTGGCGACTTCTGCTTCATCCCCAGCAGCTTTTGCCCCTTGAATTTGCTCAAATAACTCATCTAAGCGCACAAATAGTTTCTTTTCGGCTTCGTAATCCTCTGTGCCAATAAGATTAGTCCCTTTGAAGGCTAAATGCTCTAGGAAGTGAGCCACCCCAGTCTTGCCATCAGGTTCATCAGCACCGCCGACATCTGCATAGGTGATAAAAGAAATTACTGGAGCACGGTGGCGTTCTAGGACAATGAACTTGATACCATTATCCAGGCGAAACTCGGTTACCTTGTCAATAACTTTATCTAAATAGGGTTGGATCGACTGAGCTGTATCTGTCGGTATCTCGGTACGAGCCCAAGCCTTAGTAGGTGTTATTACTAGTCCTAGCATTAAAGCTACCAGGAAAGCCGCAACCACTGGACGCCAGCGGCGTTGTCTTGAGCCCTCAGTTAATTGCAATTTCTTAGTAACAAGCTTGAAAAGTGGAACAAATTTAGGCAGCAAATTCATAAAGTAGTAGCAGTGAGCGGAAGGATTTCCCAAATATTTAGTATATCTTGGTGAATTCATATCTTGCAGCTGTTGGATTTTGCCAGCTAACCATCCAGGCGCTGAGGCGCACAATGTTGCGCTAAAAAGCCCTCAAGATATCAATTGCCAATTTACAATTGAGGTGAGATAGATTTAGCAGGTATTGCAATTACCAATTATCGATCGCTGGCAATTAGTGCAAACTCTATTAGATTCGCTACAGGGGGAAACTCATGTCGTGCTGAAAAAGGGAAACTTGTCACGACTTGAGGGATTGCAAAAACTACAGAAATCCTCCATGAAGATACAACAAGCGGATTATGTGACTTATCTCACACAAAAATATCAGTAATATAAGTTAAAGCATCTAACTCCAAACCTAAGCTTACATAAACAGTATGCCAAATAAGGGTAAATTAACTACTTGGAAAGATGAACGAGGTTTTGGCTTCATCAAGCCTGATCATGGTGGCAAAGAAATTTTCCTACATATCAGTGCCTTAAAAAGAATAAATCGCCGTCCAAAAGTTGGAGATACAATTCTGTATGAATTAACAACTGAGTCGAACGGAAAAGTACGCGCCTCTAATGCCTCAATTGAAGGTGTTATACCAGAAACATCAGATGTTCACAGAAATCAACTTCAAGTTCAAGCTACTAAAAAATCTCCGACTAATTTTCGGACAAGTCCATTACCTAAAACGCACAAGAGCAAGAGAGGTAGACCAGTTAAAATACTGATTAGCCTGGGAGTTATAGCTTTTATTACAATTATTGCTAAGGGATTTAGTGCTAGCAATTCTCCGTCTCCAAGTACACCTAACCCAGATACAGTCATATCTAACCCGAATACATCTATTAATCAACCAGGTTGCAATATCAAAGGCAATATCTCTCACAATACTGGAAACAAAGTTTATCATATTCCAGGGATGGAAGATTATGAATCAACCGTCATTGATCCGTTAAAGGGGGAAAAATGGTTTTGTTCAGAATCAGAAGCGATCGCAAATGGTTGGCGTAAAGCACCCAGGTAATCGAAGCAACCCACTTTTTTTTAAGTGAGGCATGGCATGGTAACGCCGTTCCTCCTATACTATATACAGCATTTCTAGTGCATCAGCTAAGTTATCTGGAAAAATGACGACTGGTTTAACTAACCCTAGCTCCTATTACCTTAATTTAATCACAAAATTCCCACCACGCCCGATTACAAATGATACAGAATTAAGAGCAAATCAACAAAGAATCAACTCGATATTAGACAAAAAAAATATTAATCAAGATGATCAAGACTATTTAAGGGTATTAGGGATGCTAGTCTATGAATATGAAGAAAAAAATGAACATTTTCCTGCACTAACGGATGCAGAATTGCTACAAACTTTAATGGAAGACTACAATCTAAAACTATCAGATTTATTATTAATTTTCAAGAAAGAAGCAGTAATTTTAGACATTGTAAACGGAAAACGTCAACTGAATGCTCAAGAAACTTTTAAAGTGCGATCGCTGATCTTGTGATTTGCTTAAGGTAATGAAACTCAACAAATCAACCGGTATGAGACTATTGAAGGATACTTTAAGAGAATCATGTTATTGGGTGTTGGGTTGCACTTCGTTTCACCCAACCTACATGCCTAACACCTAACTGCTTGGGTAACTTGGCAAATAGAAAATCTTTGAGATAGAACAGTAGGGAACATAGAATACCATCATTAGCCCCTGTTATTTCTTGCTCAATAGAGGATAGTAACTTTTACCTCCTATCTCCAAATGAATAATGCCTATGCTCTGGTAGTCGGCATTGCTAATTACCAGAATGTTAACAAACTTCCACCTATCGTTCTCAAGGATGCACAGGATATCTATAACCTGTTAATTGACCCCCATCATTGTGGATACTCAAAAGACAATGTGACCTTGTTAAAAGATGAGGCAGCTACTAGAACAGCTTTATCGGAAGCATTAACCCAGTTAGCTCAACAGAGTAACCAAGATTCTACCGTTTTCATCTATATCTCTAGTCACGGAGGACAGATTGAACATGGATCTCATCAAGGAGAATATCTGTTGCCAGTGGATGCTAACTATATCTCTGAAGCATCTCTAGCACAAACAGCAATTTCTGGAACTGAGTTTACAGAAGCCTTGCAGGCAATTCCTGCTCAAAAAGTTTTGGTCATCTTTGATTGCTGTCATTCAGGTGGTATTGGCCAACCGAAAGATACTAGTGCACCTATGCTGAAAATGGGCTTACCTGAAAATTATTATGAGGCTTTAAAGCAAGGTAAGGGAAGAGTTATTCTAGCCTCTTCACGCAGCAGTGAATTTTCCTATGTGTTATCTGGAGCAGAAAATAGCCTGTTTACTAAACATCTATTGGCGGGAATACGGGGTGGTATTCCAAATGAAGATGGCTTGATTCGGATTTTTGACCTGTTTGAGTACATTCAACCTAAAGTAACTGGAGAATTGATAGCAGTAGATTACCCACTCGCATCAGTATGCTATCTTGCTCCGACTTATCCCATCCCCGCCGTGCTGAGCGAGCTTGGAAACGTCTAGTAGATGCACTCCAAGGTTCACTGCCTCAAATGTAGAGATTTAGGGGTAAATTAAGGTATGGCAACAAAAAAGTACGACCTGTTTATCTCTTATGCAGATGCTGATAGTCAATGGGTAGCAGGCTATTTGCTGGATGCTTTGCAAGAAGCAGAGGTCAATTACTGCTCAGAAGAAACCTTTACTCTGGGAGCAGTGAGACTTGATGAATTTGAGCGAGCAATTAGAGAGAGTGAACGAACTTTGCTCGTCCTCTCTCAGGCTTACTTAGCTGATCCAGAAAATAAATTTATCAACTCTCTGTCTCAGAATTTTGGCTTGGAAACTTCGACTTGGCCAGTCATTCCCTTACGTCTGGAACAGAATCTGAAAGTACCAACAAAATTACAACAGTTGGTAGGACTAGATGCCACGACACCAGAAAAGTGGGAAAAAGAAATTAACCGTCTTTGTAAAGACCTAGATGTTGCTCTTCCCAAGGAAGTAAACATACCGGAGTGTCCTTATCCCGGGATGCTCCCTTTCAGTGAGGATGACAGTGAACGTTTCTTTGGTCGTTCTCAGGAAATAGAAGGTCTTCTGGGACGTTTGCGTTCCAGTTCCTTCTTGACTGTCATTGGCCCTTCTGGTAGTGGCAAATCTTCTTTAGTTTTGGCTGGACTTATTCCCACCTTACACAAAAGTAAATTGCTTGGCTCGGGAAAATGGGCTGTGCGTATAATGCGCCCTGGAGCTACACCAATGAGTACTTTGAAAACTTGGTTAAATGACGATTTAACTGAGCCGACACCAGCAATCACCAACCTTTTAAAAACTCATTCTGCTGAACGGTTACTTTTAGTAATAGACCAGTTTGAGGAGCTATTTACCATAGCTAGTCAACAAATACCGGATTCAAAGGCGCAAGAAGTAATTCCTTTTCAGGAAACTTTGTTGCACCTGATACAAGCTCCCAACTGTTATGTAATCTTGACTGTTCGAGCTGACTTTTATCCTGATTTAATGGGTTGTCTGTTATGGCAGAAGATTAAAACTAATCGGTTTGAAGTTGAGCCCTTGAATGAAACTGGATTGCGAGAAGCTATTGTGAGACCCGCTGAGGATGTTGGTGTATTTATAGAGACTACTCTAGTAGATCGTTTACTAGCAGATTCAGTAGGGGAACCAGGCATCTTACCTTTTGTTCAAGAGACATTGGTATGGTTGTGGCAGCGTATAGAGCGGCGATTTTTACCTCTGAGAGCTTATGAATCATTAATTTTACTTCTTCCTCGCAATGTCTACGGACATAAACAAACTGGACTAGAGGTAGCTATAGTCTGGAAAGCTGATGCTGCACTAGGAGATTTAGAAAGTGACCAACAAGTGACTATCGCCCGACGCATTTTTCTGCGATTAATTCAGTTTGGTGAAGGCAGAAAAGATACTCGCCGCCAGCAACCAGTTAGTGATTTACGGGTAGTTAATGAGGATTCAGCTTTTGACCATATATTAGATCATTTAGCCACACGTCGTCTCTTAACCTTGAGTGGAGAAGAAGGTGAGGAAAAAAAAGTTGATATTGCTCACGAAGCTCTAATAACTGGTTGGCCAAATTTACAGCAGTGGATCATCGAACGCCAGGAAGCTGAGCAAACTAGACGACGACTAGTAGCTAAAGCTAAGGATTGGGTGCGATTAGGTCGAGGTAATGGAGGATTATTGGATCTAGTTGAACTTGCGGAAGCAGAACACTGGCTGACTTCGCTAGATGTCCTTGATTTAGGTTATGATGAGTCTTTACAAGCATTGGTGACGACCAGCCGAGAGGCAATTGAACAGCTCGAACGGGATAAGCAACAACGCCAACAACAAGAACTGCAACTTGCACGAAAAATAACTAGATTAGCGATCGCAGCAGCAGGGTTTGCTAGCATGGCTCTGTTCACAGTGGGTTTTGCCTTTTTGCAACAGAGACAATCACAAAAAACAATTGAGGCTGTTTTTTTGGGGTCAGATACGACTGAGATTTTGAATGCTCTTCCGGAGCTTCATCAAAAAGCAAATAACTACAGAAACAGTGTAGATAGATTCAAAGATATAGAGGATTTGGCAGAAGCGACTACCTACTACCAAACTCATAAAGCAGAAATCAATCGAGTCTTCGCTTACTACCGTAATATCTTGACCCAGACAAGTAGATTACGGGCAGGAGATCTTGAATCTACAAGTGCCAAACTTGTAGAAGAAATAGCGAATGAAGCTGAACAGTCATTAGCAGAGATGCTTGGTAAATATCGGATTCCAAAGCTTAAATTACAACTCAATCAACAGTCTCAACCAAACCTTGGCCAGCTGTTGCCCGAAACCCAAAGAACAGATTTTGAAAAGCAATATTCAGAAGGCGCTCTGTGGACAACTTATGAGATTTTAATGGGAGATTCTGGTGCAGGAGCAGACCTCAACGGTGATGGTTATGTTGCTGACCAAATAGAAGCCAACCTCATGCCCTGCGACATTTTACGAGAAATTGAAAGGTTATGGCGTCAGGCAACTGATGAAAGGTTTGGTTGGTATGGAGAAGAAGGACAGTATGAAGATGCGGACTGTCGGGAGCTAGATCCAGATAGAAATACCCTTTATGTATCGATATTTGAATATCCGACAGGTAATTTTGACCCAATAATGCGTATTGAATATTGTGGCATATCTCCCAAAATTCGATTTAATCATCACTGAACGTAGTTCCCTTTTTTTGAGAAAACTATGAACAAGTTGAACCGCTCGAAGCAGATAACTTATCAGGCTATCTCTCGTCCTAGTTGTCTCATTATCACTATGATGATAGGACTGTTTCCTATTTGTCTTTTAGGAACAGTTTTTAAGAGCTATGCTTTTCATGAACCTGCACCTAGAACTGCAACCTTCGACAAGATACGAGGAGTTGTAAGAGTGTACCCGAATAGGAGTAGCCTAGCTAAAACACCAGAGCAACATCGAATATTAAGAAGTTCAGCAACTACGAGAGATCAAGTATGGATTCAGGGAGACGATAAGGGTTGGGCTCATCTCCAGTTCTGGTCTAACCAAGCATATAATAGTCGAAAAATAGGTCCTTTAGTTCAGGTAGGACCTGATCGAGTTCCGACTAAATATACCTTGGCTTGCCATGCTTACAACAAGGGTCGCATTTTGTTGGGGTGGGGGCTGACACCAAGAGGTTCAAGTGCATGTGAACGTATTGTGATAGGACACCCTGATTGGAAATCAAGCACAAACAGTATTGATGTTGCAGAAAAATCAAGTCTAAAGGAACTTAAACAAGATAACCCGGATATTGAGGTTTCTGATCCTCCTCTCAACTCAATTACGGTTGAACGCTCTGATGAGCTAACCCTTATCTATGCCTATGGTTCTGAGGATAAGTTGGTTGTCGATGTTCTTGTCGGAGGCGTCAAGATTAGTTCTACTGGTGACCCCATTACAGTAGAAGCTGGAATAAGATATGTCTACTCTGAAGGAGGTGAAGTAACTGTAAGAGGGATCGATACTATCGAGATTTCCCAATCACAACCAGTTCAAACCTTTTTGGAAACAGCCAACTGGTCAGAAGATGTTAGGGATTTGATAGAAAAATTCCGCGAAATTCTCATAGCAGATTCCCCTCTCACGCCAGAACAACAGGAAATTTTGAATGTTCATAACAAACTGCGGGAAGAAGTTGGCGTACCACCTTTGCGTTGGTCAAATCAACTAGCAAGCTATGCTCAGGATTGGGCAAATGAGCTATCTCGACGAGGAGAAAGCCAGCTCGTTCATAGTCCTGGTAACAATCGTAGTGGAGCAGGTGAGAATATCGCTGCTGGCAGTTCAGTAACTCTAATGCTGAACTTATGGGCAAATGAAAAAGACGATTATGACTACGCTACAAACAATTGTCGAGGTGATAAGTGTGGTCATTACACGCAAATGGTATGGAGCAACACCACTGAAATTGGCTGTGGGATTGCTCCACACAGAAGATATCGAAACGTTATGGTCTGCAACTACAGCCCCCCAGGCAATTATCGTGGGCAGCGACCATATTAACTGGAGTGCGATCGCCTACGGCATCAGTGCGATCATATTTTAGGGTGGGCAAAATCAATATTTTCAACCATTGGACTAATAAATTAGCCTTTTTGCCCGCCAGTCCCTATTTACTCCTTGTGTTTGTCTCTCCGCTTCCTGTGCAATATATATGGTCGCACACTTATCCTATTATGAAAAAATAATATCAAAAAATAATGGCGATCGCAACTAACAAAGGACTCGTAAATGCCCACCTTACCAAAAACTATGGCAGGATAAGAGTTATGGATATTTTTTTATTGGGAAGTCCCTGATACTGATCCTCATCATCAAACGAACACCAACCAAACAATTATTGATGCGCTTCCATATAAGCTCGTAGCAATTGGTTAATTTGTGTTTGATATCCCCGCCCTTGAGATTTAAACCACTCTAGTACATCACTATCAATGGGGAGTGTAACCTGAATTTTGGCTTGGCTGCTGGGTAAACCACGCCGAATCACTGCTGTGGCAAACATTTCCGGTGTAATCTCTGGACAATCTGACAAATCAATCTCTTCATCCGTCATGGCATCCAAACGCTGCCAATCAGTTTGAGAGTTGCTCGAAGTAGACTCGTTGTTCATATTTTGTTGCTTTTCTTGTAGAAATAATACGGATACAATCCTCACGCTCTGTATGGACAACAGCAACGACGCGCCCTTGCAACAAGCCAAAAGTGACGAAACGCTGCTCCCCATAGTTATAGCGGTTGTCCTCAACGGTCAAAGTATCGCCATCAAATACGGTTGAGACATCGATAAAATCTATCCCATGTTTACGAAGATTAACAAGGCGTTTTGCTTCATCCCACTCGTATTCGATAACCGAACAACAGCTACAATAACCAATTGTAGTTACAAATTGTCGTTTGTGGCGTTAAATCCTAGGGGCGCACCGACGTGCATTGGTGTCAACTTAAGCTAGAGATAGCATAACAGTTGGCTTCCATACCCACCCAGAACTTAAGTTCTGGGCTAATAGCTAAAGTCCACAAAGCGTGGACTGAAGATTTTTGAAAAAATTGAGTCATCTTTAGATGACTTGAGCTATTAGCCTGGAGTTTAAACTCCAGGTATGGCAGGATAATCTGAAAGTTGTAATTTGATCTTAGCGGTTGGGGCTAATACCGAATTTTAATTCAGTAAATAAACCTAGGATGCTAGAAATATTGTGCTGTACATAGTCGATACGAATCTCGAAGTTGGTGAGACTACGGTGAAATCCTCCTAAGGCTCGCTGCGGATTTGGTAAATACATTACTGATTCGGCTCGAAACTGAGTTTGTAATTGAAAAGCTATACCCAGTTGCATCGCTTCAAAAATAGCTTGTGCTTCTTCCTGATGTCCAAAATCCTTAGCTAACTGATAAGCAGCATACAGCCCTTCCATACGGGTAGCTGTGGGAGTAGAGCGGGGTGGTTGGGAAAAGCTACCTTGCCAATCGAGTTCTTGGGGGCGGCGATTTTGGCTTTGGATAATGCTGTTGGCTAGCCTTAAGGCATGATTGAGGTAAAGTGGGTTGGCTCGGTGGCGATAAAGTTCATTAAGTCCATATAATAACCAATGGTCTTGGGTGAGTTGGCTATCGCGCAAATTACCATCCCTTACCTTGATCAAATACTTAGCTGCTGCCTCTGCTGTATCTAGCCAGGTTGCCTTCGAGTCAAGGGCATAAATCCGCATCATAGCCAGGATTGCTTCCCCTGGATAATAATCAGAGACAAACTCACTGACTCTGCCCTCTGGATAAGATTGCTTGTGGACTAGGAACTTGCCAGTCTTGCTTTGAACAGTTTGTATCCATCTGCCTAAGGACAAGATAATGGGCAGATACTGTTGATCATTAGTAAGCTCAATATACTTGGCTAAAGCGATCGCGGCTAGGGCATTTCCCCCTAATTTGATATAACCTTTCTCTACCACGCAGGAAGCATTGTCTAGTGCTGTTGGGTAAGGTTGGATTAATGGCAACAAATAATTGATTCCCCGCTGCACTCCTTGAAGGAGTTCCGTCTCTCTAGTAACCTCGTATAGCTCCAACATGGCGTAAATTGTGCCAGCATGACGCAGGATATTATATTTATCTGGCACTTCATCCTTCTTCGGTCGATAGCTGTAGACAAACTTGCCCTCAGAACTCAAGGCACGGCTGAGATACTGCCCACCAGCAACAGCAGCAGTGAGCAGTTCTTCGGATTCAATTCGAGAAAACAAACGATGCCCTCGATACATACCAACCACTTCTTTACCATCAGTAAACAGGCTGGTGCTTCTAAAGCGATAAATTCTTAAACGTTGGGCATTTTGTAATCTTTGGTACTCTTGAGCCTGAAGAGGGCGTGAGTTGAGGTACTTGGTGATATTTTTTGGCTGGAGCCGTTGTTCTTGGTTCAGTAGGGTGTAAGCTAGCAACTCTTCGGGCAAAAAGGCGATACCAGACTGCTGTTCAAAAGCTAACCCGTAGAGGCTCCTTTCCTGCCGTAGGGGATATACAGAATTCAATCTTTCTAAGGCAACCACATCTTGAACAATGTCAATCTTGAGCCATCGGGGTTGGTATTCTGTAGATAAGCGAGCTTGAAGATTAGCTATAGCTTGCTCAAGGGCAATCTTGACTCCGATACCTGCACCTAGAGTTACCTGAGCCGGAGTATGACTATCACTGACAGAAAGAAAGACAATCCGAGGCAAGTTATCTTCCCTTAGAGTTGTGGGGAGTTTGGCTTCAGTTTGGGAGTCTAATGAGATAACAGCTGCAACAAAATTAGCGATCGCTTTTCCCTCTGAAGGGGTAATAGCAAGGGAATGTTGAATATCATCAAACCACACTGGTTGGATATTTGGTCGGACAGATGAAAGTGGCAATGTTACTAAATTAGAATTTAGAATTTAGAATTTAGAATTTAGAATTATTTTTCTTGCATTCTACATTCTGCATTCTGCATTCTGCATTCTCTTATTTATAGATCCCATCTCAAATCAGAGACTGTGGGCGGTTTTGTGTCTTATGAGAAAGGCATATTCAACAATGGATAATGAACAATGGATAATGAACAATGGATAATGGATAATTACCTCTCCTTGAAAGAAGAGGATTGAACTTAAGGAAAATATTTTCTTTTTATTTTCTTCATAAATGAAGAGGTCTTAGACCAAATTAACCAATTATCAATTATCAATTATCCATTATCCATTGATAACCGCCCGATTTGAGGCTTGAGATCATTTTTAAGCTGTATGGCTATAATTTAGTACCTGTTTTGCCCAGACAGGGAAATGGAAATTTTTGATAATTGGTTGATGTTTCTCGTTTTCCTGTTGAGCGGTAACTGGAACCAGCATTGAATCAGTCGAACGCACCATCATTTCGCCCTGTGTCAGCGCCTCTCGTAACTGACGTCCAGTTCTCCAAGCATGAAACTTCGCGACATTCCACCGTGGGTTGACCGGATATCCCACAAATCCAGACCTGAGTGCTGCGTGATTTACACTAGGGAGCGATGTGTGAAAAAATACATTTTCTGTTAAATCAATCACCATGAGGTTGTACTCCTTAAGCGTTCTATTCATACACTTCACCTCCTTTCTGTCGCTAACAGAACAAATTGTGGATACTTATTATCTATTTTAGATTACAAAATGTTAAGTAGCGATAATTATTGATCATTTTCATCTATCCCAAGAGAGATGAAATTACTGTGCCATAGGGTTTGTAGCTAAATATAAGCAAAAACCCTTAGTAATCATAGCTAAGGGAAAATACATAATACATATACTATTTATTTAGTACGTAATAATGCGTAGATTTTCAGGACAATAAGAAACAATGATCAGCAGACGCGGAGACGCAGAGAAGTAATGAGCGTTAGAAGGCAGGGGGCAGGAGGCTCCGAGGCAGGAGGGGTGAGCGAAAAAAGGCGTGGGGAAATGAGTCAGCAGACACGGAGACGCGGAGACACGGAGACACGGAGAGTGGAAATCCCACGCAAAATTTCGTTCACCCAGGCAGGAGGAACAAGAGGGGTGAGTGAAAAAAAGGGTGGGGAGCTGGGGGAGCTGAGGGAGCTGAGGGAGCTGAGGGAGCTGAGGGAGCTGAGGGAGAAGAGAGAACTTATAATTTTTGGATACTTAGCTAGGAAATCCCACCCAAAATTTCGTTCACCCGAACAAGAGTTTTCCTTACCTATTGCCAGACTCGGAGACTCGGTGTTTATTCAGAGATTAGCAATTAGCCATTAGCAATTAGCCATTAGCCATTAGCCATTAGCCATTAGCCATTAGCCATTAGCCATTAGTGGGTAAGTCCTGAAACTTTCAGTACAGACAAAGCCTATTCTCAGGGAAAACTCATTGAGCAACATTTTAATAACCTTTGAGGTTAAGACTTACGTATGGAGTAGGAAAAATCAGGCTGTGAAATTGCTTAAGTTGCGATCGCAATGATGGAAATACGTTTAAATGCGTAAGTCCTGAGGTAATGTAGTGGTTTTCGCTTACTTAGTGAGCAACTAGGTCGTTAGACCAGGAATAAACCAAAACATGTCAGGAAACGTCAACATTTGTCAAAGCGTCACCAATAACCAATAACCAATGACAAATGACCAATGAAAAACGTACAATCCGATTCAGCACCAGATATTCTCTTCTTTTGTATTAACACTGGACAGTAGAATTTACTGATTCAAGTTGTCAGTATTTCCCTTATAGTCTCAGTAACGTTCACACCCTTACTAAGTAAAGGATTTCAGATGACCTATCTTGAAACAACAGCCGAATTTTATGCTGAAGTAGCCCAAACACCCGAAGTTGGTTTGTGTTGTGTCCAAAGCAGTCCCTTGCAGCTGCCAGAATTGAAGATTCCCCTCCAGATGCAGGAAATGAACTACGGCTGCGGCACTACTGTTCATCCAGAGGAACTCAGCAAGCAGCCAACAGTCTTGTATGTAGGTGTTGGTGGCGGCTTAGAAGCTTTGCAATTTGCCTATTTTTCTCGGCATCCCGGCGGTGTCATTGCTGTGGATCCGGTTAAGGAGATGCGGGAAGCTGCTGCTCGCAACCTGGAAATTGCTGCTCAAGACAATCCTTGGTTTGACCCCAGTTTTGTAGAAATTCGGGAAGGGGATGCTTTTAATCTACCGATGCCGGATGCTTCTGTGGATGTAGTGGCTCAGAATTGCCTCTTTAATATATTTGAACCCGCTGACTTACATAAAGCTCTCCAAGAAGCTTACCGGGTGTTAAAGTTCGGAGGCAGGCTGTTGATGAGTGATCCCATTGCGACTTGTCCGATTCCTAACCATCTACGGGAAGATGAGCGCTTAAGGGCAATGTGCCTTTCTGGTGCTCTGACCTACGAAGAGTATACCCAACATTTAGTAGATGTTGGTTTTGGTCAGATAGAAATCCGAGCAAGGCGTCCTTACCGACTGCTAGATTGTCATAATTACAATTTAGATGAGCCTTTGCTGTTAGAAAGTTTGGATTCTGTTTCCTTCAAAGTACCAATTGCCGAAGATGGTCCCTGCATTTTTACTGGCAAGACGGGTATTTATATGGGTGCTAAAGAGTACTTTGATGACAATGCTGGCCATATTCTCCAACGTGGTGTACCAGCAGCAGTATGTGATAAAACTGCAGCTAAGTTGGCAATCTCTAAACCAGGAGAAATTTTAATTACCGATTCTACTTGGTATTACACAGGTGGTGGTTGTTGTTAATTGTCAATGGTTAATTGTTAATTGTTAATTGTTAATGGTCAATTACTCACAACTAGCTGGACAGAGGTAATCAAATGATTCAGACACTAGTCTCACCAGTCACACCTTTTCGTCAGAAACTGCAAGCTCCTTTAACTAAAAACCCCATCACGGTTTTACAAGTTAATTTGGGGAAGCGCTGTAATTTGGCTTGTAGTCATTGCCATGTGGAAGCTGGTCCGAAAAGAACCGAAGAACTTACCCCAGAAATTTGCAACCAGCTTATTGAACTAATTGATCGGTTTCCTCAAATTAAAATAATTGATCTAACCGGTGGTGCTCCGGAGATGAACTATGGTTTTAAGCCTTTGGTAGAGGCAGCGAGGAAAACCAATAAAGAGGTAATTGTTCGCTCAAATTTAACGATTTATTTTGAGCCTGGGTTTGAGGATTTACCAGAATATTTTGCCCAGCATCAAATACGGGTAGTTGCATCTTTACCTTGCTATCTGGAAGACAATGTGGATAAAATGCGGGGCAATGGAGTCTATGATGGCTCAATTCGAGCGATTCAATGGCTCAATCGCTTGGGTTATGCTCAAGACCCCAAGTTAATCCTTGATTTAGTCTACAATCCCCCACTACCCCTGAGTGAAAATTTTTCGCTGACCCCCAATCAAGTGAAGTTGGAGCAGGATTATAAAATGTTCCTTAAAGAACATTTTGACATCCACTTCAACCAGCTATTTACAATTACCAATCTGCCGGTTGGACGCACCAAGTTTCATTTGCAACGTACTAAGCTTTATGCTCCCTATGTAGAATTTTTGGAGCATAACTTCAATGCTAGTACGGTGGAGCATTTAATGTGCCGGGATGAGCTTTCAATTGACTACCTGGGTAATGTCTATGATTGTGACTTTAACCAGATGGAAAATGTGCCAGCTCAGTCTCGTATTGGAGAAACTTTAACCGTCAGCAAGCTCTTAGAAGCAGGAAGTTTGGATGTCATTGACGAGATTCGTACAGCTTCCTATTGCTACGGCTGCACAGCGGGTTGTGGTTCGAGTTGTGGTGGTGCTTTGATTTGAGAGTATCAAAGTTTTTTTGTCATAAAGATATGAATTCAAGTTCATATCAATGGCAATTCAATCCATGCCAACTGTGAACCATGAACTCAAACAGCACTTTCTCTCAAACTCTCTGTGTCCGTAAGCTGAAAGTTTTGGCAGATACTACTCGTCTAAGTGTCCTAGAAATCCTCATGGAAGGACCCAAACATGTTGGGGAACTGAATGCAGTTTTGGGTATAGAGCAGAGTCTGCTCTCCCATCATCTCAAGGTTCTACGAGAAGAGGGTTTTGTCAAAGCGACGCGAGATGGTAAGGCAGTGCTTTATTGTTGTGCTCCCAATATTCAGCAGAGGAACGGTGGTAGAGCAATTGATTTGGGCTGTTGCCTCCTCTGTTTTGATTAGGGATGGGGAGATGGAGGAGACAAGGGAAATATTCCCAATTCCCAATTCCCAATTCCCAATTCCCAATTCCCAATTCCCAATTCCCAATGACAAACAACAAACGAACTATAACAACTATTTTCCTAAGTTTAGCCGCTTGCTTTTGGTTACAATCCTGTGGCAAGCCTCCGAAAGCAGCAACAACATCAACTGATACTTTGCAGGGTAAGTTAGTGTTAACTGGCTCCAGTACAGTGGCACCTTTAGCTTCGGAAATTGGTAAGCGTTTTGAATCGGAACATTCTGAGGTGCGGGTGGATGTGCAAACTGGTGGTTCCTCACGCGGTATTGCTGATGCTCGCCAAGAAGTGGCTGATATTGGAATGATTTCTCGCGATTTGAAGGAAGAAGAACAGGATCTTCAAGGTTTTGCGATCGCTCGTGATGGCATTGGCATTGTCCTTCACCAAGACAATCCTGTAAAGTCTCTCAAGGATGAACAAATAGTTGATATCTATCAAGGCAAGATTGACAACTGGCAGGAAGTGGGAGGTAAGGATGCACCGATTACTGTAGTGAATAAGGCAGAAGGACGTTCTACCTTAGAGTTATTTGTCAAGTACTTCCAACTCAAAAATAGTGAGATTCAGGCAGCGGTAGTAATTGGAGACAATGAGCAGGGAATTAAAACAGTGGCAGGTAATCCCAATGCCATTGGTTATGTCTCAATTGGCACAGCAGAATATAGTACTAACGAAGGAGTTCCCATTAAGTTACTACCCGTTGGTGGTGTAGCAGCAACGACAGAGAATGTACAAAATGGGACGTTTCCCCTCTCTCGTTCCCTCACTTTAGTCACCAAAAACCAGCCAGAAGGACTAGATCAACAGTTTATCCAATTTGCGCGATCGCCAGAGGTACAAGACATTGTTCAAGAGCAAAACTTTGTCCCACTCTCGGAATGACAAGATCCTCATTTGGACGCTACGAGGCTTTGCTGGGATAGCAGGTATTATCGTAGTTCTGATTACTGCTTTCCTGATTCAAGAAGCATTGCCAGTACTGAGGCAAGTGGGATTACTGCGCTTCTTTAAGGATGCTTCCTGGCATCCAGTGGAGGAGCTTTACAACTTCATCCCCATGCTTTGGGGGACTCTATTGGCAACGGCTGGTGCCGTACTGGTAGCCGCACCCCTGGGAATTCTCTCTGCCGTCTTCTGTCAATATTACGCTCCTCAACCAATTGCTGGACTTTACCGACGGCTAATTGAATTGCTGGCAGGTATTCCTTCCGTAGTCTACGGATTTTGGGGTTTGGTGGTGCTAGTACCCCTGATTGGTAGCCTTCAGCCACCGGGAACTAGTTTACTCGCAGGCATCGCCATCCTAGCACTGATGATTTTACCAACGATCGCCCTTACGGCAGACGCCAGCTTTGCCAAAGTGCCCCCCGAATACCTCAAAGGTGCAGCCGCATTAGGACTTTCCCGCTGGGGAACAGTAAGGGGTATTGTTTTCCCTGCTGCCAAGTCTGGATTATTTACTGGTTTGATTTTGGGAACCGGAAGAGCCATTGGTGAAACTATGGCAGTTCTGATGGTTTGCGGCAATGTGGTGCAGACACCAAAAAGCCTATTTGAGCCAATGCGAACACTTACTGCCAATATTGCCCTAGAAATGGCTTACGCAGTAGGTAATCATCGCTCAGCACTATTCGTTAGTGGCTTGTTGCTAATGGCAATAATTGTCGCATTAGTAGCAGCCGCCGAAGTAATTGGGGAGGAGCTATGAGTAGGAGACGCGGAGAAAAGAGAGCTGGGGGAGCTGGGGACGCTGTAGGAGAAGAGGAGACAAGGGAGACAAGGGAGACAATCTCCAATTCCCAATTCCCAATTCCCAATTCCCAATTCCCAATTCCCAATTCCCAATTCCCAATTCCCAATTCCCAAACAACAATTATCATCTGGGCGATCGCAATTGCCATCACCGCCATCTTCCTCTGGATTTTAAGTGATATTGTCTGGCATGGTGCAGGACAAATTAACTGGGAGTTCCTCACCAGTGAGCCAAGAAATGCTGGACGAGAGGGGGGTATTGGTTCAATTCTCGTCTCCACTGTCCTCATTTTAGGTGTATGTATGGCAGTTTCTCTTCCCCTAGGCGTGGGTACTGCTATCTTACTAGCTGAATTTACTGATACTGAAAGTCTTTTCGGGCGTTTAGTACGTCGTAGCTTAGATGTGCTGGCAGGAGTACCATCAATTGTTTTTGGATTGTTTGGCAATGCCTTTTTCTCCAAAACCTTGGGACTAGGCTTTTCCATTTTGTCCGGCGGTTTAACCTTGGCTTGTATGGTACTACCAATTCTGATTCGTTCGGCAGAAGAAGGATTCCGGGCTGTTCCTGCTGAATATCGGTTAGGAGCAGCAGCTCTCGGTTACTCCCGCACCACCACCCTTTGGCAGTTGCTCTTGCCAGCAGCAGCACCGGGACTAGTGGTGGGATTAGTATTAGGTATTGGTAGGGCAATTGCCGAGACAGCTGCACTAATCTTTACCAGTGGCTATGTAGACCGGATGCCAGAATCTTTGCTAGACTCTGGGCGATCGCTTTCTATTCATATTTTTGATTTGTCGATGAATGTGGCGGGGGGTAATGCTAATGCCTATGCCTCTGCTTTAGTGCTGTTAGTGTTGTTGTTATTGATTAATGGTACGGCAGTAGGGATTACTCAGCATTGGTTACATCGGAGAATTAGTTGATGTTAGGTTTAGACAGAATTACATTTAATCCGCGCATCATGGCTGGACAAGCTTGTATTCGCGGAATGCGCGTTCCAGTTTCGTTAGTTTTAAATTTAGTGGCCAATGGTAAAACAGTACAGGAAATTATCGAAGATTATCCTTATTTAGAAGCAGAAGATATTCAACAGTCCTTGCTGTATGCTGCATGGTTAGTGCGAGAGCAGGTTTTTCCCATTGTCGGTGAGAAAGCAGGATGAAATTTTTAGCGGATATGGGTATATCGCCACGCACAGTTAATTGGGGCTTGCTGCAAGAGTCTGAAAGCGCTGTCTGGCATAGCTTTCAAGCTTTTATTTTCCTTGAAAAGTGCAAGAAAATTGAGCTCATCAATGCAATTTCCTTGCATCTTCTTAACCCATAATCCCCTTTAAAGACTATTCTAAACTCCTAAACTCCTATTCT
>JAAHGL010000128.1 GCA_010692635.1 Symploca sp. SIO2C1 | reverse complement strand
TCTGCGAAGACAAAGAATACGATTAGCAATGTGTTCAACTGGAAATTTCGGTAAGCAAATTTGATTAATTTTCATCAGTCATCAACCCAATCTCTACTTTGAATATCAACGATCCTAGAGAAATTTGCCGTGATCGAAGAATGAAAATTATAGTGATAAGAAATTGAAAATCAATGTGACAATATCGTTGCTAATAAGTGATTTAAATCACCACCCTAACCTAGGAACAATGCTTAAGTATACTATCCTTACTAAATCATTCTTAATTCTTTTGTACAGAGAATAGAAAGCTAGACTTTTCTCTTCAATTCTAGTATGTAATCAGTCACTGTCGCAGGTCTAGCCATTTGGGTTGTCTAGAGATTACGACTCAACTCAGTTCGGTTATCTCACTAAAGAATGTTGCTCTATTCTCAGCTTATTGAGTGAGTATGGTATTAAGAACAGATGCCAGTCACTCTTGTAGTCTTTGTAAGGAGCTGGATAGATATGGGGCACCATTGTCAGACCAAAACCATCTAGAGATATCAAAATTAGGTTGAACCTTTTCCCCTTTAGCGACGTCTAAATTGATAATACAATAGGAGTAAGGCAAACTCATATCGATTTCGAGTTTTTAGTTTCTTTCCCTCCTCACAAGCAGCGACATGCTGGAGAGCGCTGCAAAATCAAAGAAGAGAGATTTTCGTCAGTATCTAGCTTCGACCCATATCCACTGATTAGAACTACTGCCCTCGTTAGAGATGGCAGACAGTTCTGCCATACAGCCAAGAAGTTTGAGTTCAAACTTCTCGACAGATTGATTACTTTTTTACGGAGTCACTACTCACCGATGCCCACCACTAAGACCAGACAAAAAAAGATTAATCCCACTTTATCAGCAGATATGGTTCGCACTTATCTGCACGAAATAGGCAAGGTACCATTGCTGAGCCATGAACAAGAGATTGTCTATGGCAAGCAAGTGCAGCAAATGATGGAGCTCTTGGAAGCAAAAGCCTCCTTGGAGAAAGAACTAGAACGGGAACCAACTACCCAAGAGTGGGCTGCGCATCAGAATATGAGCGAAGCTAAGCTGCAAAAAATCTTAAAGGAAGGTGAAAGATCAAAAGCCAAGATGATCGAAGCGAATTTGCGCCTTGTAGTTGCGATCGCTAAAAAATATCAGAAGCGTAATATGGAGTTTCTGGATTTAATCCAGGAAGGTACTTTGGGCTTGGAGCGAGGGGTTGAGAAATTTGATCCAATGCGAGGCTACAAGTTCTCAACCTATGCCTACTGGTGGATTCGTCAAGCGATTACCCGCGCGATAGCTCAGCAAGCCCGTGCTATTCGGCTACCCATCCATATCACTGAAAAGCTCAACAAAATTAAGAAAGTCCAACGAGAACTATCTCAGAAATTAGGACGCAACCCCAAACCGGCAGAGATTGGTAAGGAGTTGAATTTAGACGCCGCTCAGGTGCGGGAATTTTTGAGCATGGCTCGTCAACCGATATCCCTGGATGTTCGGGTTGGAGATAATCAAGACACTGAGCTTTCTGATCTCCTAGAAGATCATGGTCCGACTCCCATACATTACACTACCCAGGAGTCCCTACGGCAAGACCTAAACAACCTCCTAGCTGAACTAACTACCCAGCAAAGAGAAGTCCTAGCGCTGCGCTTTGGGTTAGAAGATGGCAATGAGCTATCTCTGGCAAAGGTAGGCCAGCGGCTTAACCTCAGTCGCGAGCGGGTGCGTCAGTTAGAACACCAAGCCTTGGCTCAGTTACGACGTCGTAATCGGAATGTCCGGGAATATATAGCCAGCTAGATCAATTAAGTACCAATTACCTATAAAATAGGAGTAGTAGCAATCAAATGCTACTACTCCTATTTTGGTAAAGATTTGTAGTTTTTTTATAAAAAAAAACTCTAATTTTGAGAGCTTTTTTATAGATTTGTAAAGGTTTTGCTAAATCTCAACTTCTGCTGTTGAAGCTTTCCATTGGATAAAAAGTTGAAGCTCTTACTGACACAATAACCATTTGGACGAGCCAGCACTCAGTCCATCAGGGGAATTACCACTTAGAGCCTCCTTGTTAATTTTAATTAACAGGGATGCTCATTACGCCGATATCTGGCTATTTAGAAGAGTTGGAGACAAGAAAAAGTACTAGGTGTGACGGTTAATGAACCGGTCTGAGGAGGTCTAACAATAGTACCTTTAGGTATTACATCTATTTATAAGATGTTGAGCAAAATCACCCTGTACTAGGTCAAATTTTATTTTTCTCGCTAACTCTGGCTCTGATCTAATGTGCTCTATAGCATCAAGGTTATTTTTTCCCAGAGTATTTCAAAGTAAAAAAAGGGGTAACCATTGTGATTAACAGATTAATTAGATATTTTGGGTCGCAACGTCAGCTAGTTCATTGTTGGGAATTACCTTTGATCGGCTTACTCCTAACAGTAGGATTGACAACGAATGCATCAACCCTGGAAACCCCAGATTCAAAGCAGTTAAAGGAAACTAATAATTCTCAACAGTTAGAGGAAACTAATAATTCTCAACAGCTAGAAAAAACTAATGATTCTCAACAGTTAGAGGAAACTAATAATTCTCAACAGTTAGAGGAAACTAATGATTCTCAACAGCTAGAAAAAACTAATGATTCTCAACAGTTAGAGGAAACTAATAATTCTCAACAGCTAGAAAAAACTAATGATTCCACTGCAATGAGCATACCATTTGGGTTTGCACCATCATGGTCTGTTAATTTGAGTGAAGAGATACCTAATTCGCCAGAGTCAACAAAAACGCAGGAATTTCAAGCAGAGCAGATTCCTCAGGAAGAAGTTGAAGCTATAATCACCCAACCAGAAGTCATAGATGCTCCTACCCAGGAAGAAGTAGCAATTAACCAAGAACCAGTGCCAGAGGTTTCTACAGAAGAATTAGAAGAAAAACCAAATTCTCAAGCAGAGGATTTACCAAATACTGACATTGAGGAAGCATTACTTCAGGATACCTCTAATGGCACTTACCTCTATGGTCAATCGTCAGAGCCGGAGCAAATTGGTCAAGAGTACATAGTTTTTGAAGCAAATCAAGGCAATGTAGTTGGTGCTTTATATATGCCTAGCTCTGAATTCAGCTGTTTTTATGGTACATTGGATTCAAATAACTTGAATTTGACTGTTGTTAATCCTTATGACCAAACAGCAATTTCTCACGTAATTGCCCGTAAGCAGCCTTCTACCATTGCTACAGCTGGTGGTAAACTAAACTTAGAGAGTACCTACGACTCCCTTACTTATCCTCACGCAGTAGGACTCCAAGGATATAAACAGATTAGTGAAGTTAGCGACAATGATCAGCGTATTCTGGGCATGTGTCGCAGTAACTATCAAGAACAGATTTGGACTCATTGATACTGTACTTATATATATAGAAGCGATCGATATTTGGCCAACGCTTCCATTTTGCCAAACATTGATCGCTGATTAATTCCTCTAATTCCCAATTCTTAATTCTTAATTCTTAATTCTCCTCCAGGTGTGGAAATTGCGATCGCACCTGTGAGGAAGAACGAACTTACAAAACTACAGAGTTTTGCTAACCTAGCGTTGAGGTATATGTACAAGTAATACCAAATCCGCTTTACCAAGGGTCTATTAAAAAAAATCAAAGCCTTTGTCTGGAAAAGATTTGGGGATTTTGATAAGTACCCCACAATAACCGGATTTGGTATAACCTAACCTGGGAATTTTCTTCCTTGCTGCTTGCCTTGTAGTAATTACGGAGGCGGGAAACAGCCAAAGTGTGGATTTGCTTAGGTGTGGAGACAGTTGGAAAATTGCTATAGCAGTGCAAAGCCAAACTGAGACTAAATCTTAATAATATAGGAGACCCCCTTACATGGTTGCGACCGACTTCAAAGACTATTACGCCATCCTGGGAGTAAGTAAAAGTGCTAATGGTGATGAGATTAAAAAGAATTTTCGGCGTTTAGCACGGAAATACCACCCGGATATGAACCCTGGCAATAAACAAGCAGAGACCCGTTTTAAAGAAATCAACGAAGCTTACGAAGTTTTATCTGACCCAGAAAAACGTAAGAAGTATGACCAATTTGGTCGGTACTGGAAGCAAGCCGGACAAGGATGGTCTCCTAATGGTGGTGGTAGTGCAGGTTTTGATGTCGGTGGCTTTGATTTTGGTGCCTATGGCAGTTTTGACGAGTTCATTAATGAATTACTAGGTAAATTTTCTACCGGCACTTCTAGAAGCTCTAATCAAACTTACACCTATAGTCCTGGTACAGGTGGTTCTACCAAATTTACTGACTTTGGTAACTATAGCAACTCCTCTGGCTTTAAAAATAACCCTAAAGCTACAAGTATAGATCAGGAAGCAAATATTACTCTTGGCTGGTCTGATGCCTTTAAAGGTGTCCAAAAACGTCTTAATCTGGGTAGTGAAGTTATAGAAGTTCGCATTCCCCCTGGTGTCAAATCTGGAAGCCGTATTCGTATCCGGGGTAAGGGTCAGTTAAACCCTCGTAGCCAAAAACGGGGAGATTTATACCTAAATGTGGAACTAAAGCCTCACCCATTCTTTCAGTTCGACGGAGATAATATCCTTTGCGAAGTACCGGTGACGCCAGATGAAGCAGTTTTAGGAACATCAGTTGAAGTACCAACTCCAGATGGTAAAGTTAGTGTCCATGTTCCTGCTGGTATTCGTTCTGGTCAATCTCTGCGGCTGCGTGGTAAAGGCTGGTCTACTGTCAAAGGTGAGCGCAGTGATCAGCTAGTGCGAGTTATGATCGTTACGCCAAAAGATATAACTCAGCGTGAGCGGGAGTACTACGAAAAAATCCGTGAGATCCGCAGCTTTAATCCTCGCAGTTACTTGTCACAGATTAAACTGTAACTTGGGGATAGTTAACTGACTTTCCCCCGTTAAAAAAACGGGGGATTAATCCAGAAGATTAGAACTTTTCCTGACTATCCTTAAATAACAAACCTCTAACTGTCACCTTTAATCAGCGCTGCTGCTGCCGCTTGTAGAGAGGGATAGTTATTTTCAGGTTGACCGTTGATATAGTATTTATGATCTACGGATTCACAAATATTGCCAACTACCTCCCCATTGTTTCCATAGACTGCCAATAGCTGTTCAATGTTATCAGATTGAAAGCCTTGGAGAATCGAATCCCAGTCACTTTTTTTAACTGCGCGAATTTGAATTGTTTCGTCCATACCATCAACTCCTTTTACAATCTACTCTAGACGAACTATAGTTGTTTTTCCTCAATAATGAAAATCCCTATTCCCTATTTTTCAACAGGAATTTAGAGCTTTCCGATTAGCTCTAGTAGAACCTCAACTTCTGCATTAGGTGACAGGAAAGAAAACAGATGTTTAAAGCGGAGTTTCCCATGGCTGTCTAGGAGAAACTGGGCCGGTAGGGGGGCGCCAAGTGCCTGACCAACTTGATATTTTTGGAAGATGCTACAGTTAGGGTTACTCAGAAGAGGCATCTGTAAACTCAGGTCTTGGACTACTTTTTGACTTTGCTGGGGGTCTGTACTAGTGATCATCAGTACCTCAACTCCCTTCTCTGTAAAGCGATGGTAGTTTTCATTCATCGCTTTAATATGAGGAAAGCACAGAGGACAATATTGCTTTTCGGTAAAGATGCGGGTAAAAGCAAGGATTACAGGTTGCTTATTTCGGTAATTAAACAACCTTACCTGACAGTTGTTGGTGATATCAGGTAACTCAAAGTCACAAGTCGTTCCCCCTAGTTTGAGACTATTGGTAGCCGGTACTGGAACAAAATTACGGAAGAAGCGCTTATTGAATAAACCGCTAAAGTCAGTAGAATTTAGCATCGGGAGTCAATACTCCTGCAAAAAATATATCTTTTAACCCCAACACCTAACACCTAATACCTAACACTATTGAATGCTAGTGTTGGGGCTATGTTGTAAAACTAGAATTGACCCATCAGTTGAGATTTATACAGCAGAGAAGTAAACTTTTGATTTTACAGGGTCAGGATTCATCGTCTTGTCTCCTGGTTTCCAACCCTCTGGGCAAACTTCATCGGGATGAGCCTGAACATATTGAATGGCTTTGAGAGTACGTAGGGTTTCATCAACACTACGACCAAAGGAAAGGTTGTTAATGGTTGCGTGTTGAATAATGCCATCCTTGTCGATGATGAACAAACCACGCAGAGCTACACCTGCATCAGGGTCAAGGACATTGTAGGCTGTGCTAATTTCTTTTTTGATATCAGAAACTAAAGGATAGTTCAACTCACCAACACCACCACTTTTCCTATCTGTCTGAATCCAGGCGAGGTGGGAGAATTCACTATCAACAGAGACACCGAGAACTTCAGATCCTAATTCTTTGAATTCTTCAAAGCGATCGCTAAATGCAGTGATTTCTGTAGGACAGACAAAGGTAAAGTCTAAAGGATAGAAAAACAAGACGACATATTTGCCACGATAGTCAGACAGTTTAATTGTCTTGAATTCCTGATCGGCTACAGCTGTGGCAGTGAAGTCGGGAGCCTGTTGACCTACCCGCAGGCATCCTTCTGTCAGACTACTCATGAAGTAATTCTCCTTAAATTCTCTAGTGTGTGAGTTCGAGTTAAGTTACCGATCAATTTATAACTACCTTATTGGTATTGGTAACAAGTGATTATTTACGAACCGTTACAAATGTATCATACTCATAACGATTACGGATGAGAGTCTGGGTTAGAAATTTAGAATATCGCATTGTAGGGTGGGCAAATTGAATATCTTCGACAATTGGACTGATAAATTACCCCTTTTTGCCCACCAATCCTATTTAGGAGAGAAGACTGTGGTGGGCATTGCTCCCCAATCATTTCGCTGCTGTTGGAGATTGTTGACAATGCCCACCCTACTAAAGATTTTGCAAACCGATATCCCGTTAAAAGCACACCTAAAAATGTAGGTTGGGTGGAATAACCGAAGTGAAACCCAACACAATGTACGAGGAGCGTTGGGTTGCGCTATCGCTTCACCCAACCTACCTATTCCACTATTTTAGGTGTGCCATGCCTTGTACCGCGATTGTGTGTTCATACCGTAGTTTTGAACAGTCTAGAGTCAGATCATCACATTCACTATTGGTTAGCAAAGATGCGATCGCAGCCTCTTAATTCACATTAGGCATAATTTAGAATTTGGAATGGGGAATCAGGTCGTTGGCAACCTAGACTGAATAGTAAAGACAAAAATACAGGGGTAGAAAAATCGCGGTGAAGGATTTAGATAGGCGGGAATGGCTGTTAACCAATGGTTTGGGCAGTTTTGCTAGTGGTACAATTTGTGATGCTCGTACTCGCACTTATCACGGTTGGTTAGTGGCAGCTCTTGAGCCGCCGGGACACCGTACTCTGTTGCTTTCTCATCTCGATGCCAGCTTAGAACTACCAGAAACAACTTGGGCTCTCTCCACCAATTTCTGGGACGGTGGTAAGCAGATTGAACCCTTAGGTTACCAATTACTGCAATCATTTCAACTAGAACCAGTTCCTAGCTGGATTTGGGGTTCTGGACAGTGGCAGTTGACGCGGCGACTAGTGATGCCTTATGACTTAGTTGGGGAAGGGATAGAAGATAGTAGTAAGGATTCCACTACCAGCCATCAATTCTGTAACCGCATCTTAGTTCAGTATCAATATGAAGGTAGTGAAGTAGCGACACTTAGACTAAGACCGTTGATTGCCGATCGCGACTTTCACCACCAGCAATCAGCAACTGAAGATTTACAATTCTCCCAATTAGTGTTAGCTGATCGCATCTACCTGCAAGGAATTCGCCCCAATTTAGTGGGAGTCCCCTGGCAACTGCGTTGGAGTAACGGTTACTATCAACCGGAAGGGGTTTGGTACTGGAATTATTACTATCCAGAGGAAAACTTACGGGGGTTAATTGATCGCGAAGATCTTTACAGTCCCGGTTACCTCAGTGTGATTTTACATCCGGGAGAAGCAGTTACTCTAGAAGCTAGGGTGGGATGGTTGCAATCAAATCTACCTGAGCTGAATTCTCAGTCATTTGAACAAGCAGTATCACAAGTCCAAGCACGTCAAAGTAAGTTGTTTTCCTTAGTGCCGGTAGCTTCAGAACAAGATCTTCGTATCCCTGCCTCCTCCCATTCCAATATCAGTCTTAACGATAACGATTCAACCAAAAGTGATCTTCTTTGGCGTCAGCTGTTGCGAGCAGGAGATCAATTCATTGCTTACCGTGCGTCTATTGATGGACCAACAGTAATTGCAGGTTACCCTTGGTTCAGTGACTGGGGTCGAGATACGCTTATTGCCTTACCAGGACTGGCTTTAAGCACTGGGCGTTTTGATTTAGCTAAGGGATTATTAGAAACTTTTGGCAGCTATTGTCGTCATGGGTTGATTCCTAATACCTTCCCAGATGAAGATATTGAGCCAACTTATAACAGTATTGATGCTTCCCTCTGGTGGATTGAAACCTTAGGATTGTACCTCGAAACAACTCAAGATTGGGATTTTTTGACTCAACAATATCCTATCGTGCGGGAAATTTACAAAGCCCATACAGCTGGTTCTCTTTACAATATCCGAGTCGATGCTGCTGATGGACTATTGATTTGGGAGGCTCCTAATGTAGCGCTGACTTGGATGGATGCGGTGATTGATGGTAAGTCTGTCACACCACGTCAGGGTAAACCGGTAGAAATTAATGCCTTGTGGTATTCAGCTTTGTGTTGGATCAGCCAGTGGACGGAAAAGTTGGCGAGTGAAGGGGCTGCTGATCAAGTGCGTCTGTTACACCATGCTCAACACTATACTGAACAGGCTCAACGAGTGAAGGCTTCATTACAAAAGTTTTGGAATCCAGACCAGGGTTACTTTTTTGACACAATTGAACCAGATGATCGACGAAATACCCAAATTCGCCCCAATGCGGTTTTAGCTCTCTCACTCTATCATTGCGGGTTTCCTGAGCATCAGGGAAAGTCAGTTTTGCAAGTAGTTTGCGATCGCCTTTTGACTCCCTACGGTTTACGTAGCCTTGATCCAGCTGACCCAGACTACATCGGTAACTATAGCGGTAATCGGTGGCATCGTGACACTGCCTATCATCAGGGTACAGTCTGGAGCTGGTTGATCGGACCATTTATCCGTGCTTGGAAGCGTTTTTACCCCACACAACCGGTTCCCTGGGACTGGCAACCTTTGCTAGAGCATCTTCAGCAGCAAGCCTGTCTTGGCTCAATTTCCGAAATTTTTGATGGAGATTCGCCTCATGCAGCTCAGGGAGCAACAGCTCAGGCTTGGTCTGTAGCTGAATTAATTCGCCATTTCTGGTAACACACTTGAATTAGGGTTTGCTGCATTAATGTGTAAGCTATGCCAGACAGGGATTTCAATCATTTTTGTTCCTAATAAGTGCCAGCTTTTTGTATCTAGAGGTTCATTTTCCTTGCACTTTTGTAGTAAATCCTGGGTTAAATTGAGAATATTTTGGAAAAATAAGTATATTTTTCAAGGAGTAGTTTCTTATTTCAAACTTATCCCAAAAGCTTATTCATACCAAATCCGCTTTACCAAGGGTCTATTAAAAAAAATCAAAGCCTTTGTCTGGAAAAGATTTGGGGATTTTGATAAGTACCCCACAATAACCGGATTTGGTATCAGCAAGACATAATGAACTCTTTACTTATTACTTATTACTTATTACTTCAAAACCCGAATTAATGGACTTATTCAGCAAGCCCTAATTATCCCTCAACTAAATTTGCCCCTACTTTTCTTGCTTCTCCTACCCAACTATCAAACAACTGTTGATGGTTATTAATCCACTCTTGGGCATGACGACGGATATCTGCTGGCTTATTTTCCCCCTCGTGAACGAGTTGTTGCTGAGCATTAACCTCTTCAATCGGAATCTGAACCAACTCAAACCAGCGTTTGGCAGCTGGATTAGCTCTGACAAATTCCTTGTTCGCTAAAATACGAACTTGATCAACTGCAAATCCAAGATTTTTCCCAGCTACCGAGGTGTCTTGTTCCCTCGACTCTCCTTGGTCTTCTGGTAAACTTGCGAAGGGAACCTCTAACCAAACCGCATCTTCACCCGGTTCTAAGATAGAAGCTAGCCAATGAGGTGTCCAAGCGTAGTAAAGGACAGATTTGCCTTGCTGATGGCGAGTCAGAATATCTCCCATGAGGGCGGAGTAATCTCCTTGGATATGTTCAACGGTATCCTCTAACCCGTAAGCTTTCAAGTGATGATTGATAACTGGTTCGCAACTCCAACCAGGAATGCAACCGATCAAATTAGCTTTACCATTACCATCTGAGTCAAAGAGTTGAGCAATTTGGGGGTCTTTGAGTTGCTCCAAGTTGGTAATGTTGTATTCATCAGCTGTTTTCTTATCAATTTGATAGCCTTGCAATGTATTGGGAATAATATTTCCAACTCGTTCTAATTTCTCCTCTCCACCATTTTTTTTAAATAAAACTTTGTGGAGTGCTTCCCAGTAACTACCATAAAAGTCTAAATCACCCTGACTCACAGCCATGTGGAGAGCTGGGACACTACTGAGTTGTTGTTGTTCTTTGATGTTGTAGCCCAGGTTTTCTAATCCAAGATTAACGACTTGTGTCAGAAACCAGGAGCTTGCCGTTGTACTAGAACCAGAACGTACAACCACTCCTTTTCCAGGCATTACTGTTTCTGCTGCTGTTGATTGAGTAGTAGCTTGAGTAGTTGGTTGCCAGGAGAACAAACCTACATACAAAGTCAGGAAAAAGGCGAGGGTAACGCTAACTATAGTCAATTGTTGAGAACCCGATAGGGAACGGACAAAACCAATTGGACCCCGTTCTTTCCAAGATGGCTGACTATTACTTTGACCTACAGCTTGGGCAATTCTATCAAGCATAACGGCAATTAGAACAATACCCAATCCCCCGACAGCAGCTAGTCCGACATCCAAGCGACCAACTCCTTGCAGTACAATCAGTCCTAGTCCTGGCACTGCAATCATTGAGGTGACTACTGACATCGCTAATGCTAATAAAACTGTTTGGTTCAAGCCAGCGAGAATGGTTGGTAGAGCCAGGGGAATTTGCACTTCCCACAGTAGTTGAAAAGGTGTTGAACCAAAAGATTTGGCAGCTTCTACTACTTCAACGGATACTTGCCGAATACCCAAGTTAGTCAAGCGAATTAGGGGTGGTACAGCAACAATAAAGGTTGCCATCACTCCAGGAATTTTACCAATGCCAAACAACATCACCACCGGCACCAGATAGACAAAGGCAGGGATCGTTTGCATGACATCTAGCGCAGGTTTAACTAATCCCTCTACGCGATCGCTCCTAGCAGCGGCAATACCGAGGGGAATGCCGATGACGGTGCAAAACACTACCGCTGTCATCACCAAGGCTAGGGATACCATCGCTTCTTCCCAAATCCCCAGAAAGCCAATCAAGGTTAGGGCAACGACACTATAAATGGCAATTACTCTACCAGCTAATTGCCATGCTATCAAGCCAATAATTAAGAGCAAAATTAGAGGAGGAATAGCAAGAAAAAGGGATTCTATACCATCAAGCACAACGCTGACGGGAAAACTAATAGCTTGGAAAAGAGGACGAAAGTTATCAACAAGGAAATCAATGGCAGTGCTAATCCAATCATCGAGGGGGATTTGATAAAGCTCAAAAGGGTTCAAGAGCACATCTAGGTTATTTGTCATTTGTCATTTGTTATTTGTTATTTGTTGTTGGTTATTTGTTCAGAGCTTACGAAAAACTCTGTATTACTTCTCCTTTTTTTTCATTCTTAATTCCCAATTTCCCATTCTAAATTCTAAATTCTAAATTCTAAATTCTAAATTTTTAATACTTACCAATACTAGCAAGGACATCCGAGTGTTCTACAATCCCTGCAAACTTGCCTTCCTCATCAACTACAGCAACAGGAAGTCCTTGTTGGTAGAGGTGAAACATATTTTCTAAGCAGGTTGAAGCTTTAACTTTTGGGAAGTCCGTTTGCATGAGATTAGTAATATCATCGCTTTGTTGTTGAACAGCGGCTTTAAGGGTAGGTTTGTTGAGAATGCCAACAGGTTTGCCGTATTGGTCAATAACGTATAGATGTTGAAGGTTATTATCTACCATTTGTGCCAATGCTCCTTCGGTTGAGTCTTGAGAGAGAACCAAAGGAGTTGTTTGACGAACAATTGAGCTAGCAGTGAGAACTTGGGCACGATTGATATCTTGGATAAAGGCGCGTATATAGTCGTCAGCTGGTTGGGTAATCAGTTCCTCTGGCGTACCAATTTGGACGATATAGCCATCTTTCATCACACCAATATGATCGCCGATTTTTAGTGCCTCGTGAATATCATGGCTGATAAACACAATCGTTTTGTGTAATTGTTTTTGCAGTCGCAGCAATTCATCCTGCATGTCGCGCCGAATTAAGGGATCGAGGGCGCTGAAAGGTTCGTCCATGAGTAAAATCTCGGCATCCGTAGCTAAAGCACGAGCCAATCCTACCCTTTGTTGCATCCCACCACTAAGAGAAGATGGTAAATAATCTGCCCATTGACTTAAACCTACAACTTCTAAGGTTGAAAGAGATTTTTGGCGGCGTTTAGCTTTATCTATCCCCCGCATTTTCAAGCCATACTCTACATTCTCCGCTACGGTTTTGTGGGGAAGTAATCCAAAGCGCTGAAATACCATCGATACTTTACTTAAGCGAATTTCTCGCATCCGTTGTTCATCAACGTGGGCAATGTCTTCTTCATCTAAATAGATATTGCCGCTAGTGGGATTAATCAGGCGGTTGATGCAGCGAACTAGGGTAGATTTTCCCGAACCGGATAACCCCATTACGACAAATAATTCCCCTTTATTGACTGTAACAGATACGTCGGCAATACCTAAAACTTGACCTGTTGCTTGCAAGATAGAATCCCTAGTTCCACCTTCTCGAAACAGCTTGAGAGCAGTACGAGGCTTTTCTCCATAAATTTTAATCAGATGCTCAATACGAATTTTTGGTGTGGAATTTGTCATTTGTTATTGGTTATTTGTTATTGGTTATTTGTTATTGGTTAATTTACTGCCAAAACTCTGTAGAGACGTTGCATGCAACGTCTCTACAATGTGGAACATAACAGATTTTTCAATGCAGGATTTGGTACTCTCTCATCAAAGTGAAATTGGAGGGTGGAGGATAGGTGCATAGCCTTCACCCCCTTTCTGATGATCATCATTATCAATTAATTAATTACCCAAATTCAGCACCTGTTCGGTAACCGCCAGACTCTCTTCATAAAGCATCTCTCGACCCCAGCGTTGTAGTTGCTGACTCAGTAGCTGTTCAGTTTTTTGGTCAAACAGCGGTGATACCTGCTGAATGCGACAAGACTGAGCACCACCACCTGCTTCCATACGCATACAACCTGTTGTTTCTGAACACAAAACTGTGCAGCAGTCAGCTTCCATATTCGTGGAACCCAAGCGCAGACTTATCAAATCCCCAGCAACTTCTCCTGTGTCAGCCACAGGAATTCCTGCTAACTCCGCTTCCACTGGTCGCCCATTGGAGGCAGTGAATTGAACACGCCGGATGTCATAATCACCACCTTCTTTTTGGTAGGAGTCAGGACGCCACTCTAGTCGAGAAGCCAACCAACTGAGGAACATCAATGCCTGAGCTTGATTTCCTTTCTCGTAATCAATAGTTACCTTGTCAACCTCCAGAAGTGCTGTACGACGCTCCGGCGGGTCAAAAGCTTCAGCAGTCAACTCTTGCCATGCAGCTAACCGTCGCCAATTGAGGTCGGCAATGGGTGTTCCCTGGTCCATCAGCGTTAGTACTTGTAATATATCTTCTTCTGGGTGGCGGAAAGTACTAGAGTCAATAATCACACTATTGCTCAGACTTGCCAGCCGCTTGAAAAGACCATAGTTAGGGTCCGGTGTTGCTTTCCACCAGACAAACTTCGGTAACTCCCCAATCATCAGTTCAGAAATGAGTCCGCTGACCCGTTCTAAGGCAGCATTAGTACCTTTGAGAGTGATGTATTCACAGCAAACTAAGGTATTATGGCTATGCTTTTGCACAGGGCAAGAAGCAGACACCTGAGCAGTAACCCCTTGATCTTCCCCAGCAGTCGGGAAAAGAGCAATAATTCGACAAGGATTGGCAGCTGCGATCGCATCTGCAATTCCCGCTCCTTCAATATCACCGGAATATCCTTCTGTGTTATTTGTCTCCCCTTGAGCTAGCTTTTCTGCATATTCCTCCCGCAGCTTGGCTTTAAAGGTTTCATCTGCTTTTCCAGTCCTCTGTAATCCATAAGCTTTTTGTGCTGCTTTAATAGCAGAGAACAGGCGTGGACCTGCTATACCATCAATCGGGCCAGAATAATATCCCAGTGCAGCCAACAGCTGTTGAGTTTCTTCTGGTTCATAAACCACTAAACTAAAAGTGGCTGCTCGCACTGCCGAGGGACCCTCACCGCTTTCTCCAGCACCACCATTGCTTTGCCAGATTTGGCGTAGCTCCGCCTCAATTTCACTAAACGAAACATCTTTGGGTGATTGTATATAAACAATCGGAGGAGATTGTGTAGCCATATTAGTTATTTGTTGTTTGTTGTTTGTTGTTTGTTGTTTGGGAATTGGGAATTGGGAATTGCTAATTGCTAATTGGCAATCTGGAATTTCTCCCTTGTCTCCCCCAGCTCCCCATCTCCCCCATCTCCCCCATCTCCCCCAGCTCCCCATCCCCGCGTCTGTCTTCACAATCTGCGCCAGCGGCGTCCATCTCGATTAATCAAGTTTTCTGCCTCTGATGGCTCCCAGGTTCCTGCTTCGTACTGAGGAACTGAGGCTGGATCTGAGGGGGCATCCCATGCTGCTAATGCTGGAGTAACGACTCGCCAAGCTTCTTCTACTTCATCCGCACGGGTAAATAAAGTTTGATCCCCTAACATACAGTCAAGCAACAGCCGATTATACGCATCTGCTGTTGCCATGCCAAAAGAAGAGCCGTAGCTAAAGTCCATATCCACCGTACGGGTTCGTAAATCTGCTCCTGGCATTTTCGCTTCAAAACGTAGGGAAATTCCTTCATTCGGTTGTAGGCGCATGGTTAGCACATTAGGACTAGTCTGCTGAGCAGCAGATTTAAAAATCATCAATGGAACATCCCGAAACTGGATGGAAATCTCACTCACTTTTTTCGGTAGACGTTTACCTGTGCGCAGATAGAAAGGAACCCCTTGCCAACGCCAGTTATCAATGACTAGCTTCATTGCTACGTAGGTTGGTGTGGTAGAGTTGGGGTTCACTCCTGACTCCTCACGATATCCAGGAACTTGTTCGCCTTTCATCCAGCCGGCTGAATACTGACCTCGAATAGCTGAATTCTCTAGATTATGAATATCTGCTAGGTGAGTGGCTTCAATAACTTTTACCTTTTCTGTCCGGATACTATTAGCATCTAAAGCATTAGGAGGTTCCATTGCCGTGAGGCAAAAAAGCTGCATCAAGTGGTTCTGCACCATATCCCGCAGCGCCCCAGAAGTCTCATAGTAACCGGCTCGATCTTCAACACCGACCGTTTCTGCTACGGTAATCTGGACATGGTCAACAAATTGACGATTCCATAGGGGTTCAAAGATAGCATTGGCAAAGCGAAAAACTAACAAATTCTGAACAGTTTCTTTGCCCAGGTAGTGATCAATACGATAAACTTGATTTTCTTTACAGACTTTTTGTACTACCCTGTTGAGGGCTTGGGCTGAACTTAAATCCTTGCCAAAAGGTTTTTCAATTACCAAGCGATGTTTCATGGGATCGGTTAGCATTCCAGCTGCTCCCAATTGTCGGAGAGCTTCCGGGAAAAACTTGGGAGAAACTGCTAGGTAAAATACCCGGTTTCCCATTGTTCCTCGTCTACCATCTAACTCCCCTAAGAAAGCTTTTAATTTCTGATAGCTTTCTGGTTTGTCCATGTTACCGGAACAATAAAAAAGACCTTCGGCAAAATCTTTCCATACTTCTTCAGATTCTATACCGTCGGAAAATTCTTCAATCCCTTCACGCATTTGTTCTCGGAAATAGTCATGGCTCCAGTCCCGACGTGCAACACCAACAATAGTTATTTCCGGCGGTAGGCGTCGCCCACGTTTGAGTTGATAAATAGCTGGTACTAATTTGCGTTTAGTAAGGTCTCCAGAAGCACCAAAAATCACCATAATTAAAGGTTCTGGCGTCCTTTCCTGTTGCAAGCCAACGCGCAAGGGATTTTCTAACAGAGTCACCATAGATTGAAGTGGGGAATTGGGAATTGGGAATTGGGAATTGGGAATTGGGAATATATCCTATCGCTTTTTTCTTAGCACTTATGGTATTTTTTGTCACCAATTCCCCTATTTACTAGAGCTTCAGTCAAGAAACCGGGTTTCTTTTGGGAAAATGTTGATATTTTGTGGTTATCTTCGCGAGAAACCCGGTTTCTAAAAATTTGACTGACTCTTTTGTTCTAACTTACACTGCTGCCAACTGATTGACTTTGCCTTCTAGAGATGACATTAAGGACTCAAAAGGCTTAATGAATTTGTCAATCCCTTCATTAAGGAGTTCGTCCATAACGTGGTCTAGATCGATATTAGCTTCTGGATCTTTGAGAGCTTCTATCAACTGGTAAGCTTGATCAACAGCTGTTTCTACACGACTGGCAGGGTCGCAATGATCAGCACAAGCTTCGATCGTGCTAGGGGGTAAGGTATTAACAGTATCAGGACCAACTAATTCATCAACATACATCACATCGCTGTAGGCAGGGTTTTTTGTACTAGTGCTAGCCCAGAGTAAGCGCTGAACCTTGGCTCCTTTTGCTGATAGAGCCTTCCAGCGATCGCTCTGAATAATTTTCTTGTACTCTTGATAAGCAATTTTGGCATTAGCGATCGCTACTTTGCCTTTAATTTTCTCTAGCTTCCCTTTTAAATTAGGTTCATCAACACCTTCAAGTTTGTGATCAATCAACCCATCAATCTTGGTATCAATCCGGCTGAGGAAGAAGCTGGCTACTGAGGAAATATTACTGATATCTTTACCTTCTGCAACCCGCTGTTCCAAGCCCCGGATATATGCCCAAGCTGTGTCAATGTAGCTCTGTACTGAGAACAACAAGGTAACATTAACGTTAATGCCTTCGCTAATTACCCGCTCTACAGCTGGTAAACCTTCAGGAGTACCAGGAATTTTAATCATCACATTTTCCCGACCAATTGCCTGATAATAGCGAATGGCTTCTTTGATCGTGCTTTCGGTATCTTCAGCAATGTTCGGTGGTACTTCAATACTAACGTAACCATCGAAACCCTTGGTTTCCTCATAAACAGGTTTGAAGATGTCGCAGGCATTGCGGATATCTTCAAATACCAGGGATTCATAAATCTCCATTACCGATTTATTTGCCCGAATGCCTGCATCAATAGCCTTATCGTAGACAGCATTCCCTGCGATCGCTTTTTGAAAAATGGCAGGGTTAGAAGTAATCCCACAAATACCGCGCTCACTAATTAGTTGCTTGAGTTCCCCGGACTCAATAATCGTACGGCTGAGATTATCCATCCAGATACTCTGACCGTAAGTTTTTTCAATTTGGAAGATGGGATTGTTGGCTACTGCTGTCATGAATTAACTCCTACTGCTTGTTTTTTTTCGGATTGCAGATATTCAATGGATGAAAAAGATTCCTTATTGTTAACCAATCCTTAGGACTAACCAAAAATCTTTCTTAATACTTCATATTTCATCTTTTATCTTTCCTTAATACTTCATTCTTTATTCTTGATCTTTCCTAATGCTTTACCTGCAACCCTTCTCGGGACTCTCGTGCCCGATCCTCAATAAAAGACTTCACAAGAGCCACATTTTCTTTGCTACCAATAATTAATGGTGTACGGGCATGAAGCTTCTCTGGCAAAACATCTAGAATGTCTTCATTTCCTGTACTTGCTGTGCCACCAGCTTGCTCCATTAAAAAGGCAAGGGGGGAAGATTCGTACAATAGACGCAACTTACCTTCCGGTTTTCTTATCGTGCCAGGATACAAGAAGACCCCACCCTGGAATAAAATCCTGTGAAAATCTCCTACTAGGGCTCCACTATAGCGAGCTGTATATCCTTCGTGACGATGCACATAACGAATATAGTCCCGGATTGACTCTTCCCACTGCCAGAAGTTTCCTTCATTAGTGCTGTACACAGGACCATGTTCTGGCACTTGAATGTTTTCACTCGATAGGATAAATTCACCTAAGCTGGGATCGAGGACAAAAGCGTGAACACCAGTGCCAATGGAATACACTAGCATTGTGCTAGGACCATAGAGAATGTAGCCAGCGGCAATTTGTTTGCGCCCATTTTGGAGTAAATCTCGGGCTTCCCCATCAATATCGTTGCCTTCTTGCTTACGAATCGAAAAAATCGAACCAAGATTCAAGTTGACTTCGATATTTGAGGAGCCATCAATTGGGTCGTAAAGTAGGGTATAACGTCCAATTGGGCAGTTTTCTGGGATGTAGTAGGGCTTTTCCATTTCCTCGGATGCTAAGCGACAGACGAGACCACTTTGCTTAAACACCGAAATAAAGACGTCATTAGCATAGACATCCATTTTTTTGACGGATTCTCCCTGCACATTGACATTACCCGTAAATCCTAAGGCTCCTTCCACTAAACCGGCACGGCTCATGCGTCGAGAAATCAGCTTTGCTGCTAGGGCAATGCGATTCATGATTGCGCTGAGATCCTGTGCTTCCATGGAGAAGCTTTGGAGCTCCTGTAGAACGTGACGAGACAGTGTTGTACAATCACGATCCAGGGTGCGATCTTGCTCAACAGGTCCATTTGTATCTACCATTGTTTTCCTACTCCCTATCGAGTTAGGGACTTGTTCTTTTAAGACAGTTGCTCATAAGGCTGCCTTAAAAATCTGAATGCTTAGTCCTCTTTGTTTTTCCATTTTAAATAGGCATTTTTGATCAAGCTGATAACTTTAGATCAACTACAGAAGTTTAGGAAAGAGCTTAGAGATAAATAGCTCAAGAGAACATTCGATGGATATTTTTTCTTTATTCCTTCCTCTTCTTTTGTTAACATGGCTACCAGCTATCAGGCAGAATAAAAAGGCTGTGAGTAGCTGTACCACAGGTATAAAAACCTAATACCTAACACCTAACACCTAACACCTGATCTCAACTAGCATGTCCCGCTTTAAGTTAATAGCCGTTAACAGCCCCTCGGATGTAAAATACTCCTGCCGTAATGATTGAACATACCAAGGTAATCTTAAAAAAATATTAATTATGGGAGAACATAAACGGATTGGGATTCTCACTAGTGGTGGAGATTGTGCTGGGTTAAATGCTGTAATTCGAGCTGTAACTCACCGGGCTGTAGGCAGTTACAAATGGGAAGTATTGGGAATCTTACGAGCTACCTATGGTTTGATGCACCATCCTCCTCAAGCGATGAAGCTTGATAGAGATAAAGTTGATCTAACTCTGACTAATGCTGGCACTATGCTAGGAACCACCAACAAAGGAGACCCCTTTGCTTTTCCTATGCCAGATGGTACAGTACGCGATCGCTCAGAAGAAATTATTTCTGGTTACCATAAACTAGGACTTGATGCCCTAATTGGTATTGGGGGAGATGGGTCTCTAGCGATTTTACGCAAAATAGCTCAGCAGGGGAAACTTAACTTTGTTGGTATCCCCAAAACTATTGATAACGATGTAGCGATTACAGAACGCTCCATTGGGTTTGATACAGCAGTCAACATTGCTACCGAAGCTCTAGATCGCTTACACTTTACTGCTGCTAGTCATGACCGGGTGATGATTTTGGAAGTAATGGGTCGTGATGCTGGTCATATCGCCATCAGTGCCGGAATTGCTGGAGGAGCTGACATTATCCTGATCCCAGAAATTAGCTATAGCATTGACAATATTTGCAGCAAAATCAAGGAACTCCAAGAGCAGGGTCGGAACTTTTGTATCGTGGTTGTTTCAGAAGCAGTTTGTACGGAAGCGGGAGACAAAGTTGAGTGTCTAGTCAGCTTTGGGGAACGCCGATATGGTGGTATTGGTCATTATCTAGCGGAGCGTATTTCCGCATGTAGTGGAGCCGAAACGCGAGTAACTGTGTTAGGACATACCCAACGTGGGGGCACACCATCTCCCCTTGACAGATTAATTGCGTCTGCTTTTGGGGTTGCTGCTGTTGATTTAATTGCTAACGAGGAATATGACCGGATGGTGACTTGGCAAAACCGCCAGGTTATGAGTGTACCGATTGCTGAGGCAATTAGCCAATATCAAGCAGTAGACCCTAAGGGTTCCTTGGTTAAAACTGCTAGAGGCTTAGGTATTTGTCTGGGAGATTAGAATTTTTGCTCCACTCTTAACCAATTACTACTGGCGTGACACGCCTCAAACTGTAGGTTGTAGGTTGGGTTGAACAATAGTGAAACCCAACAAACTCTGACTGGCGTTGGGTTTCGTTCCTCAACCCAACCTACTTCGGGCTTGCTGCATAAGTGTGGAAGCTATACCAGAGAATGCTTTCAAGCATTTTTGTGCTAAATAAGTGCAAGGAAATTGTATCGATGGGCTCCAGAAACCTTGCACTTTCATGGGAAATCCCTGGGT
>JAAHGL010000127.1 GCA_010692635.1 Symploca sp. SIO2C1 | reverse complement strand
TAGTAAGGGGGAGGACAAGATTTCCCCCCTTACTAAGGGGGGAATAAGGGGGGTAGCAAGATCTTGACCTATTTCGGCGAGAATCTTGTATACACGGTAGTTTAGTTGGTGAGGGGTCACACCCTACATCGATTCGCCAACAGTATCTTCAAATCCAAGGCTAATAGCTTAAGTCCATTGAAATAGACTAAATTTTTCGGACTCATCTTAGTCATCTTTAGATGACTTGAGCTATTAGCCTGGAGTTTAAACTCTAGGTGGGACAAGGGTTTCATCTTAAGTTGACACCAATAATAGCCATTCGCCCCTACAATGAAGAAAATAGGACTTACGCACTCAACTGTTATGCTGAGGTGATAGTGAAGCATCTCAGCCGTCTGGAGATCCTTCGCTACCGCTCAGGATGACATAATTTTGTGGCAGTGCGTAAGTCCTAGAAAATTTGAACCGGGTGAATGGACTTGTCAGTGCTGCAAATCTTTGTGGAAGTCATCAGGCAGGGTAGTTTTGCTGCTGTTGCACGGGAGCGCAATATCGATCCTTCTTCTGTTTCACGGACAATTGCAGGCTTAGAGAAAGAACTCGGTGTCAGATTATTCCAGCGGACAACGCGCCGACTTTCACCAACTGAGGCGGGTACTGCTTATTTTGAGCGCATTGAGCCACTGATTGAGGAGATGCAGCAGGCAATCAATGCCACGATAGATATCTCTGGAAAACCAAAGGGAACCTTGCGGGTAACTGCCTCTGTCTCCTTCGGACAAAAATGTATTGTTCCCCTATTGCCTGAGTTTGGAGCAATGTATCCTGAGCTGACAGTGGATTTACTCCTCACCGATGCTGTCGTTGATTTGTTGGCTGAGAGAATTGATGTTGCCATTCGCTTGGGACTTCTGGCAGACTCAACCTTAATTGCTCAACAACTCCTGCGAACCTACTATAGAGTTTGTGCTAGCCCACAGTATTTGCAGCAGTGTGGTTACCCACAACAACCAAAGGATATACAACAACATAACTGTCTTCTGTTTCCGCTACCAGGCTTTCGCTCAAGGTGGATATTCAGGAATAGTAAGGGAATCACTAGCGAAGTACCCGTTCAGGGGCGTACTATTATCTCAAATGCGATCGCCCTTGAGCAATGTGCGATCGCAGGAATGGGGTTAACATTGCTCCCTAAGTGGTTAATTGACGATGATTTAGAGGCTGGTACTCTGGTTGACGTATTTCCCAGTTACGAGGTGACAGCAACAGATTTCAGCACAGCCGCTTGGTTGCTCTATCCTTCCCGTGCTTACATTCCACTCAAAGTCCGTGCGTTCATTGAGTTTCTCAAGAACTCTATGCAACAATAATTGTTCTCCCAAAATGAGGCTGATAACACTGTAGTTTGGGAAGAGGCGCATATATTTAAGGAATTAATATGGATGCAAGTTTTTGGCTTCAAAAGTGGAAAAAAAATGATATTGGTTTCCACAAAAGCGAAGCTAATCCTGTATTGGTCAAATATTTCCCAGAGCTTTCTTTAGAGAAAGGCACTCGTGTATTTTTGCCATTATGCGGTAAAACTCTTGATATCCCTTGGCTGCTTTCTCATGGCTATCGTGTTGCTGGAGCTGAATTGAGCGAAATAGCCATTGAGCAATTATTTATAGAGCTTGGGGTGGAGCCAAAAATATCAGGAGCTGGTAATGTAAAGCATTACAGCGCTAAAAATATCGACATATTTGTTGGTGATATCTTCGATTTATCTGGTAACATGCTTGGTCCAGTTGATGCAATTTATGACCGAGCAGCTTTGGTAGCCCTGCCTGAAGAAATGCGCAATCGATACACAGCGCACTTAACGGAGATTACGGATAAAGCACCACAGTTGCTAGTTAGCTATGAGTACGACCAAAAATTGATAGAAGGACCTCCTTTTTCAGTTAGTAACGAAGAAGTAAATCAACACTATAGAGATAATTATGATTTAACTCTCATTGTAAGCACAAATATACCTGGTGGATTGAAAGGAAAATATGCAGTAAAGGAGAATGTTTGGCTACTACAAAATGACTCAGCTGGTAGGATAGGTTAGCAATCGTGTAACGCATTAGGAGATTTCCTCAATTCTTGAGTTTCACTCTCTAAAACACTGTATGATTAATAGTGCTATCGTCACGACTGGTCTTCACAAAGGTAGATATAGTACAATCCCTTTCCACTCATCTTGTTCACTACAGGTAATAAGTAACAATAACTCATCGATTGCTTGTCTAATTGGCATCCGATCATTGACTACAAACAACCCCAACATTTGTTCTGTCTTCAACAATCTTTCGTAAGCAAAATTTGGCATTGTTGCACGATCATGAGTCAAAACAATGCGCCCGTTGTTTGCCGCCCAATTCAGAATTGCCGGATCGTCTACTTCTCGCAAACCAACGTCCTGAACACGCACTAAATCCAGATTAGGTTGACGTAGAAATAGCCCTCGAACGATATCACCGTTGAAATTTTCATCGCTCAACAATAGAAGCATAATCAATGTTAGGATTGTTGCTGAGCTAGCAGTCTTGAACGAATCAAATTTACATCAGTTTGAACATTTGACAATCGTTGACGAACAGACTCCGCTAATTGTTCACGATGCTTAAGGTAGGAGTCTATCTCCTGCGGATGTCGGAGGTAATAACCAATCGTAGTGTAAACGTCAGACAGTGAAAGGGTTGTGTATCTTTGCACAATCGATTCAGGGGAAGCACCATCCTGAAAAGCTCGGATCACTAGTTCAAGCAGCACCCTTGAGTTTCCGATCCGAATTGCTCCTGATTCATCTTCCTTAAGCGGTGGTGCCTCGCACTCTAAAACAAGACTCATGATTCAATTCCCCTTAACAATTACCAACAGTGTTTTAGTCTCTAAACATCAATCTAATTGTACCGAAGGGTGCTAGTACCGCTGCGCGGAATTAAGAATTAAGAATTAAGAATTAAGAATGCTTATAGAGTAAGGATTCTATCGATCTCTTTCCTCGTGGGTTATTTCCATGCCCGCTGCACTAGCTTTCGATAATAGCTTCCCGAATTATTTGGGCAGTAGCAGGTGCTAGTAAAATACCGTTACGATAGTGACCTGTGGCTAGTAAAACGTTACTGTAACCAGGTAGTTGCCCAATAACAGGTGCGGGACGTCCTTCGGGACGGGGACGTTTACCGGACCAAGTGCGCACGATAGTTGCGGTTGCTAAGGCTGGACAAAAAGTAATGGCTTCCTGTCTTACTTGTTCAAGCAGTTCTGATTCGGCAACCACCTCACCCTTATCATCAGGAAATTCTACTGTTGCACCTATCCAATATTCTCTCTCTCCCACGGGGACAATATGCACATCGTTACCAGTAATCACTGGCTGAAAATCAGTATGTCCAATGGGATGGCTCAATTGCAGTTGTAAGGCTTGCCCTAGCACGGGTTTGAGTATCAGGGGTGAAGTATTTCCTATCTCTGGTGCTGGGAACAGGGTAGCTAGTTGAGTCGAACCCAATCCCGCAGCAATTACTAGCCAATCAACTTCTAACTTCCCTGCATCAGTATGAATTTGGCAGCAAGTAGCTGAATCGGAACTAGTTGAAGGCATTGATTCAACACCCTTAATCGTGGCACCAAAGTGGAAAGTTACACCGTTACTTTTAGCAGCTGCTACCAAAGCTTGAGTGAGAGTAGTTGGATCTACTTGCCTATCTTGAGGAGAATAGACAGCAGCTGTAATGCTGTGACAATCTAGCTGAGGACAACGGGATTGGATTTGAGCAGTATCCCAGATTTCTAATTGCCAACCTTGGGATTCGCGAATTTTTACCAACCTCTCCCAAGGTGCTAAATCTTCCCCAGCCAAACAGAGCATAAGGATACCATTACGGTTGAAGGGAATCTGACGCCCGGTAATTGCTTCTAATTCTGGAATCAGGGTTTCATACCGTTGCATAGTAGCTTGTCGCAGCTGCCACGCCCTACCCTTCGCCTTTTTACTAATCGCCCCCATCATAACCCCTAGAGCAGCACTAGTAGCTCCTTGAGCTGGGGATTGGCAATCGAGGACAGTGACTTGTAACCCAGCTACTAGACTGAGTTCATAGGCAATTGCTGCTCCAATCACCCCACATCCAATGATTGCAACTTGGCTCAATTAGAGACTTCCAAATAAAAAATATCCTATCGCTATATGAAGGCAGGAGATAGGGAATTTAGAATTTAGAATTTAGAATTTAGAATTATTTTTCTTGCATTCTGCATTCTTCATTCTACATTCTTAATTCTGTGCTCTCCTGCCTTCTTACACTAGCCTTGTTCAGGAACGAGCTTCAAGAACTCATCTAAGTCTTGTATTGCTAATCCGTAGTTTCTGATTGCCAGGGAATAATCCCCTTCTGAAGCAGCGGCATCAATGGTATTCAGGGACTTAAACAAGTCTTTGGCTAAATCACGAGCAATCTTTTGATCCTGAGGCAGAAGTTTCTGGCTCAGATAGCTCATCTCCTGTCGCAATGTACCCAAGGGTCCATGAATTAAACTGCCAACCTCTACCCAATCTCGATCTTGAATATTGCCTGCAAGAGCTGACATTCTTTGGCGCTTGCTCTCAAGTCTGTCAGCGTATTGCTGAATCTGCTCTATCTGTTGAGCAGTGTAAGTAGGAGGTTGCTTGGAAGCTGACGGACCACCGCAACTAACCAAAAAGGTCGTTACCAGTACTAGAATCAAAGCCAGAATAGAACGATAACCTTTGATAAACATTGTTTTGTTGCTAACTAACTAGAGAAATTACTTAATTTATTAAGGTATATTACCTTAAATGGCGATAGCTTATGCCAAGGCTATTTCCTTACTACGACACTTCATGCTTGACGTCGTATAAAGGGGAGAAGGATTTCACTAATTTCCCTAGGCCAATGTTCTTGAGGATAGTGCCCTGCTTCTTCAAGCTTAGCTAGTTCAACATCCTTAAGACCCTTGGCAAACTGCTGTGCTTGAGTAAAGGGAAGCCAGGGGTCTTGCATTCCCCAAACAATTAGAACTGGTTTTTCCCAGTTACTAAAGCCTGATTCAATTTCTGCCATTGACTGTTTCATCTGGAAATTCTTGATCGTCATCAGCAAACTGCGACCGACATCAGAACTTTTTAGAAAGGGTTTACGGTAAATATCTAGATACTTATCTTCAACTACAAAGCGACTTCCCCCTTCTAAGGTACGATCAATCAACAGGGGGTCTTGGGTGACCATATCTCCAACGAACGGTAAGCCCCATTGCTGCATCGCCCAAGGTAACTTGGCATCAGAGGAAATGGGTGTATTAAGAATTACTAGGCTCTCAATTTGCTCTGAGTGGCGTAGGGTGTACTGAAGTCCAACTGAGGCGAGAAATCCTTGGATTACTAGGTGAAATTGGTCGATTTCCAGGGTTTTGAGTAAATCCCCCAAGGCGTTTATGAAGGCATCAGGAGTATAGCTAAATTGGCGTTTGTCTGGTTTAGCAGAGAAGCCAGAACCAATCCAGTCAGGTGCGATCGCTCTAAACCCTTTTTCTGCTAAATCTGGCATGATCCCAGTCCAGCAAAAACTTTGGGAAGGTAGACCATGCAGCAACAATACAGGCAGCTGCTTACTGTCACTAACTGGGCTCGCTTCCCGATAGAACCATTGCAACGACCCTACCTCTATCAATTCCTCACTGATTGCCACTGTTGTTTTCAGCCCCATTTACTGTTGTTTGAGCTTACCGCTCTCCGGGTCTTTGGGCAAGTTTCAAAGACGTCCAAATGCTGATTTTTCCGGCAGTTTATAGCAAAAAAAGTATAAAACTTACCAAAGACTGAAGCGGATTGGGCTTAAATTGTAATAAATAATTAAGCAGTCCTTTAATAAAACTTAACCATAGGAGATTTAGTGTGAACGCAGCCGAACAAGCAAGAGGGTTAGAGGTTACGACAAAAATTGCGGCAATTGTCAATTTATTTAGGTTAGAGTTCCCTGATGCCAAAGCAGACTTGAACCCTTGGCAGAATGATCCTGACACCCGCGAGTTAGTCGATCCTGATTCGATTGATATCGGCTTCCATTTCCCTGGTTGGAGTAGGCGCTTCCAAAGCCGCAGCATCTTAGTGCAGATTCGGTTTTATCGAGATCCATTGGAAGACTACCAACGGTTGATTGGTTTAGAAATAGCAGGATTTAATCATCAAGGAGAAGCTTGGCGACTCTCAACGGTTGATAGTTGGCAATTACTCGGTAACTACCAACCAGCAGTTGAAGTAGCAGAAAAGCTCAAACATTTTTGTCGAGAAGTCTTTAAGTTGTTTAATTAGGTTTTATATCAAGTTCGGATAATCGCTTATAATTCCCTTCTACCTTGCAAACTTCTTTCTTCCCTTCTGCCCTGGAGCCTTCTGCCCTCTGCCTTGTTGCAACCAAAGTGTAACTATTCAACCGAACTTGATATTAGGTATTAGGCATTTGTGGCAAGTTAAGGTATGAATTGGTATCACACTTCATCCTTCAGTTGACCTTTGATCAACTCTCGTAAAGCTGTCACTTCTTCTGGTTCCCCCACCACGAGCAATTTATTTCCTGAGTGTAGAATTGTGTCAGCTTTCGGGTAATACAATCTCTTATCTCCTTGCTGAATTGCCATAACAGTTACTCCTGTTAGGTTGCGAATATTGGCTGTTGCTAAGGTAACTCCATCTAGAGGAGTGGCATCATCCAAAGTTACCCACTCACTATGCATTTCCCTAGCAGTATCACTGAGTTCTGGCGGCATCAAACTAATGACCCTTTCTGGAAGGATACTCTCGTAGCGCTCGGAGTGAATAGTATTAATCACTGACTGGATTACCCATTGACTTTCTCCGAGAGTTGCCAACACATGAGCACCCATCTCCAATGCTGCCTCAAATTCCGGTTGTACCACCTCTTGTGCTCCGAGTTGGGTGAGCACATCAATCTCAGTATTAGTGTGGGAACGAGCAACTACATCTAGCTCTGGTGACAACTTGAGGGCACGTTTGAGCAATAGTCGGGTACTAACAGGATCAGGCAAGGCAATGGCTAGGGCTTTGGCTTTTTCCAGATGGCTTTTCTCCAATACCAATTCTGAGTCAGCATCCCCGAAAATATAAGGAATTTTCTCTAACTGTAACTTTTTGATTGCTGCCTCACTGTTTTCAATTACTAGTACTGAGTGTCCCTGATTTCGTAGGATATTAACAATTACTTGCCCCACTCTTCCATAACCAGCTACCACTACATGATTACGAATTGTTTCAGGAATTGATAGGGCTTTGGTATCCCGAAACTGACGGAGATAATTCTCCAGCAACGGTAGATTAGCTAACTTGTCTGCTAGACGGGGAGAAAATCTCAGTGCGACAGGGGTTAAGACTAAAGTAATTGCTGTAGTTCCTAACAACAGCAGGTACTGTTTCTCACTAAGAAATCCCATTTCCAAACCAACTAAGGCTAAAACAAAGGAAAATTCCCCAATCTGATTGAGACCTAAACTGGTAATAACTGCTGTTTTAAATGAGTAGCCAAATTTCAATACAACTGGTAAGATTATTGCGGCTTTGCCCAGCATCACCAACATCACTAGACCTAAAATTAAGCTGAAGTTCTGAAGAAGCACTCCTGGATCAATCAGCATCCCGATGGAAGCAAAAAAGAGGCTGGCAAAAGTGTCTCTTAGGGGCAGAATTTTCGCTAAGGCTTGATCAGCATAATCAATTTCGGCAATCATTAACCCAGCAACAAATGCTCCCATCTCGATAGACAAACCAAGCTTAGCGGTAATTAGAGCAACCCCTAAACACAGAGCAATCACACTTAGCAAAAATAGTTCACTATTTTCAGTGGCAGCTATATGTTTGATCGCAGAGGGAACTATCCACCTACCAAAAGCAAAAGCAGCACTCAAAAAGAGTAGCACTTTCAGCAAAGCAGCAAATAAAGCCGAGCCAATATTTTCCGGTTGATTAAGAGCAGGCAAAATTGCTAGCATCAGACCTAATGCCAGGTCTTGGGCAATTAAAATTGCCAGCATAACTTGACCATGTAGAGTATTGATTTCTCCTCGTTCGGTAAGGGTTTTGAGAACTACAGCAGTAGAGGAAAGGGAGAGAATTGCTCCCAGAAATATCCCCTGAGTTAGTTTTTCCCCCATCACAGTAGCCAACAACGCTACCAGAGCAATTGTCAGACCTATTTGCAGTAAACTGCCTTTGAGGGCAATATCTTTGACTCGTTTGAGTTCGGCGAGGGAAAATTCTACACCAAGGGCAAATAAGAGGAAAGCAACTCCAATTTCTGCCAAGGCTTTGATCTGTTCTTGTTCCCTTAACAGCTCTAGTCCAAACGGACCAACGATTAAACCACTAGCTAGATAGCCTAACAGTACAGGTTGACGCAGTCGGTTGGCTAGATACCCTCCCAGAGCAGAAGCCCCCAGAACTGTAGTCAGGTCTAAGATAAAATTGTGTGGTGCTGCTGCCATATTATTTTGCCGTTATTAGCTGAGTGACTAGCACCATGCTAAAAAAACTTCAGCCTTTGTGTCTGGAATACTATTCACCGCAAGAACAAATAACTAACAACTAACAATTCCTGACCATTGAACCTTTTTGAGTTTATTACGGCGATAGGAGAAGAAATATTCTGGTTCCTGGAAAGTACAATGAGGAGCGATCGCAATTTGTTCTGGACTAATACCCAATTGTTCGAGTTGTAGCTCATTCACCCGCCGCACATCTAAGCGTACTCTCCCTGGTTGGGGATCATCTAAGATTGGTGAGTTTGGTAACTCCTGTAGGGCAGCAAGTGTTGATTCTGTGGTATCTGTTGAGCAAATACTAGCTCCAACTTCAGCTGCAACTGTCTCCGATACCTGATAAACTTCACCTGCGATCGCAGGACCCATAGCAATGCACAAATTCTGAAGGCTACTCCCTGAATCGAGGAATCGTGCGATCGTTTTAGGTACAATCCGAGTAGCAGTACCCCGCCAACCTGCGTGTACCGCTGCTGTTTGTCCTGTCTGAATATCCCCAATCAGAACGGGTGTACAGTCGGCAGAACAAACCCATACTGCTTGCTGAGGCTGTTCAGTTACAATACCATCAGCTGGTGCTTTAGGCTGTTCTTGCTCCGCCTCATTCGGTAAGGAATCAGCAGTCTCGTGAATTTCTGAGGGTGTCAGCACTGTATTACCATGTACCTGTCGTACTTGATATACCTGAGCCTCAGGTTGGAGAGCAGCTACAATTTCCGCAGGAGATCGAGGTGAAAACGCTGAACTGAAAAAGCCGTGATGCCATTGTTCCAGCAGACTACAAGTAAGATAGGGTAATTGTTCCCAGGTTTGCCAGTGCCAAGTATGCATTGCAGTATTTAGGTATTAGGTGTTAGGTGTTAGGTGTTAGGTGATCTCATTTTTGACTACTGACAAATTGACGTAACCTGAGCAAACTGAAAGTTTGACCAAGGTTAAGGGGTAAAACAGATATCCCTTCGAGGCGAGACTGTACCCAACCTTCTCCCCAGCACCATTCGTGATAACCGTCAATACCTTGACTCAAGAGCATACGCAAGCAGTTGGAGCCAGTTGTCTCTACCTGGTGCTCAATTGCTACTGGTCCCATCCAGCTAGTGAAGGTTAATCCTTGATAGAGTTGTTCTGGCATCTCTTCTGAAAAGCGTTGGGGCCACAACCACTGACGCAGTTGCTCCGAATAAAGCAAACTCTCATAAATGACATTGTGTGCTGCTTCTATTTCAATGCGGATATGACTTTGTTGAAAGGTTCCTAGCATGTCGATTATGATCTGTTTTATGTATTGGGTACGTATTAATTGTCCCCGAAAGATTTAAATCCGGTGTCTTCTTTAAGACTCTTGGAATGGGGAAGGGCTGGAATCCCGATTCCCATTCCCATTTTGGCTCCTGGCTCCTTCTTCAATCAACTGCAGAAAGTTATCAACAGTATTGAGAGGAAAATTGATGAATACTAATGAACTTCAGGAGCGTTATCTAGCAGGAGAAAGAGATTTTCAAGAGGTTAACCTGAAGGGGGCAGATTTGCGTAAAGCTAACTTAACTGGAGTTAACCTAAGTCGGGCAAATTTGCAGCAGGCAAACCTGAGTGAAGCCAACCTAACTGGGGCAAACCTTTATCGAGCTAACCTCACTAAAGCCAACTTGGATAAGACTATTCTCAATGAGGCAATTCTCAATGGAGCAGACTTACACAGGGCAAATTTACATAGAGCTAGTCTGATTAAGGCAGACCTCTTCAATGCTAACCTCAAGGGAGCAATTCTCAAACATACATTCATGGCTGGAGCCAATCTCCGTAGGGCAGAATTAGATCAAGCTCATTTGAATTGGGCGAATCTCCGTCAAGCAGACTTAAATGATGCCCATCTGAGTAGAACCAACTTAAATGGTTCCAAGTTCTGCAAGACTACTATGCCTGACGGAAGCGTTAGGAATGAAGATTGCTAGTACAAGAAGGCAGAGGGCAGGAGGCAGAAGGCAGGAGGCAGGAGGGAAGAGGATTTGGCTTGTTTCTTTCATTTGTAGGCAAGATCTCAGTTTAATCTTATTCTTGCTTACTACAATCTCTTAGACTCATTCCTTGGAACGGACCTGGTTTAAGAGAAAGTTTATGCAAGCGGCGATTAGTCTGAAACATTAGTTCTTGAAGCGAATTGAGTCTGCCGTCTTTTAATTCACGAAGATAGGAACGAGCAAATTCTATTATTTCTTGCTGCGTTGGTGCTGGACTCAATTTCAGAAGGTAACCGTATGATTGTGCTAGACAGTTATAACAACGATCAGTAGAAAAACTTTCCAATCTATCTCGCGAGCACTCGCGATCGATAAGAACCAAATTAAGCGGTGAATTCGTATCTTCTTGTGGAATGTCAGTTAAAATAATATCTTTGAGTCTTACCCAAGCAAAGATACCGGCTCGGTGAAGCCTCGCCATCATAGTTCCTGTATCCCGCATAATCCTGATTCTTAGTTGGGTATCACCACTCTGCCAATACTCTGAGGCAAACTTACCAACAACTTCTTGAACCAATAGGAAACCTTCGCAGGGAAAGCCTAATATCCTTCGCTCTCCCCATGCAACTGGCTTCATTACTTGAAAATTATTATTTTCCAGGAGGCGGATTGCCTTTAGTTCATAGTAGGCAGTCGTGTGTGGTAACTTCCCACGAACAAACTTCTTAAGAATCCAATTGAACGGCATTTCCTCCCAGTTTCGTTTGAGATATAACTGCTTAATAGTCTTTCCAGAATCTATAGAAATCTTACGAACTTCGCGCCCCTCTTCAAAAGAGACTAACTTCCCAATATCACTTCGCATCAGTAGATCGAAGGAATTTAGAGAGGAAGACTCTAAAATTTGGTTAAAGGGAGGGAAAATTTTAAAATCTAAGTGATACATGAGCGACAAAAATTTTTCCTTGAATCTCTAGACTTATACGACAATTGAGTTAAAATCTTTCCTTGTCTGATGCGGAATTTTAAGTTGCGGAAGAGTTTTAGCTCAATAATAACCAAGTTCGGTAGAGCACAAAGTTTGACATCACCCTTAAGTAGTATCTAGTGTAACTTCAAAAGTATGCAATTGGAAAGATTCCTATTTAACCATTAGCTCATCACAATAATTCTTGATATTTAAGTTACTGTCTGGTAAAATTTCCACACTCATGCAGCAAGCCCTAATTATAAAAAACCCTCGGTGACCATCCGAGGGAGGTAATTTATGGTTCATCTACTCTACTGTTGTTGCATTCACCATCTATTTCACTTCGTCAGGAAAAAAATAGAAATCGTTCCAAGCTCTATTTGCCAAGAAGTCCAATATGACTAACGTGGCACGCCTAAAACTGTAGGTTGGGTGTAACGAAGTGAAACCCAACGGAATATACGCCGGTGTTGGGTTACGCTATCGCTCCACCCAACCTACTTATTACACATTTTTAGTCGTGTCACGCCACTACAACGGCGAGACGGAGGATTACGGAAAAATACTTTGAATCTATCCAGTTTTTCAATTGTCCACAAAAAAACCTGAACTAAAAATTCTCCTCTAGTCGGGATGAAATGCGCTTAAATCTATATATATCAATGACTTGCATCTTTTTTGCCTATTCTTAAATAGCTCAGTAATATCAGGAGTCAAACAGTGAGCTGAGAGTAGTGACACATTCCTCTCCTGATTCCTCAGAGCATCCGTCTATATTCAAAGTATGGACAGCAACAGAAGAAAGCGCCTGCAAAAACACTGCTTCTGCTGAAGTCTTTGGAATTCTTGACCGTAACCTACAGGGCTCTTACCATGGACATCAACACTACTAAGTCTCTCAATCAAGCTTCTGATAACCAGTTGACCACTCCGGAAGTTTTGACAGAAAGTAATAACCAAGCTTTAAATGAGCTGTTGCTCCAAGAGGTGCTTTCACAACTAGGAAAAATACCAAGCCGTGCAGCTAGTGTGATTAACCGGATTGTGGTAGAAGTAGAACGGATTTGTGACAAAAGCGATCGCATCCAAGCCAGTGGTCAAATCCGCAAGTGGCAACTATCTCTAGGGCGTCACCGGTTGGAAAAATGCCTGTCTTACTACAAGCTAGGTTCAAAACAAGGTCGGGTAGAACTACACAGTAACCTAAGTGTAATGATTTATCGCCACATAGCACTACCTCAATCCCAGTTAGGATTTTCTGCTCGTTACAACTTGATTGAGGACTTTTTGCAAGACTTTTATACTGAGTCTCTCAGGGTTTTTCGGCGAGAAAATCAGTTGGCGGCTGACTACACTCCCCGCACCCAAATAGAACTAGCGGAGTACATGGGCTTTACTGAGCAATATGCCAAGCGGCGCATTAATCTACGCAGTGGGAATAACCAACAACTGATTATCCTCAGAGCACAGACTTTTGCCAAACGGCAACCAAGCGAAACTGCTGTTGATATCGAACAAGCAATGGAGTTTCCTAAAGATGAAGCCGCTATTGAGCAAAACCGTTCGGCAATAACACAACAGTTACGCTCCCATCTAATTGCTGAAACTACTGACCCCTATGATTTTGTTCTACGCGATCGCGTTGTCCAAGAACTAGTAGAATACCTAGAAGCCCAGGGTCATTATGACTGTGCCAATTACTTGGTATTAAAGTTGCAAGACCTAGCCGTATCTGATATTGATGCTATTCTAGGTCTGACACCCCGCCAGCGAGACTATTTGCAACAGCGCTTTAAGTACCATGTGGAAAAATTTGCTCACGGTTCTTCCCACTGGAAACTGGTGCACCAATGGCTAGGAGCAGACCTTGATCAAAAACTAGGGATGTCATCACAGCAATGGGAAGTCTTTGTTGAGCAGCTTGACTACCCACAACAAAAACTGTTATCTCTCAAACAGTTACACCTGAGCGATCAAAAGATTGCCAAAACTCTAGGCTGCACCCCCAAACAGGTTAAAAAGCGCTGGACTAAGGTGTTGCAACTAGCTTGGATGACTCGCAACTCCATAGAGAACAATAGTATTACTACGAATAAGGTCGTCCGTAAAAGTAATGAAGTAGCTCGGTGCAAATCTCCTGTGGCAGCGTAGTCATCATTAAATTATGGCTAATAATTAAAGGCTAACAGTTAATTCTAATCAATAAGTGACGGTTCTTACAGCAAGTATAAGCGGAAGTTGCCTCCTTATGGAGGCAACTTCCGTATAAGCCAGTTTAGGAACAGTGCCCCAAAAATTTTTTTTCATCGGGACTGCCTTTTTTCAGCAAGAGTAATTCCTCTTTTGTTATTTCCCAACAAGAATAATGATTATTTTACTTAATCTGTGCTAGGATTAACGTACGCTATAAATACAGCAATGGCAAGACAACATCGAGTAGAAATTCGGTTAAATGAGAAAGAGTATCAAGCTCTAGAAGAGTATGCTACCAAGTTTGGCGTTACTCGTTCGGAAGCTGTGAGACGACTGATACAACAGTTGATGGAAGACACCGATAAGTAGTGATGGTGACTCATCTGACTCTATATTCTGTGGAGCTATCCACAGTATCGAGATTTTGGCAAAATTAAATAATAAATCTTTGTGTTCCAGATTCTGCCCCGTGAGCTGTCATAATCAAATAACTTCTACTGTTGATGAAGCTACAACTATTGCACAGTGATATCTTTAAGCTTTCAGAGCCCAATTGATCAACCCAGAAGTCTATTCTCAACTAGCTCATGATTATTGCTTGTAAAGTTCAGCCCAAATTAATGAAACCTTAACGGTTTCCCTTGAAAATACCTAATGTGCTAGTTGAAAAGGCAGAAGGAGGGGTTGTACCATAGCTTTTTGGTTAAAAGTTGGATTGATGAACAAAAATAATCAACCTTTACGTTTGCAACTTGACCTCTATCGCTCTTATATTCCAATTTCCTACGAGGACATGGAAGTTGGATTTTGTACCCCAGAATTTTCCTCCAAAATTGTTGAAATTTTTAATGAACATGAGCAATTAGTTGAAGATAATGAAGCTTTAAATAAAGCCTTCAAACTGGCTTGTTTGGATTTAATCAAAAAGACTGGTGGTGATCCTAGAGATGCTAACAAACTTCAGTATTTAATGAAACAATACATGGAAAAATCCAAACGCCCTGAAAATGGTAGTAGAGCCATTGTCTACTTACTGCGGGAAAGGAAAGAACAGCTGGGTATCAGTAATCGAGAATTCGTTCGCTTCTGTTATTCTTACAAGTTGCCTCCCAAAGAACTCAAAGAAATTTTTAGTGGTAAAGAAGTTACTGATAAACAGCTAAAATGCATTTCCAGGATTTTAGGAAAACCAGTGGAAGATTTGATTGAGATCAGGGATGGCTTCAGTCATAGTGAAATCAACATGCTAGCCAGAATCTTGGGTACATCGAATGAGGAATTGAGTCAATTGTTTCAAAATTAAAATTAGTTAAACCTTCATCAACGCCCTGAATTAACAAATGTCAACACAAGCTCCACCTTACCTCAGCTACTATTGAGAATCATTTAAGATTTTGTACAATTCGTTCTCATTGACAAGTAATTGAACAACTTAGTATTACTTCTTCTTTGTTAAAAAAGTTAACACTTCAGTTTCCTTAAGAACCAGACTCCAAGCGTCGTTGCCACTCAGCATCAATTTGCTCTTTTGCTTTTAAATCTTGATCGAGCAAATCAGTTTCGCTGGTATAGACTAAATCCTCTTCTGTAATAATGTTTTGAGCTGCAAATTGCTGAGCATAACTAATCTTCTTCTGTAAGCTATCCTCTGCTTGATTGAGAGTAACAGCTTGCCCCTGTCGTTTTTGATTTCGCTGTTCGATCTTGCTATTTTTCCACTCAATCCAGAAGTAACGAATCAGGGGTATTGCCAAAAAACCCATCCCGTAAACTAGTAATAACGGGTAAATTAAATCAACGAAAGCAACGAACCCTCCTATTTGTGCAGCTATCTCACCACTGCTCAAGAGATTCCCCAAAACTAGGACACCAACAAAATTTACTGCTCCTAGCCCAATTGACAGCATAAGTTGCCCACTACTAGCCTGAGTAAAGCGCCAAAGTCGCTCTTTAAGATAGGCTTGCAAAGACTTCGGCTGTGTTGCTTTGGCTGTGGTTTGTAATTCTGGAAAATGATAGACAATCTGCCCATCAGGACTAACTTGAGGCAATCCATCAAATCGCGCTAGTACCGGGAGCATATAATCTTCTGACTCCTGTTGATATCTTTCTCCCAAATCATCAAGATAAGGCGCAATCTGTTCTGCTGCCACTGCACCTCCTGAGTTGCGAATGACAGTACCAATGTCTTGCCAACGACGCTCCTCTAAATCAGCGTTGGGATTGCCATCACCAAACAGAAAGGAGAAGACTGCCTCTAAGAAATTCAACTCACTGGTACGGGAAGCTTGATAAGATCTTCGTTGTCGCCGTGAACCACCTCCGTAATCGTAGGGATCGAAAAACCAAAAGATATCTGGTCCCCAGAAGCGAGGCAAGAAGAATCTGCTACCACCTCTTCCACTGGAACTACTACCACCGCCACTGGAACTACTACCACCGCCACCTGAGCCATCCTCACTGGTAGCACTTAAGATAATCGTGATCGCGATAACAATCAGGACAATGGACAGCAGTAGAATAATTCCAAAGGAAATCCGAATCAGGTAGAACAGGACACCCCAGATTTTGTCCCACCATTCCTGTAACTGTAGCCGCAAGAATTTGTTGCGGAGTATTGAACGAAAGTTTTTGGGAAATAGGTAAGCAATTTCACCTGATTCTGCTACTTGTAAATGTCCTCCAGCATCAGAGGCAAGAGCTAGTAATCCTTGCTGTGCCAGATTGATATTCAAGCCAGCCTGGGTAGACACATCTCCAACAGTGACGCGGTAACCCAGCTGCTCGACAGCTTTCATAATTTTGGGATCGGGAGTCATCGTCCAAACCTAAAAAATTTCCCTTCTTTCTTTAAGTATAGAACTGTACTTATAACCCCACGAAGCTGACTGAGTTCGGTTTTCCGTTACCTATTTTTGATTAGCTACAGTAAATTTTTCTTTTTTAGTACACAATATAGTATTTATGTACTATATTGTAGTCATCATTCATTAATCACCTTACAGCAATATTAGCGACTGACATCAATCCCTTGACAGAAGTTAGTTGAAGGAGGTTCCTGTATCTTATGCAGCAATGGAAAGCGATTATGCAACAATGGAAAGCCCCACCAGTTAATTGGCAATCTTTAGTAACCAGTAGTTGTTTACTGCTGATTGGTTATCTATTAGCCGTACTAGAGTTGCCCTTGAATCCTCCCTTGGAAAGTACCAGAGAGCGTCCCCTAGAACGTAGCTCAATCTGTACAGAAATTGTGCAGCCTGATGTGGTAGTATCCCAAGAGCAGTTAAACAAACTTTCAGACGTTCCCACTTATACTCAACGGGATAAAGTCAAGCAAATCCTCAAACAGCCTTATTGCCGACTACCAGCCTTAAACATCCGCGTTGGTGCAATAACCGAGCGAGAGGCTTATCCTTTAGCATTTGACCCACAAACTTCCCTTGTTGTTTTATATGAGGGAAAAAACTATGTGGGATATGGATTCAAACGTCTTTAATTTCCTTAATCGAGGGCTGACCACAGCTACCTCAATCTTACTGCTCTTCCTTCCTGGCTGTGACTCCCAACCCCCAGCCGAAGTACCCAGACAGTTTCAGCTTACTCAAAAATGGGAACTGCAACCGGGGGATAGTATAGCTGAGCATCAGGTGCTTGGTGGACTAGGTGACATTTCCATCGCCTTAAATGGTAAACCTTTGTATGCTCCATATAATGGTCGCTTACAGCCTCACAACTCTGAATGTGCAATTTTCTCCAGCGAGGAAGTAGCAGCTTACTTACTGCGGATCTGCGGATTGCGATCGCCTGAATATGTACCCCGGCTGAGGGGAGAATCTATTGGTACAGGTAATCAGGTACAGTTAGCTCTGTTGAACAAGCAAGCCAATGGACAGTGGGCGATGGTTGAGCCTTCTAAGGAAATTATTCAACAAATGTTGCAACAACCTTAATGTATTCCCAACGTTGTGTCTTACCATAAACGCGGTTGTAGGTTGATACACGAATTTACCCCGGTACATGAGCACATATTAATCAATGGGCGCACGTCGATCATTGGTGTCAACTTAAGGTGAAATCCTTGCCCCACAAGGAACTTAAGTTCCTTGCTAATAGCTAAAGTCATCTTTAGATGACTCAATCTGCTCAAAAATCTAGGACTTATGCACCGTAACAGAATTATGTCAGGACTTACGCAAAGCCTCTATTTGTAGGGTGTGTTAGCGTAGCGTAACGCACCTTTGACTCTATATGTGGTGTAGTTGGGTAAGTCCTAATGTCATCCTGAGCGATAGCGAAGGATCTCCAAACGGCCGGTGATGCTTCACTATCACATATCTCTAGCTTAAGTTGACACCAATGCACGTTGGTGCTCCCCCTACCCTTGCCTTATGAAATACTGCATCTTCAAGATCTTCTTTGGTTGCTGGCTGCTGATATTCAAGCAAACAGTTGTTTTAGCTGCTGAAGCCACGAAAAAAGCACCTTCTTCTCGTTCTCCTGCCTCCTTGTTTGCCACTCCCAAATCTCCTGGTAGCATTGCTGTGGGAGTTGCTGAGGGTAATTTTACTCAGTCTGGGGAGGCTACTTCGTTGTATTCTGGTCATACTGATCCAGGTAACCACGTTACTAACAGAGGATTTTGTAGCTGGAATCGTGCTGCAAATATTACAGTAGCTGAAGCCGATAAGCGTTGCCTAGCTTCCTTAAAAAAGCAAAGCTCTGCGATCGCAAAACAGATGAAAGATTTAGGTATTAATCCTACTGAGCATCTCCCAGCTTTGGTCAATGGGACAGATGTGTGGAATCAGTCTAACTCAGCTGGACCAGAGTTTGTACCTCAATATAAAGCTGCCTTAGATTTGGGACTCAGGGGCAAAGCCTCTTACATCTGGGCGCGGGTAGAAGCTTTCCGTAACGCAAAGGGAGCACTTGATGCCAGCGGCTTGTTCGGCATTTGTAAAAGACATAGTTACTATCAGCAGCGTCTTGCAGGTTTAAGGGTTGATTCAGAACTTTGGCGGTGGCAATGTATTGGTTTAGATCAAAGACGGCGTGTAGAGCTCATAAGTGATGTTCTCCAGCTACATCTTGGGGAAATACAATCTCCTTCTCCAGCAGTTTCTACTCCCTCCCATTCTCCTCAAGTAGAGTCTTTGGCGTTGAGCTTCAATGCCAATTCGGTTCCTTCCAAGGCAATTGATGCTAAGTTAATGGTGCTGGATTTTACTCTTCAGGGTCAGAGCAACTCTTCTGTCGTTTCCTCCAGTCAGGAAGCCAAACCTGTAGCATTGAACTTTGAGCCTCCCTCAATTAGAGCTCAAAATGTTCCTCAGCAAAAGCCTTCTCCAGTTAAGGTGACTAAACCTCAACCGGTGAAGAAACAGGGAAGTAGTTCTGGAGTTACTGCTTGGAAACCTGAGCTCAAAAAAACCCTAAAAGTTGGAGACAAGGTTACTAGCTACCGAGTTGTATCTCCCTACGGCAAACGGATTCATCCCATTACTGGAAAATGGCAGTTTCACGGTGGAGTAGATCTAGATACTCCTACCGCCACTCCTATTTACGCCATTGGCAAATCTGGAAGCCAAACGACGTTGAAATGTTGGTATGATTCCGGAGGTGGTGGTTTAGTAGCCACGATGAGTTCTCCAAGTTTGCCTTCTGTGAAGTTTGATGCTCTTCATCTGTCTTGGTGTCTTACCGAAACTGGTGCTCCTCAGATTAAGGTAGCGGCAGGGAAACCAGTTGCTGGTACTGGAAACACAGGTAATAGTACTGGTCCTCATCTTCATTTTCAAGTGCGTGATCTCAAAACAGGCAAGAAAATTTCTCCCCAAAAAGGTTATGTGTTATGGACTTTGACGGGTAAGGAACCTTAATACTCTCGAGAAATACGCTCATGCGCTAATGGCTAATGGCTAATGGCTAATGGCTAATGGCTAATGGCTAATGGCTAATGGCTAATGGCTAATGGCTAATGGCTAATGGCTAATGGCTAATGGCTAATGGCTAATGGCTAATGGCTAATGGCTAATAGCTAATGGCTAATGGCTAATGGCTAATAGCTAATGGCTAATCTCTGAATAAACACCGAGTCTCCGAGTATGGCAATAGGTAAGAGAGAGGGCAGAAGGCTCCAAGGGAAAAGCATGAAAGCTTTTTCTTATCTTCTTTTTAGGTAAGGAAAACTCTTGTTCCTCCTGCCTCGGAGCCCCTTGCATCCTGCCTTCTAAAGCTCATTACTATCAAATATTTGATAGCCCTCAATTATTTCACGACTCTGAAGAGCTTCGAGCATTTCAAGAGAAATTTCATGACCGAAAAATACAGCAGAAAAGTGATCATAAGCCGCAAATTGAACAAAACCTTTGGCTTCAATTTCGATATGTAAAATTTCAAACCCTAAGCGATCATTATCTGTAAAAAGCTGCACAACCTTCTCCACATTACTGGAATCTAGCTTAATGAGTAAACTAGAACCGGCAAGTACGCTATTGCTTGCTGGAAATGGAGATTCTGCTCCAATGGGCTGAGGTTCAATCAAGGAAAAATCAATATTATTCTGGAGTAGCCAAACTGCTAATTGAGTTTCAGAGCCAGCTAACTGACTCACTACTGCCTCAAATAGTTCTTCAAAACCATCGCAATTTGGCTCTATGGAACCTTTAAATTTCATGATTATGTTAACTGATAATTCATACTTCCGAGGCTAACCCTACGGGTATAGCGCGTTTTCTCACCTGCCGGAGGGCGAAGCATTTGGACTATATACCTTGGGTTTCATCAATAAATTATCGCCCAAATGCTTCGCCCCTACATCAAATTTTTGACTTTATGGACGCTGTAATACTTGGATTTTGGTATTTTGATTGTATGAATTATTGGTAATTCCTGCTAAGAGCTTGCCATCAGAGCTGACAACCAAATGATTCATCGACTCTTCTTCCAGAATTGCTTCTAACTCAGCGGTTTCCAAATCCCAGATAGTCAGTCCCTCCTTGGTGCTGCTAATGATGTACTCCGCTTCAGCAGTAGTGCTTGCACCATCATGACTGAGGGCGATGTTATAGAGACTAGATTGCTCAGGAGAAGAAATAATCTGTCTGTGGA
>JAAHGL010000126.1 GCA_010692635.1 Symploca sp. SIO2C1 | reverse complement strand
CAAATTTCTCGAATTGGTATCAAAGTCTCCAGAATGGATTGAAATCGGTCGCCATATGTTCACGCATGGTGCTGTCCATCCTAAGATGTGGGGCAATCAAGAAATGCGCGGACTAGTAGAGGCAAATACCAAACTAACTCAGGGTGACATTATTTTTGACTGTCCTGTAGTGTGTTGGGCTTCTAAACCCCTTGAACCAGAAACTGGTAAAGAAGTTGAAATGCTGAAGTCAGCAATTGAAGTAATTCGAGCTGACGTTGTGGTGATGACTCAAGCTTGTGATCTTGAAAACAATAAAGTAGAAAATGTAATCCTATGTCCTCATTTGTCACTGGAGGAATATAAGGAAGAATGGGAAAAATTTATGAAAGAACGAGGTCAAACAAAACTATCAAGAGCATGGATAAGAACTTGTGAAGATATAAAAAATGGTTATATTTGGAACTTAGCGATGCTAAATGAGGGAAGTACTGAAGAGCTTAGTTTAACTCATCGTGTGGTTGATTTTCAGAATGTATACACTTTACCGCGTATTTTTCTTGAGTCACTATTGCAAAAAAGAGGAAAACTAAGATTTCGCTTACGTCCTCCCTATCGTGAGCATTTGTCACAGGCTTTTGCTAGGTTTTTTATGCGAGTAGGTCTTCCTATGGGAGTCACAAAGGATTGGTAGTGTGCTCGTACTTGGTGTCAGAAAATCGTGCAGTTAATAATTTTGTTGAAGTAGCGATAAGTTAGATGAGGTTATGTCTTCTCTATATTGTAGAAGTTTAGGAAGTGCGATCGCACTTCCTAGTGACTATGCTACACCCTTACGTATACTTGCGTGCAACCTGAAAAGCAGACAAGTAAGACACATTAATCCTGTCCTCAGCATCTTGCTCCATAATCTCCCTCAAGTTTTTAAATAGAAGCTCCCGGCTATGTTGTTCTAGCTTCAGGTAGGGAGAAAGAGTACTGAGTAATGCTAAATACTCATCAATACTGTACATAGCTTGACACTCAATCCAACCAGATACTAAATCGACAAACTTTCCAGAATTGATTACCATTTCTTCAATCCCCTTCAACTTTGCTTTCTGAGATTCCTGATCTTCGTAAGGTGGAATAGAAGGGGCGTAAGTTTGATAAATTTCTAGTGCTGAATCATACCTGCTCGGACTAGGTTCAGGAATCACATTCCACAAGAGGATCAGAGAACCATTTTCTTGCAAAGCATTTGCAGCTTTGTAGAGAAAAACCCATCTGCGCAAAGGCAACAGTTGCATTACCCGGACCACATCCTATTTCAAGAATACGTCCATCAGTGGAAATCTGAGCTAGTTCTAAAACACGATTGATTATTTACTGGGGATAGCTTGGTCTTGTCTTATCATATGCACTTACTGCGGAAGAATACCAAGTTTTTTTTGTTGGCATATCTTGAGAATAAACAGAATCTAATTTTTGATTACTCACCTGTTATTAATGGATAATGGATAATGGATAATGGATAATGGATAATGGATAATGGATAATTGATAATTGATAATTGATAATGGATAATTGATAATTGATAATTGATTAATTTGGTTTAATATCAAGTTCGGATAAACAGTTATCATTTCGTTCTACCTTGCAAACTTGCTCCTTTCCTTCTACCCTCTGCCCTCTGCCTTCTGCCTTGTTGCAGCCAAAGTGTAAGTATTCAAACGAACTTGATATAAGACCTCGGCTTTCAAAGAGAAAATAACTAAAAAAGTTTGTATTCCATCGTGAAATATAGACCTTGTTCTTGCAAAGAGTTACCGGGATTATCTATTTTAACCAAGGGAATGCCCCAATCTAGCGTAGCAAAAAAACTGTTTCCTAACGAGAATCTTAAACCTACTCCCAGAGAGTAGAGATTACTAAATTCTAGTTCATTGTTAGAGTTATTGGAAATAGTGCCAAAGTCAAAAAAAGGAGCTAACTGGAAGCTAACATTCCATTCAGGAATACGGAGAACTGTGGCACGGAGTTCGGCAGAAGCAAATAAACCTTTATCTGCTAATAGAGCAGCCTGACGATAACCTCTAACACTGAGAACTCCCCCAAGGCTAAATTGTTCTAGAGCAACTAAGGGTTCATTTGACCATTGCAGATCTGACCTTAAAAGCAGGATAATATCTGAGGTTAGGAGGCGTAAATATTGGGCTTGACCCCGCCAAGCAAAAAACTCACTATCAGGCTCACTATCGTTGATAGTAGCACCAAAACCACCGATACCGAAGCTGAATTGCGATCGCGCAGCAAAGATATCCTGACTACTCCGCTTACTATATTCCTGAAAGAAACGAAGAGCAGAAATTTTGATCTCCCCGTTATCATCAGCTCCCTCAGATAGAGGAAAAGGACCGATGTTATCAATGCCGAGAAAGGTTTGTACTTCCTGGCGAGAAGCAGTTAACCCCAAAGCCAATTCTTCTGTAGGAGTTTGCTGGAGGGGTTGGCGGTAGGTTAGTTCATAAGCGCGGGATTTAGACTCGATATCCAGGATATTGAAGGGTTCTTCAATAACGTTATTCCTACTGCGACTGTGGGAGAAGGCGATAGTGCCGTTGTGGGGATTGATAGGGAAGCTGTAACTGATATTTTCTAAGGAAATACTACCCTCAGTGTTGAAAAAGCTAAAGTCAAAGCGATCTCCAAATCCCAAGAGATTACCGTGGGAGACTTGAAGGCGTCGGCGTAAACTACCTACACTAGGCGATCGCTGATTATCTATACTCAGCTCAGTAGTAAAGACATCAGCCTCTTGTACTTTAACTTCTAACACACTTCTACCGGGACTCGAACCTGCGGCTAACTCCACCTGCAAGTTTTCAATTAAAGGATTAAGTTGCAGTAGTTGTAATTTTTCGAGTAACTGCTCCTGATTGAGGGGAGTTGTAGTTCCCAGTTCTACACGGCTCCTGATATAACTGGGATTAAGTCGCCTGGTATCTTTAATGTCGATTGCCTCTACTTCCCCTTCGACTACTTGAATAGTGACGATACCCCCTTGCAGAGATTGGGGAGGAATAAAGGCTCCAGAAGTAATATAATCTCGCTCTCGGTAGAGTTTAATAATCGCTTCTTGAGCTTGGAGTAGTTCGGCAAAAGAAATGGCACGTTTGGTAAAAGGCTCTAGCGCTGCTGCTAGTTCTTCTGCACTAAATACGGTACTGCCAACTACCTTAAATTGCTCGATCATAATCTCGCTTGGGTTATCCCCTAATACTGGTTGAGGAGTGTCGGGAGATATTTCTAGCTGTGGTAGTAACTCTTCCAAGGGAGGTAACGGTTCCACTGCTGGTTGAGGTTCTGGTTCAGGAAGTACTACATCCGGAGGGTCAACATCGTTAATTAGATCCGGAAGGGTTGGAAGCTGAGCTAGCTCAGGTTTTGGAGCTCCTTGAGCAGCAATTGGTGTCGCAATCAGGAGTAAAGAACAATTGTGAAGGATGAAGAATAAAAATCTAGCAACGGTGGTGTTATAGACGCCGGGATGCGGGGATGCAGAGATGCGGAGAGGTTGATTTTCATTCATGGTGGTGAAAATTTTTTCATTAGGCCTGCCTTCTGACGAATTGCACTAGTACGAGAAGGCAGAAGGCAGGAGGCAGAAGGCAGGAGGGAAGAAAGCTTACTGTACAAGCTTTTTAACCTTTTTTAACTGGTAACTTATTTCCGCCAAGCTGCACTAGTACCTACAGATCATACCCTCAGGGGGTGACAAGGTACTTGAAAATTAGGCAGGGTGTGGGGTGTAGGGAAAAAAGACCAAGCTTTGCGAAAGTTGGTGGGAACAATTGAATCAGGTAATGGACGATAGAATCAGGTAATAGAAGGTTTACGCAACAGCTTATCGCCCTTTTTTAACCAAGCAATCATCTCCAATTCCCTGATTGAGAATACCTATAATTTTGCCCACATCTCTTACAATATAGTAGTCACTTAAGTCAATAGAAATTACTGAATTAGATAAAAACAAAAATTTCCATATTTCACCTGTTGTCACAGCTCCATAAATAGTTGAAATATGATTACCTTCCTGTTGATTAAACATCTGAGCTGCCACCATTGCAGCAATACATTGTCCTAGCCCTCCCTTAATATTTTCATTTTTGGCTTCTACAACCATTACAACAGGAGTATTCACCATCAATTGCTCTTTTGAGCGACTTAGAATGTAGTCACAATATCCACTCAGCCCTCGATTGGGAGCAATGTTGAATTCAGTTCCTGAAAAAAGACTAATTGGGAATTTAGCCCGTCGCCTAATCTCTAACAGTACCGGTGCGATAATTAGTTCAGAACGAGCTTTTTCCGTGTTGATTGAAATCGCCAGTTGCACAGTTTCATCGAGAGTGTTAGACAATAGTGGACTTCCTTCTATTGGTTCAATCTCAGCGAATAGATCAGGTTGCTCATCAATGGTCAATTCAAATTCTTGCTTGACCCGTCTCAGGTCGAAATCGCTGTAAGGCATCTGAATATCTGAATATCAACGCAGTTTTCTCTATCTTAATGTCAACCTTAGCTAAGTAGGGTTTGCTGAATAAGTCGTAATTCTCGTTGGCATAGGTATTAGGCATTAGGTATTAGGTGTTAGGTGGTAGGTGGAATGGGAATTTCTCACGACGGTGCAAGATCTGAGCTCTATAGACAAAAACCTTGCACAAGGATTGGTTGAAAATCCTTTAAAAAAACTGTATGGTATAGCTTACAGGTCATGCAGTAAGCCCTAAGGAAGTGAGCATAAACTTTCCCCAATAAGCCTGATCACACCACAAGCATTTGCTTTCAGCAGAAGTTAAAATGACACAGAGAGATAGTGAACGAGGGTAAGTATTTAAGTGAATGATTTATTAGCAGGAATCAATGTTTTTCTCATTGGTATGATGGGTTCTGGTAAGACTACTGTAGGAAGCCTACTAGCCAGTCAGCTAGGTTACCGTTTCTGCGACTCAGATGTCATGATTGAGCAAGTTGCCGGTAAAAGCATTAATGAGATTTTTGCTGAAAGTGGAGAAGATGCTTTTCGAGAGCTGGAAAGTCAAGTATTATCTGAATTATCGGCTTATACTAAATTGATCGTTGCTACCGGTGGCGGTGTTGTACTACGGCCAATTAACTGGAGTTACCTACACCACGGCTTAATTGTTTGGCTAGATGCACCAGTAGAAGTACTAATAGAGCGTCTTAAAGAAGATACAACTCGCCCTCTCCTAAAGCAAGCTGATCCTGCCCAGACTTTGCAAAAGATCTTAGAGCAGCGGCGAAGTCTTTATGCAGAAGCAGACTTACACATTAGGATAAATGGAAGTGATACGCCAGAACAAATAGCCTCAACAATAGTAACCCAAATTCCCACAGTTCTTAAATCAAACTCTACTGAGTTGTAGAACAAGATCAGCAAGGAGATCGAATTTGAGCAATAGTGAGGATGTGGTGTGCCATATTTAATTTATGCTCCTGGGACTTCTGAAGAAAAAACTCATCAATTGCAGTTTGGTATCAATACTATTGGACGTGAGATGGACAACAGTATTGTGGTAATGGATGGCAGTCTTTCCCGTCAACATGCTGAAATTGCTGTTGCCGAGGATGGCGTTACGCTCACAGATTTGCAGAGCCTCAATGGTACTTTTGTTAACGAGATCAAAGTTAACCAAAGTCAACTCCAAGATGGGGACTTAATTCATTTTGGCAAGCTCAGTTTCCAATTTGTTGAGGTGATAGCTGGTTCTAGGCAAAAACTTTTCAACAATGATCCCGACTCTGGGATCTCAATTATCAAGCAAGTCTCACCGGAACAGACCAGAATCACTATACTCAACTCACTAGCTCCTGAGCAAACAGATATCTCACTCATCAAGCTCCCACAACAGGATGCTCAACAGCGAGCAATAGCTAAATTGGAAATCTTGTTAGAGGTAAGCAAAGAATTTGCTTCTCCTGAGGAACCTGATAGGCTACTGGAGAAAATTCTCGACCAACTGTTGGGGATTATGCATGTAGATCGAGCAGTTATTCTCTTGGTTAATCCATCAACTGGGGAACTGGAACAAAAAGCGTTGAAGTTGCGCTCAGGTATCCCAATAATAGAACAATTATACAGCAAAAAGATTACCAATTTTGTACGCAACCAGGGGACAGCTATTTTATCTGATGATGCTTGTATTGACCAACGACTGAGTAATTCAGAGTCTGTTATCTTGCAAGGTATCCATGGGGCGATGTGCGCTCCCCTTAAACCACGAGAGTCAGTAATTGGGGTGTTATATGTCGATAATTTGTCCTTATCCCATGTTTATTCGGGCGAAGATTTAGAATTTTTGACTTGTCTGACTAACCAAGCAGCGATCGCTATTGACAATTCTCAGCTTTACCAAGAGATACAAGCTGAAGCATTAATGCGTAATAAACTAGAGCGTTTTTTTCCCCAAGCGGTTAGTAGAAAACTGAGAGAGGAAGGCAACTTAGCAATTGTGGATAGGGAAGTGACAGCTCTATTTTGTGATATTAGCCAGTTTACGGAAATGTCCTCCCAAATGGAACCACGCCAGGTAATTGAGATGCTTAATGAATATTTCCAAGTGATGGTGGAGGAAATTGTCTTTGCCTACGAAGGCACTTTAGAGAAGTACATTGGAGATGCTTTGTTTGCGATTTGGGGTGCTCCTTATCAGCAAGCAAATGATCCAGAGCAAGCCATCCAGGCTGCAATTGCTATGCAGTGGGCGGTGCGTCGCCTCAATCAAAAATGGCTAAAGCAGGGTAGAAGAACAATTAGCATCCATATTGGACTCAATACTGGCAAAGTAGCAGCAGGAAACATTGGCTCAGAAAAACTAATTCAGTATGCGGCTATTGGAGATACTACTAATGTGACTAGTCGGATTTGTGGAGTTGCTAAGGGTGGTGAGATTCTGATTTCCCAAGGTACTTTTGCCAAGCTTAGCGATCGCACTCTGCCTTTGGAAAAGATTCCACCGGTGAAGGTTAAGGGTAAAGAAGAACCGTTACAGCTATATCGCTTGCTTTGGGAGCAAGTGCCATAATTTCAGCTCTTTAAAGAGATTAGCTAATAGCTAATAGCCATTAGCCAATGGTGACAAGTTAAAGAGTCGTGCATTTTGTCAACTCCCATATATAGAGTTCTGAGACTCAAAAAAACCTATATATGGAAATAACCAAGGAGTCAGAAAATTTGTGTTTCCTCTTCTTCCTCTCCGCGTCCCCGCGTCTCCCTTGACAACGACATCTTTACCTTAACTTGTCACCAATGGCCATTAGCCATTAGCCATTAGCCATTAGCCATTAGCCATTAGCCATTAGCCATTAGCCATTAGCTATTAGCTTTTCAGAGTTTCTCGAGAGTCATGAGTCATGAGTAACATTGCAGAGCAACCGATAGAAAGAAGCCAACCGAAAAACAAAGGTAACCAACTTCTGCAATGGATTGGTATTCTACTATTAGTATATCTTCTGATTGCCGCAGTTGGCATGATTGGTACGGGCTTTAAATCGGCAACGGGAGAAAGAGCTCAAGAACTATTTGCCTTTGCAACTAATCCTTTTTTAGGACTAATAGTCGGTACCATCGCGACAGCACTCATCCAATCATCAAGTACCGTAACCTCAATTATTGTTGGTTTGGTTGCTGGAGGCTTACCTGTAACCACTGCTGTACCAATGATCATGGGCGCAAATATCGGTACTAGTATTACCAATACCTTAGTTAGTTTGGGTCATATTGGGGATAAGAGTGAGTTTAAGCGAGCCTTTGCGGCTGCTACAATTCATGACTTTTTTAACTTACTCAATGTAGTTATTTTTCTGCCCTTTGAAATTTTATTTCATCCCCTGGAGAAGATTGCACTTTTTCTGGCTCAGAATTTGGTGGGCGGTGGTTCGATGAGTGTGAAAGATTTTAATTTCGTCAAAGCTGCTACTAAACCATTTGTGAGTTTGTTTAAAGAAATAACTCACTTTTTACCTGCACCTTTTGACAGTATTGCCTTGATCATTGTAGGAATTGGTCTGATTTTCTTGACTATTGGCTTTATTGGTAAACTGCTCAAAGTCCTGATGGTAGATCGTGCTAAAGATATTCTCCATACAGCAATTGGCAAAAGTCCAATTGCTGGTATTGCTGCTGGTACTTTAATGACAGTTCTCGTCCAATCTTCCTCAACTACTACTAGCTTGATGGTACCGTTGGCAGGTTCAGGTGTATTTGGGTTGGCACAAATATATCCCTTTACCCTCGGTGCCAATATTGGTACTTGTATTACTGCTTTGCTAGCAGCAACCGCCGTTTCTGGAACCGAAGCAGTCCCCGCCGTAGAAATTGCTATGGTTCACTTGCTCTACAACACTCTTGGGGTAATTCTCATCTATGACATTCCCTTTCTTTGTCGCTTGCCAATTTTGAGTGCAGAAACTCTAGCCGCCGTTGCTAGTGAAAGAAAGTCCATTGCATTCGCTTATATCATTGGTGTTTTTTTTGTCATTCCTGGCATACTCCTTGGTGCTACAGCAATTTTCTGATAGCGGAATAGAGGAATGGCGTTTTTCCAGGAACTTCTCCAAGGATAAATCAACAACATGCGATCGCATCCCACAATTGATATCTGAACCAACAGCAGCGGGAATAATCATACCTTCCGTCTGCACCACCTAGCCAATGGCAACTCCAGCGTCACCGGGATGAAAATCAGGAGTAGCACAGGCACGGCAAACCTTACCACCGACAGGATGACGAACATTAGCAAGATTTGCTAGCTGTTTAAGCGCTTTGGCTTCCACCGGTAAGCCATCTGGAATGAGTACTTCAGCTGCTGGTGCATCAGAGGAATGATGGAGGCGAACAGAATAAGTCTGATGAGTGTAAGTTATATCTAAACCCTTCCGAGCCAAAGCTCGGAGGAGTCGATTGAGATTTTTCGGCTGCATAAGTATCCTTTGCGGGACAAAGTGACCCGCGTCATGTGTAGAGATTAAGAAGACTTTGGTTCAGCAGCCGCAGTCGATGTTTCTACTATATTAACTTAGTAAGGATCTCCAGACGGCCGGTGATGCTTCAGTATCACCTCACCATGAGAGTTGAGTGCGTAAGTCCTAAATACGTCTAGATAGGGCTTGCTGTATAAGTGTGGAAGCTATGCCCAACAAAGCTTTCAAGCATTTTGCAAGCGAAATAAGTGCCGTGGAAATTATACCTTTTGGCTCAATTTGCTTGCACAATTGAAAAAATCTGGGAGCTAATCGAGGGGTAATTCACTCATTACTCATCACTCATTACTCATTACTCATTACTCATTACTTCAAAACCCGAATCAATCGACTTTTTCAGCAAACGCTAGATAAACTTGTGGTTTACTATGATTATCAGGCGCATGGTGAAACACCACAATGGAAACCATACTGGCGGGTCACTATCAAATCCTCAAACATCTAGGTGGTGGAGGATTTGGTCAAACTTTTCTAGCTAGAGATAATCATTTACCCGGCAACCCCCTGTGTGTAGTTAAGCAGCTTCAGCCGAGAGTTCGTAACCAGGCAATGCTGGAAGTGGCGCAACGCCTATTTGAACGGGAGGCTCAAACCTTATACCAATTAGGTAACCATAACCAGATTCCTCGCCTATTGGCTCACTTTGAGCAAAATGAAGAATTTTATCTAGTCCAAGAGTTTATCGAAGGTCAGCCCCTAGGGCAAGAAATTCTTCCAGGCAAGCAGCTGAGTGAAGCTGAGGTGATTGCCTTGTTGCAGGATATCTTGCAGGTACTCTCCTTTGTACATCAGCAGCGGGTTATCCACCGGGATATCAAACCGGCTAATTTAATCAGACGTAGCCTTGATGGCAAGATTGTGCTGATTGATTTTGGTGCAGTGAAACAGGTGAGAACTCCAACCATTAGTTCCCAGGGACAAACCAGCCTCACGGTTGCCGTAGGTTCCCCTGGTTATATGCCAAGTGAACAACTAGCTGGTAAGCCTCACTTCAGTAGTGATATCTATGCTGTGGGGATGATGTGTCTGCAAGCTTTAACCGGGCTATCTCCAGGCACGAAGGAAATAGCCACTGATGATAGTGGCGAGTTCTGTTGTTCTGCCTGCCCAAGTATCACCCCTGTCAGTCCTGATTTTGGTGCTATTCTCGACAAGATGGTGCGCTATGACTATCGTCAGCGCTACAAGAATGCCAGTCAAACTCTAGCAGCACTCGAGCAACTGAATTTCCCAGGGAGGCTTATTAGTTGCAACACGCCGACTATTCCGATGTCATCTCCGCCTCCGGGTGAACGAAAAAAGGGTTGGGGAAACGAGCAAACAGACGCGGAGACGCGGAGACACGGAGACGCGGAGAATGGAAATTCCACCCAAACTATTGCCCGACAGAGAAACTCAGATACAGACACTCCTCTGAGTCGGCAGGAATATCGGAACCGCCAGATTTTACTGAACAAGGTGAAAAATTACTGGGTTAAAGGTGTCTTAGAAACCTCCTTGCACGGTAAAGCCTTAATTGAATTAGGGCTAGAAGAACGAAGTAACGCCGTGGAGCGCCCTTGGGGTCTAATGTGGGAGAGTTCTGAGACACCCCAGCAGCCCCTACCTCCTGGTACACGCCTCCTAGACAAATTTGAGGAAATGGGAGCGGGACGAACTCTTCTGATTTTGGGGGAACCGGGCTCCGGGAAAACTACCACTTTGCTGGAGTTGACTCGCGATTTGATTAAGCAAACTGAGTCAGATCTTACCCAACCGATTCCAGTAGTATTTAACCTTTCCTCTTGGAGTGGACAAAAGCAAACCATTACCGATTGGCTGGTGCAAGAACTCCATACAAAATATCAAGTTTCTCAGGAAATTGGTCAGAATTTAGTTAATCAACAGCAATTACTACTCTTACTAGATGGATTGGATGAAGTAGAAGCACAACAGAGGGAAGCCTGCGTTAATGCCTTAAATCATTTCCATCAGGAATATGGACAAACTGAGATGGTAGTCTGTAGCCGTATCCGAGACTATGAAGCCCTCTCCCTACGCCTACGATTTCAAGCAGCTATCTACTTGCAATCGCTTACCCTCTCACAAATTCAGCAATACCTTGCCAGTGCTGGTTCAGAACTAAGAGCAATCAGCAGAGCTCTGGAAACTGATGCCATCTTGCAAGAGTTGGCACAGTCTCCTTTAATGCTGAACATTATGACCCTTGCTTACCAGGGAATGTCTATTGACGAGTTACCCAGTAATAATTTAGAACAACTGCGCCAACATCTGTTTAATGCTTATGTAGAAAGGATGTTTAATCGTCGAAGTACTAATAGTTTGTATCCTAAAGAGCAGACAAAACGCTGGCTGATTTGGCTAGCAAAGCAGATGTCTGAGAAATCCCAAACCGTCTTTTTAATTGAACATCTGCAACCTAGTTGGTTGGAAACTAACTGGCAAAAATGGATGTATGCCATTGGTATTGCTCTGACGGGTGGATTAATTATTGGGCTAGGTGGTGGGTTGAGTATAGAGTTGATTTTGGGCAAGGGAGTTATACTCATGGGTGGGCTAATTTTGGGATTAGGAGGTGGATTAATCGCAGGGCTAATTCTGGGGCTAATTCTCAATCAGATCGAACCAGTTGAACATCTCAAGTGGTCATGGATAAAAGCAAAAAAAAACTTAGTTATTGGTGCATATGTAGGGCTAATTGTCGGACTAATTTTTGGGCTCAGTAGTGGATTAATTATTGGGCTCAGTAGTGGACCAGCTGGAGCGATACAAGAAGGCTTAATTTATGGTTGCAGTGGGCTAGGAACTGGAGTAATTTTTGTCTTGCTTCGTGGTTTAACTGGTGGTGGTATTGAGACAAGTACCATACCCAATCAAGGGATATGGCAATCAGTTCAAAATACCATGATCTTTACTCTCATAGGAGTGGTGGCAATGGGAGTGTTTGCTTACTGCTTAGATGTCCCCATTATGATTGGAGCCTTTGTTGGACTTTTATTTGGGCTATTTTGTCCGGCGGGTATAGCCTGTCTGCAACACCTTAACCTGCACCTGGTCCTGTACTTCAGTGGTTATATTCCCTGGAACTATGCGCGTTTTCTCAACTATGCTACGCGGCTAATTTTTTTGCAAAAAGTGGGCGGTGGCTACATCTTCATCCATCGGTTGCTATTAGAACATTTTGCTGGTCAATATTCAGTTTGCAGTATAAAAGGTGTTAGGTATTAGGTGTTAGATATTAGGTGTAAAGTTTAGCAATACTACTCAGATATGAGCTATCAAATTAAAGTGGGACATGCTATAAGACTGATTCAGTATCAGGACTTACGCAGCTACGCCATATATAAATTCAAAGGTGCGTTACGCTACGCTAACACACCCTACAAATAGAGTAATGGTGTTGACAAATCCGGTTACGATAGAGCAGTTACCACCTTATTCCTTCTTTGGTAACCTAATATCTAATACCTGATACCGCTACGCAAACACCCAATCCCCAGAGGCTCATTCGCTGAAGGAATTCAATAAGATGGAAACCATATTGGCAGGCCACTATCAAATCGTCAGACATCTAGGTGGCGGCGGATTTGGTCAAACTTTTCTGGCTAGAGACAGCCATTTACCAGGCAATCCCCTCTGTGTAGTTAAGCAACTCCAACCCAAAGTTAACGATTCAGCAACCCTGGAAGTGGCGAAACGGCTATTTGAGCGGGAGGCTCAAAGTTTATCTAAATTAGGCTATCATGACCAGATTCCGCGTCTGTTGGCTCACTTTGAGCAAAACGAAGAGTTCTATCTAGTGCAAGATTTTATCCCAGGTCAGTCTCTGAGCCAAGAACTAATTCCTGGTCAACAGTTGATGGAAAACTATGTGATGGAACTGTTGCAGGATATTTTACAAGTACTCTCCTTTGTTCATCAGCACCAAGTTATCCACCGGGATATCAAACCCGCTAATTTAATCAGACGTAGTCAAGATGGCAAAATTGTGCTGATTGATTTTGGTGCAGTCAAAGAAGTCAGCTCTCAGGTAGGTAATGCTTCAGGACAAACAAGCCTCACAGTTGCCGTTGGTTCCCCTGGCTATATGCCTAGTGAACAATTAGCCTTTAAGCCTCACTTTAGCAGTGATATCTACGCAGTAGGGATAGTTTGTCTCAAAGCCTTGACGGGATTATCTCCTAAAAATCAAGAGATTCCTACAGATTCCCGTGGGGAATTCTGTTGTGCTGCCTTCCAAGACATTGCTCCTGTTAGCTCTGGTTTAGCAACCATTATCGACAGGATGGTGCGTTATGACTATCGTCAGCGCTACGCAACTGCTACAGAAGCATTGCAAGCACTTGAGCAACTGAAATCAAATCAGTCAGTCAGTCACACAACTACAACAATGTTCATCCCAACTGCCTCTGTTGAGCCTACCATTTGGGAGCAACCGGAGGGTCAAGTTAGTTTAGATTCTCCTTTTTATATAGAGCGTCCCCCCATCGAGCCTGACTGTTACGAAACCATTGTGCAGCCAGGGGCACTGATTCGGGTAAAAGCACCCCGACAAATGGGTAAAAGCTCCTTAATGAGTCGGATTCTGTATCAGGCAACCCAGTCAGGTTATCGGATGGCGTCGTTAAATTTTCAATCAGCAGACGCTGAATTTTTCACCAATTTGGATCTCTTTTTGCAGTGGTTCTGTGCCACCATTGCAGAGGAATTGGACTTGGAAGATCAGCTAGAGAAGTATTGGAAGGGACCACTAGGAAGCAAAAATAAATGTACCAAGTACTTTCAAAAATATCTCTTCGCCGAAATTTCTAGCCCTATCGTTATCGGTTTGGATGAAGTGGATCAGATTTTCCAACATCCAGTCATTGCTACCGACTTTTTTTAATAGACCCTTGGTAAAGCGGATTTGGTATTAGAACAAAATGCAAATTTAGTCGCAGCTATCAAGGAAGTGGTGGCAGCAGATAGTCCAGTTGAAATTAAGACAGCCGAAGCCTTCAAGCTCAGGAGTATGGGGCTAGTGAAATTTCAAGGCAATGCAGTGATGCCATTATGTGACTTGTATCGGGAATACTTTCGCGATCGCTTGTAGTTAGTTATTGGTTATTTGTTGTTTGTCATTTGTTGTTGGTCATTGGTCATGCGATCGCGTTCTCAATTTATTTTAAGCAATCCTACTGTAGGGGCGTAGCATTTGAGCGACAATTTAAGAACTTTCAATAAAATTTATTCCATCCAAATGCTACGCCCTGATGCTAACCTGTTCCATACTTTACCAAAGAGTGGTTAATGCACCGATAGTGAAGCATTTAGATACTATGATATTGATAATCTGGGAGAGATTTTTGCCCTGATGCTAAACTGTTCCACACTTTACCAAAAAGTGGTTAACGCACCGAGGGTGAAGCATTCGGATACTATCATGTTGGTAATCTGGGAGAGATTTTCGCCTGAATGCTTCACCCCTACACGGTTGCCAAATGCTACGCCCTGATGCTAATCCGTTGTTCCCATACTTTGCCAAAGGGTGGTTAACGCACCGAGGGTGAAGCATTCGGATACTATGATGTTGGTAATCTGGGAGAGATTTTCGCCCGAATGCTTCACCCCTACAGGGTTGATGGTTGGATAGTTAGATAGTTAGTTAATTGGTTGAAATTTCCTAATATTTTCCTCATCATCATCCCAATTTAGAGCATTTTCCCTGATGTATCGCCTTATATTAAGATAAGCTTCCTCATTGCGGATAATTTCATCATAGTAATTTCTATGCCAAAGTGTACCTTGGTTGCGATTGAGCCGATTTATGCGGCGTGTTGTCACCGATTTAAAGTTTTGAACGATTGCTCCCAAGGAACCAGATTGAGTCCCCTTGGCTAAACTTGGTTCAGTAACGAATTTCTTAGAGTTCAATCTTTTCAAACCAATATTATGATCATTTTCCTTGATGACTATTATTCCATGAATATGGTTAGGCATGATAACAAAAGCATCCAGTTCAATAAACCGAAAGTGACGTGGTAAACTATCCCAAACTGCTTGCACTGTATTAGCGGCAAGATTAGGGTGCATTACCCCATCAATAATTTCTCCCAATAAACACCGCTTTTGATAACAGCAAATAGTGACATAATACGCACCAGCCTGTCGATAATCGTAGTTCTTGAGACGAATTGATTGACGGTGGTGTTTGTCTGGATTATATGTCATCACGAGTTACCTTAAGCAATCCTACTGTAGGGGCGTAGCATTTGGGCAACAATTTAAGAACTTTCAATAAAATTTATTCTATCCAAATGCTACGCCCTGATGCTAACCGGTTGTTCCCATACTTTATCAAAAAGTGGTTAACGCACCGAGGGTGAAGCATTCGGATGCTATGATATTGATAATATGGGAGAGATTTTTGCCCGAATGCTTCACGAGTTACCTTCAGCAACCCTACTGTAGGGGCGTAGCATTTGGGCAACAATTTAAGAACTTTCAATAAAATTTATTCTATCCAAATGCTACGCCCTGATGCTAACCCATTGTTCCAATACTTTACCAAAGGGTGGTTAACGCACCGAGGGTGAAGCATTCGGAGCTACGCAAACACCCCTACAGCTGGCTCCTTTTAACCATGACAAATAACAAACTACAAACTACAAATTACCAATATCAAATTGGGGGCAGCTTACCAATTGATGCCCCTACTTATGTCAGGCGACAGGCAGATGAAGACCTCTATCATGCTTTAAAAGCAGGAGAATTTTGCTATGTACTCAACTCTCGGCAGATGGGTAAATCTTCTCTGAGAGTCAGAACTATGCAACAGTTGCAAGCAGAAGGATTTGCTTGTGCTGCGATTGATATTACTGCTATTGGTACTGCCGATATCACTTCCGAGGAATGGTATGCCGGGGTAATTGACAGTATCGTCAGTAGCTTGGAGCTTTATGAGCAATTTGATTTAGATGATTGGTGGGAAAATAACAGTAGGCTATCTAATGTAAACCGTTTTAGCAAATTTATTGAAGAATTTTTACTCAAATCAATTGCTCAAAAACTGGTAATTTTTGTAGATGAAATTGACAGTATCCTCAGCCTAAATTTCGATATTGATGACTTTTTTGCCGTCATTCGCGACTGCTACAACAAGCGAGCAGACAATCAAGATTATCAGCGACTGGCGTTTGTTCTCATTGGAGTTGCGACTCCCTCAGATTTAATTCAAGACAAGCGACGTACTCCCTTTAATATTGGTCGAGCAATTGAATTAACTGGTCTTAGCTTAGAGGAAGCTGAACCATTAAGTTTAGGGTTAGCAGGAAAAGTTAGCAATCCTCAAGCAGTTCTACAAGCAGTTTTAGAGTGGACAGGAGGACAGCCATTTCTGACTCAAAAGCTTTGTAAGTTAGTAGTGCAGGAAGGGACGCGGGGACGCGGGGACGCCGAGACGCGGAGACACGGAGAGAAGGAAGATGGGGAAGACAGGGAAGACAGGGGAGACAAGGAAGATAAGGGAGATAAAAAGACATTCCCAATTCCCAAACAACAAAGGACAAACAACAAAGGACAAACAACAATTCCCAAAATTGTGCGATCGCATATTATTGAAAACTGGGAAAGGCAGGATGAACCAGAGCATTTGCGGACAATTCGCGATCGCTTGCTCTTTAATGAGCAAAGAGCAGGTAGATTACTAGGAATCTATCAGCAAATTTTGACTTCTACCTCCCTCACTCCTACCTTACAAGATCAGGTAACTGCGGATGCTAGCTACGAACAGATGGAATTGCGGCTTTCGGGTTTGGTAGTAGAACAGCAGGGCAAGTTAAGAGTTTACAACCCTATTTATCAGGAGGTTTTTAACCAAACTTGGGTTGAACACGCATTAGCAGATTTGCGCCCCTATGCGGAGGCGATAGCTGCCTGGTTAACTTCCAACTGCGAGGATAAGTCGCGGTTGTTGCGGGGACAGGCATTGCAGGATGCTCAAGCTTGGGCAGCAGATAAGAGTTTAAGCGATCAAGATTACCAGTTTTTAGCTGCTAGCCAAGAGTTAGCCAAGCGAGATGTGCAAATTGCTCTGGATGCAGAGAGACAGGCAAAACAGATTTTAGCTCAGGCGCGACGGAAAGTTGAACTAGCTTTAGAGGAAGAAAAGCAAGCGAATCAGCGGTTGGCTCAGGCGCAACGGCAAGCCAAAGGACAGATGCGCATTGGTGCTGCGATCCTCGCAATCTCATTATTTGGGGCAACGGCGGCGGTGGTGGTGGCAGGTAAAGCAGATTTAGAGCGAAAATCTGTAATCTCAGAAAGAGAGCAGGCGAGTAAAGAGCGGGACTCTGCCAGATTAGAACTGAAAGAGGCAAAACAAAGTATTGAAGTAGCAACCGAAGCAGAAAAAGCTGCTCAGCAAGCGTTAGTCAAAGCTAACCAACAGCAGCAACAAATAGAAGCAGCACGGTATCAAGCAACACAAAAAGCACAACAAGCGAGCGAGAAGCTAAATTTTACCAAAACTGAACTGACAAAACTGGGGAAAGAAGCCCAACAGAAAGCCCAAGAAGTAGAAAATGTGAAGCAGCAGGTGACAGCCGCCACAGAAAAGTTACAAACTGCACAGCAACAAACAGCTAAGGCACAGCAAGCAGCAGTTAATGCTCAAAAACAAAGACAGCAGGCACAGGCGCAAACTCTATCTGCACAACAAGCAGCAGTTAATGCCCAAAAACAAAGACAGCAAGCGCAAGTGCAAGCTCAAGCAGCAGAAAATAAACTGCACAATGCTCAGCAAGAGTTAGGACAAAAAACTAGAGAATTAGACCAACTAGAAGCTAATCTCAATCAAACTCAAACTAACCTTAATCAAGCCCAAGGTCAGCTTAACTTTATCCAAAAAGAGCTGGCTGAAAGCATTGTAGATGTCGCCAGCAATATCGAACAACAAACTGGAGAAAAGCCTGCTGTTATTTATGTTAGTTTTTTTCCCACACAAGAGGGTAGTAATTCAGGAGCAGACGATCAACTAGGAGTATGGTTGTTTACAGCAAAAAATCAACAACAAGTCCAAGTATCTGTAAGGCGCCCTCAAGTGCTGAAGGTAGCGCAGCAATTCAGTCATGGAGTTGGGGTTACTCCACATCGCAGTAGCTACGTTACTCCAGCGAAGCAACTCTATGAGTGGATAATTAAGCCCCTAGAGGCAGATTTACAAAAACAAGGCATTACTAACCTCGTGTTCCTCATGGACATCAACTTGCGTTCCCTACCCTTAGCTGCTCTTTATGATGGTCACAAATTTCTAGTAGAAAAATATAGCATCGGACTGATGCCCGGTCTCACTCTCACCAATACCCACCCTCGAAACCTGAAAAATGCCCATGTTTTAGCAATGGGGATGACGGAAGCTATAGGAGAATTTCCCGCTCTACCTTTTGTAGAGGAAGAGTTATCTAACATCATGAATCTTTGGTCAGGTAAATCTTTCCTCAAGGAAGAATTGACTCTAGAGAATCTGAAGTTACAACGCCAGCAACAACCTTTTGAGATTATTCACCTAGCTACGCATGCAGACTTCACAGCCGGTAAGCCAGACAATTCCTACATTCAGCTGTGGGATTCCAAGTTAAAGTTAAGTCAACTGGAACAATTAGGGTGGTATAACCCCCCAGTAGAGTTGTTGGTGCTCAGTGCATGTCGCACAGGGGTAGGAGATAGCAAATTCAAGTTTGGCTTTGCTGGAAAAGCAATTCAAGCTGGTGTCAAGTCAGTTTTGGCTAGCCTCTGGTACGTTAGTGATGAAGGAACTATGGTGCTGATGAGTGAGTTTTACAATTACTTACGGACAGCACCCATCAAAGCTGAGGCACTGAGGCAGACACAAATCTCCATGCTGAGGGAGCCAAAGTATCAACACCCTTATTATTGGGCAGGATTTACAATGATTGGCAATCCTTGGTAGGTTCAGTCTCGCTCTTGACCCTTCAAGGAATGGATTTGGGATGAAAACATCAAATTGACCAAATTGCCCAACTTAGTACTTTAGTGCGATCGCTTATCTGGGAAGCAGTTAACCGTACAGCTTGGATAGTCTGAACTTCAGATTTGTTTTCAAGATTATACTTGGCATATTTCTCAAGCTGCTCGAGCCAAAAGTTGATCTACTGAAATCTTGCCTGCATCCAGATTTCTCATCGCAGTTTCTAGATCATTGGTTAGCTGTTGAGCACTAGTTTTCGTTGAGTTGCTCAGATAATCTGTCACATTTAAAGGAGAACCAATATTAACTGTGACATCAGAACCCCTATGAGGTACAGGATCACTGTAACGGATGCTGATAGGCACAATTTTCAGTCCAAGATCCGGTTCACTTGATTCAGTTTGCAGAGCAATACGAGCCATACCAGGTTTGAGAGGGTGGAGCTTACCATCTTGGAAAATATTGCCTTCAGGAAACATAACTAAGGCTTCACCATGCCTCAGCAATTCGACACTGTGACGGATACTACCAATTCCTGGACGTCTAGTATTAACAGGAAATCCTCCCATGTGCTTGATAAACCAACCTTGTAAACCCTTACATTCATCTGCCGAAACCATAAACCGCAAGTCACGTCCAGTGACTGGTTTCCCAGCAGCATAAGGTATAACTAAAGCATCCCAGCGAGAGCGATGGGTAGGAGCTAAGATAACCGGACCAGTCCCCGGTATATTCTCATGTCCTGTCACTTTCAAGCTCTTGAAGTACAAGGGCATTACAAGACGACGACCCAAGGGGTAAAGAATGGAAGCCAACCAATAGCTAACACAGGAATTAACGGAAGAGACTTTTGTCGGATTTGACTTCTTTAGAGTCTGTTTTACCCGAGTTTTCATTGCTTGGGTTTGTTCGCGAATGTGGAGCTGCATCATCACAGGTTAATTTTTTTTACCGCATCTTGATTTACACTCCTACCTTATGTGTAATCACCAACTCTTGTCTTAAACCAAAGGGACACTTCTAGCAGTGTCATTATTTAGAATTTAGAATTTAGAATTTAGAATTGGGAATTGGGAAATCTCCCCCCACCACTTTGTCATTTGTCAAGTGTTATTGGTCAAAGCGTACAAAGGACAAAGAACAAATGACTAATGACGCGAAATCCCACGTACTTTAGTCGTGGGATGAGCCTAATTTTTGCCTTTACTACGACGTCGCTGGGCAAACCAGTCTTCTAGCTGTGTTCGGCAAGCAGATTCCATAATTCCAGCCAGGACAGGTAATCGGTGATTGGAGCAAACACTATCGGGAATATTGGCAACGGTACGAATTGTGCCAGTTTTAGGATCATCTACCCCGTAAACGAGTAAACCTAATCGTGCCAAGATGATTGCACCAGTACACATTGGACAAGGTTCAAGAGTGACGTAGAGGGTGCAATGGTTGAGATGCCAGTTTTGTAAAGCTTTACCAGCAGCACGTAGGGCGAGAATTTCTGCATGGGCTGTGGGATCTTGATCTCGCTCTCTACGATTAGCGGCTTCTGCGATTAATTTACCGGTATCATCAACAATTACAGCTCCCACTGGTACTTCTCCCGCCTCCCCAGCTTCTTTGGCAAGGTTAAGAGCGCAGCTCATCCATTGCCTATGCATCAGATAGACAGGATCTCTAATAGCTGGTGGTGTATTTTTAAACATCCAACTATTGACACTCCCACGGTTACGCTACGCTAAAACCGTGGGATTCTTGTTTCAAAGGGATTCTGATGAATTTACCCTCCGCAAGCATCTTGACCGTATGCCCTACGGCTGCAAGTCCTCTAATCAGAACT